>DATJWM010000055.1:0-51431 GCA_035501255.1 Mycobacteriales bacterium | reverse complement strand
CGCGAGCCTGTCCTTTCTCACCACGTCCGACCAGCCGGCCGCGGTCCGCGAGGACGTGACCCGGATCCGGGCGTGGCCCTACCTGTCTGGCCTCGCGGCCGCGGGGTTCATCTTCGACCTCGATACTGGCCTCCTTCGCCGGATCTGCTAACCCGCGGCGGTCAGCTTCGGTCGAGGTTCTTGGCGAACCAGTGGGTGGCGTCCGGGTTGTCGTTGTACGCCGGCACCTCGGTCCACCCCGCGGAACGGTAGAGAGCGAGCGCCCCGGACAGCGCTCCGTTGGTATCGAGTACCCCGCGTCGCGCCCCCAGCTCGATCGCGGCGCTCTCGAGCGCGCCGAGCAGCGTGCGGCCGACGCCCCGCCCGCGCAGCGCCGGATTCACCCACATCCGCTTGATCTCCGCGGTCTGCGGATCGAGCAGTCGCACCCCTGCGCAGCCGGCGGGTGTCTCACCCGTCCGGGCGAGAAGGAACCTTCCGCGCGGCGCATCGAACTCCTCCGGCTCGCTCGCTGAGACATGCGCCGGATCGAACCCGAATGCCGCCCGGATCTCAGCAAAGTACGCCGCGAGGAGCGCTCCGACCTCGGCGGATCGGACGTCGGCCGTCTCGACCACGAGGGCGTCGTTCACTGCGGGGCTAACGCGTCGTTCACTGCAACGCTCCGTTTCACTGCGCGTGCAACGCTCCGTTTCATTGCGCGTGCAACGCGACGTTCAGCCCGCCCCAGGGGCCGCTTCGCGGCCGGGCCTCGAGCACCCCGGTCGTGCTGTTGCGCCAGAACAGCATGTTGTCGATCCCGGACAGTTGCCTGGCCGGCACGACGCTCCCGTCCGGGAGCGTCAGTTTCGAGCCGGCCGTCACGTAGCACCCGGCCTCGACCACGCAGTTATCACCGAGCGGGATCCCGATGCCCGAGTTGGCGCCGAGCAGGCAGTGTTTGCCGAGCGACACCACGATGTTGCCGCCACCGGAGAGCGTTCCGATGATCGAGGCGCCACCGCCGACGTCGGTGCCGTCGCCGATCACTACCCCGGCGGAGATCCGACCCTCGACCATCGAAACACCGAGCGTGCCGGCGTTGTAGTTGACGAAACCCTCGTGCATGACGGTGGTGCCCGCCGCGAGGTGCGCGCCGAGCCGGACCCGGTCCGCGTCGGCGATGCGAACCCCCGAGGGCACGATGTAGTCGGTCATCCGCGGGAACTTATCGACGCCGTACACCTGCATCCGAACCCCGGCCGCGCGGGCCCGTAGGCGGGCCTCCTCGACGTCATCGGCGGCCACCGGCCCGAGTGAGGTCCACGCGACGTTGGTGAGCAGACCGAAGACGCCGTCGAGGTTCGCGTCGTGAGGCTGGATCAGGCGGTGGGAGAGCAGGTGCAGGCGCAGGTAGACGTCCGCAGCGTCAGAGGGGGGTGCGGCGAGGCTGGCGATGTGGACGACGATCCGCCGGACATGCACCCCGCGAATCTCGTCCACGCTCGGGTCGAGCCGGGCCGACGGTTCGTGGGGCTGAGCACCGAGTGTCGGGGCCGGGAACCAGACATCGAGCAGCCGACCGGCCGTGTCATGGGTCGCCACCCCGATCCCCGAGGCGGCTTCGTCGCGGAATCCCACGAGGTCAGCCTACGGTGGTGGCGTGATCGACGTGGGTCTGGCTGCTGACGTGCTCACCGCAACGCTGGTCGACGTTCCCTCGCCTTCGGGTGGGGAGACCCGCCTTGCCGATGACGTCGAGGCCACCTTGCGGGCGGCGCCTCATCTGTCGGTCGACCGCGACGGTGACGCCGTGATGGCGCGGACGACGATGGGTGGCGAACGCCGGGTCGTGATCGCTGGCCACCTCGACACGGTCCCGGTCGCTGACAACCTGCCGAGCCGCCGAGACGGCGATCGGCTCTACGGCTGCGGGACCTCGGACATGAAAGCCGGCATCGCGGTGATGTTGCGCCTCGCGGTCGCCCTCGACGTGCCCCGCCACGACGTGACGTGGCTGTTCTACGACAACGAGGAAACCGACGCTGCGCACAACGGCCTCGGCCGGGTGCTGCGCAACTCCCCGGACTGGCTTCGCGCGGATCTTGCGGTCCTGATGGAACCGACCGCGAACCGGCTCGAGGCGGGCTGCCAGGGCACGCTGCGCGTTCTCGTCGTGGCGACTGGCAAGCGGGCGCATTCCGCTCGCTCCTGGCTGGGAAACAACGCCATCCACGCTGCCGGTGAGGTTCTTTCGCGGTTGTCGGCCTACGAGCCACGGCGGGTCGAGATCGACGGCTGCGAGTACCGCGAAGGGCTCAACGCGGTCCGGATCGAGGGCGGCGTCTCCGGCAACGTGGTGCCGGACCGCTGCACGATCGCCGTGAACCACCGATTCGCCCCGGACCGGACCGAAGAGGAGGCGCTGGCGCACGTCCAGGAGCTCCTCGCGCCGTTCGAATGCGTGCTGACTGACTCCGCCCCGGCCGCCCTTCCACGCCTGCGCGAGCCCGCGGCCGCGGAGTTCCTGTCCGCGATCGGCGGCGAGCCGCGCGCCAAGCTCGGCTGGACCGACGTCGCGCGCTTCGCCTCAATCGGTATCCCCGCGGTCAACTTCGGCCCGGGCGATCCGAACCTCGCGCACACGCGCGAGGAGTACGTCGAGGTGCCGCTCATCAGCGAGTGCGAGCGAATGCTGCGCGGCTACTTGGTCGGGTGACCGGAGCGGAAGATAGCCTCCCTCAGATGGTGACGACCGACTCGGAACATCCCCCCGAACGTCAGCGCGGCCCGGTGGTGCTGCGCCGCGACCAAGTGGTCGAGTCGACGACCGACCAGCGCTTGCTGGACTACCGCGGCCCGTCGGACTGGGTGCACACCGACCCCTGGCGGGTACTGCGGATCCAGGCCGAGTTCGTCGAGGGTTTCGGGCTGCTCGCCGAGCTTCCGCGTGCGGTGTGCGTGTTCGGATCGGCGCGGACTCCCGCCGGGACGTCCGAGTACGCCGCGGGTGAGCGACTCGGGGCGGCCCTCGCGCGCGACGGCTGGGCCGTGATCACCGGCGGCGGCCCGGGGTGCATGGAAGCGGTCAACAAAGGTGCGACGCAAGCCGGCGGCGTCTCGGTCGGACTGGGCATCGAGTTGCCGTTCGAGCAGGCGCTGAACGACTGGGTCGACGTGGGCGTGAACTTCCGATACTTCTTCGTCCGCAAGACGATGTTCGTGAAGTACGCCCAAGCGTTCGTTGCCCTTCCGGGTGGGTTCGGGACGATGGATGAACTGTTCGAGGCGCTGACTCTCGTGCAGACCAAGAAGGTCACGTCCTTCCCGGTCATTCTCTACGGCGCGGCCTACTGGCAGGGGCTGATCGACTGGTTGCGGGGGTCGATGGTCGCGAACGGCACCATCTCTGCCGCGGATCTCGACCTGATCAAGGTCAGCGATGACATCGAGGAGATCGTGCACCTGATCCGAGAGAGCCAGGCCGGCCGACCGGGCTGAGCGACCATCGACCGATGGCCACGATCTGCGTGTTCTGCTCCTCCAGCGAGCACATTCCCGGTCGCTACGTCGAGCTTGCGCACGCGGTCGGCACGGAGCTTGCGGCCCGCGGTCACAGTCTCGTCAGCGGTGGCGGCAGCGTGTCGTGCATGGGTGCGGTCGCCGTGGCGGCGCGGGCCGGTGGAGCGCACACGGTCGGGGTGATCCCGGACGCCCTGAAGGCCCGCGAGGTGGCTGATGTCGAGGCCGACGAGCTCGTCGTGACCGCGGACATGCGCAGTCGCAAGGCCGAGATGGATCGCCGTGCGGACGGCTTCCTCGTCCTACCGGGTGGCCTGGGGACGCTCGAGGAACTTCTGGAGATCTGGACCGCTCGGGTCCTCGGGATGCACGACAAGCCGGTCGTCGTGCTCGATCCGGATGGGGTGTTCGACCCGCTTCGCAGTCAGCTTGACCATTTTCTCGCGGCAGGTTTTGCCGGCCGGACCGCGGCTGAGGCGATCGCGTGGGCGACCGCAATCCCGGAGGCGTTCGACGCCCTGCCGGCATGAGGCGTGCCACGATGGGTGCGTGGCACTGGTCGCGATCCTGATTGTCGGCGTGGCCGTGCTGGTCGGGCTCGCTGTGCTCCTGTCGGCCCGCGATGGCGGGATGAGCGAGGAGGTCGTCGACCACCCTGATCTCGGCATACCCGATCGAGCGCTGACCGCCGACGACGTCGCGGGTCTGCGCTTTCGCACCGGACTTCGCGGCTACCGGATGGAAGACGTCGACGCGGCGCTCGAACGGATCGAGGCGTCGATGCGGTCCGCCGAGCCGCCCGGGCGCTAGCGCCCCGATGAGCGGTCCGCGCCGCGGAGAGGACGGGCACGCTCGGTGTCCGTGGGCGCTGTCCACCCCCGACTACGTCACCTACCACGACGACGAGTGGGGACGGCCGCTGCACACGGATGACGAGATGTTCGAACGCCTGACCCTCGAAGGCTTTCAGTCGGGTCTGTCCTGGCTGGTCATCCTGCGAAAGCGCCCGGGGTTCCGGGCCGCTTTCGCGGAGTTCTCGTTGTCCGCGGTCGCGGGGTTCGGAGGCGACGATGTGGCTCGACTGATGACCGACAGCGGGATCGTTCGCAACCGGGCGAAGATCGAGGCGACGATTGGCAACGCGCGAGCCGCGATGACCCTTCCGGGCGGACTTCTTGGGTTCGTGTCGGGATTCGCCCCGAGCCGGCAGCGGCGTGCGCCGCGCACGCTTGCGGAGGTGCGGTCCACCTCGCCGGAGTCCCTGGCGATGTCCAAGGCGCTGAAACGTCACGGGCTGCGCTTCGTCGGGCCGACGACGGCGTACTCATTGATGCAGGCGACCGGCCTCGTCAATGACCATCTCGCCGGATGTTGGGTTCGGTAACCGCTCGCTCGCTTCGTGGTCACCGACCGATGAACGCGGCGGGTTCCTTTGCAAGGAACGCGTTGACCGCGTTCGGGTGGTCGATCGTCGCCCCACACCGCGCCTGAGCAACTGCCTCGTTCGCGAGGCTCTCGCGCAGCGAATGCGACGCGGAGAACTTGACGGTGTCTTTGATCGCGGCGTAGGCAACGGCGGGACCGGTGGCGAGCTTGGTCGCGAGCGCTCCCGCCACGCCCAGAAGATCAGCGGAGGGCACCACGGCACTGACCAAGCCCATCTCGAGTGCCGCTTGCGCGGCGACCGGCTCGGCCAGGAGGAGCATTGCCAGCGCGCGCCCCGAGCCGACCAGCCGCGGCAGCGTCCAGGACGCGCCGCTGTCGGGCCCGAGGCCGACTCTCGCGAACGCCATGAGGAAACTGGCTTCTTCTGCGGCGATCCGGATGTCGCAGGCGAACGCGAGGGCGGCGCCGGCACCGGCCGCCGGACCGTTGACCGCCGCGATCACCGGCTTCGGGAGCGAGGTCAAGGCCTCGATGATCGGGTTGTAGTGCTCGGTCACCGTGGTCAGCTCGGTGTCGCCGGCCGTGAGCCCGGCCGCGTGCTCGGCGAGGTCCTGGCCGACACAGAATCCTCGGCCGGCACCGGTCAGGACGATCGCGCGAACGAGGTCGTCGGTGCGGGCCATCTGCAGCGCCCCCAGCAGGCTCTCCTTGAGCGCCACCGTCAGGGCGTTGAGCGCCTGGGGGCGGTCGAGGGTGATGGTCGCGACTCCGTCGGTCACGACGAAGTCGATCTCGTCACTCATGCCTGACTCCTCCGTGGGTGTCCTCGCAGTCTTGCATCCTGCCCTCGGAGCGCAGCGGCCACGATCCCGTGCGGGCGCCTGCGCGGTGCTCGGCGGTGCCCTCACGGACCGATTTTGGGGATACGTGTGGCTGGCCGGTGCGAATGTCCGCGATAATGGTGTCTCGCAGCAAATTTCACGACCGAAGGAGCACGCGCATGGCCGCCATGAAGCCACGGACGGGCGATGGTCCGCTCGAGGTGACAAAGGAAGGGCGCGGCATTGTGATGCGCGTTCCGCTTGAGGGTGGCGGCCGGTTGGTCGTCGAGTTGACGCCTGCCGAGGCCACGGCTCTGGGGGACGCGCTCAAGACAGCCGTCGGCTGACGTCGTCGTCTCGGACACGACGGTGGCACTGACGGTCGGCGTCTCCCCTGGCCCGCTGCTCGGTGCGGGTGCGGCCCTGGCGATCCCGGTACGTCCGGCGAAGAGCGGCCCACCGACGGTCGGCGACGGCGCGCAGGCGCTGGAGTCCCTCGGGATCGATGCGCGGGCGCGGTTGCGCGCGGAGAAGGCCACCGGACGCGCCGGCGAGGTCACCGTGGTCCCAGTTCATCGCGACGGGGTGGATGCGGTGCTGCTCGCCGGCGTCGGCGAGGAGACCGAGTCCGCCCTGCGTAAGGCCGCCGCAGCAGTTGTGCGCAAGGCCTCCGGGTCGAAGTCGCTCGCGACGACCCTGGCGACGGGGCGCGATCCCGGCGCCGTCCGTGCGATCGCCGAAGCCGTTGGCCTCGCGTCGTACACGTTCTCCGGCGGGTCGGCCAAGCCGGCCGCGCTCAAGCGGGTTCGCCTCGTCGTCGACGATCCGAACCAGGTGCGTGCCGAGCTCGGTCGGGCTGCCGCGGTGCGCGCTGCGGTCGGTCGTGCCCGCGATCTCGCCAACACGCCCTCGCTGACGAAGACGCCGCAATGGCTCGCCGAGCAGGCACGTGAGTTCTGCGCCGACAGCGGCGTCGCCGTGACCATCCGCGACGAGCTCGCGCTCGCGGTCGAGGGGTTCCGGGGCATCCTTGCCGTCGGCAAGGGCTCGGCGCATCCGCCTCGGCTGGTGGAGATGACCTGGGCGCCACAGGGCTCTGCCGGTCACGTCGTCCTGGTCGGCAAGGGGATCAGCTTCGACAGCGGTGGCTTGTCGTTGAAGCCGGCCGACTCGATGCCCGGCATGAAGACGGACATGGCCGGCGGCGCGGCCGTGATCGCCACGATGGCCGCCCTCCCCGCCCTCGGGATCCGCGTCGCGGTGACCGGTTTGGTGCCGATCGCGGAGAATATGCCGGGAGCGTCGTCGATGCGCCCGGGTGACGTCATCACCCACTACGACGGCCGCACCGACGAGGTGCTGAACACCGACGCTGAGGGGCGGATCGTCCTCGCGGACGCCCTGGGATATGCCGTCGCGCGGCTGGATCCGGATGTGCTGATCGACATCGCGACGCTGACCGGCGCGGCCACCCTCGGACTCGGAAAGCGGCACGGGGCGCTGTACTCAACCAGCGATGGGCTACGGGACGCCCTGGTCGAGGCCGCCTCGAACGGCGGCGAGCGACTCTGGCCGATGCCCCTCGAAGCGGACTATCGCGAGGCCATCGAGTCCGACGTCGCCGACCTCCGCAACATCCCCGATCCCGGGTATCGCTACAGCGGCGGGTCGATCACTGCCGCCCTGTTCCTCCGGGAGTTCGTCGGGTCGACGGCGTGGGCGCACCTCGACGTTGCCGGTCCGGCGCGAGCCGATGGGGACGAGGACGAGGTGACGAAGGGAGCGACCGGGTTCGGCGTGCGCACGTTCCTTCGACTGCTCGAGGCCTTCTCTGCCGACCCGGGCCGGGTCGCGGCATTTCGCCGGTAGCGCCCTGGGAGGATGGCGACGTGGCCCAGCGACGCGTGCTCGGCATGGTCCTCGCGGGGGGCGAGGGTAAACGGCTGTGGCCACTGACCGCGGATCGCGCGAAGCCTGCCGTGCCCTTCGGCGGCATTTACCGGCTGATCGACTTCGTGTTGTCCAACCTGGTCAACTCCGAGCTCCACCGGATCGTCGTTCTCACGCAGTACAAGTCCCACTCGCTCAACCGGCATGTGTCGACGAACTGGCGGATGTCCTCGCTCATGGGCGACTACGTCACGCCGGTCCCGGCCCAGCAGCGGCTCGGTCCGAAGTGGTTCGCCGGGTCGGCCGACGCGATCTACCAGTCCTTGAATCTGGTGTACGACGAAAACCCGTCTCACGTCGTTGTGTTCGGTGCCGATCACGTCTATCGCATGGACGCGCGGCAGATGATCGACCAGCACATCGCGTCCGGGGCCGGCGTCACCGTTGCCGCGCTGCGCGCCCCGCGCGATCAATCGGAGTCCTTCGGTGTCATCTCGACTGCGGATGGTCGAACGATCGACCAGTTCCTCGAGAAGCCGGTCGATCCGCCCGGACTTCCCGACGATCCGGATCTGATCCTCGCCTCGATGGGCAACTACGTGTTCACCACGTCGGTACTCCTCGACGCGGTCAAGCGGGATGCGTTCAACGAGGAGTCCAACCACGATCTCGGTGGTGACGTCATTCCCGCGCTGGTCGACGCCGGGGACGCCCAGGTCTATGACTTCAACACGAACGTTGTGCCCGGGGCGACACCACGGGACGCGGGTTACTGGCGAGACGTCGGAAGCATCGATGCGTTCCACGATGCACACATGGACCTGGTGTCAACCTGGCCCGTGTTCGATCTCTATAACCGGCAGTGGCCGATCCTCAACACTTCCGCGTCGCTGCCACCGGCGAAGTTCGTGCACGGCGAGCCCGGCCGGACGGGCAGCGCGATCGAGTCGCTCGTGTCACCCGGTTGCATCGTGTCGGGAGGGATCGTCCGCCGATCGGTCCTCTCGCCGGGAGTGCATGTCCACTCGCGATCCGAGATTGACGAGTGCGTCATCTTCCATGGTGTCGACATCGGTCGCGGGTCAGTCCTGCGCCGGGCGATCATCGACAAGGGGGTGTTCGTGCCGCCGGGGACCACGATCGGGGTCGATCATGCGGCGGACCGAGCTCGCGGCTTCCACGTCAGCGACGGCGGCGTGGTCGTCTTGGGTAAGGGTCACGTTATTCCGGTGGACTGACCGGCACGGCCTCCCCGACCAGGGCCGCCAGCAGGCCGTCACCGCTGGGCAGAAGGAGCGGCGTCAGTCGGTCGTCGTCGCGAACCCGGCGCAACAGGTCGCGGATAGCGACCGCGTCCGGGTCCCGGCTCGCCGGGTCGGCCACCTGACCGTGCCACAGGGCGTTGTCGACCGCGAGAATCCCGCCGGGCCGAAGCAGCCGCAGGGCCTCGGTGAGGTAGTCGGAGTACTCCGACTTGGCTGCGTCGAGGAACACCAGGTCGTACGCGCCGTCGGTCAGCCGGGGGAGAACCTCGAGGGCGGGACCGCTGATCAGCCGAAACCGGTTGGCCGCAAAACCCGCCCGCACGAAGGTCTGCTTCGCCACCTGCTGATGCTCGGGCTGCCGGTCGATCGAGGTGAGGACACCGTCTGGTGCCATCCCTCGCAGTAGCCAGGTGCCCGACACGCCGGCGCCGGTGCCGACCTCGATCACGGCTCGAGCACCAATACAGGCGGCGAGAAAGCGCAGGACCGCACCACCGCCCGCTCCGATCGGCACTGCTCCGAGGTCCTCGCCGCGAGGCCGAGCGTCGAGGGTCGGCTGATCCTCGACTAGCCACGACTCGGTGAAGGCGCGGTTGTCGAGCGCGATCTCAGCCTCACTTCGCTCGTTCACGGTCACAGGGTAGTGGCGGCCATCCGAGGCTCCTGGTACGTGAACGACAATGGTGGCTATGACCGAGCCCGGGCCCTGGCCGCCCCCGTCGCCGCAGCACGGCGAGTCGGCCTGGGCCTCGCCGTCGGCGCCCCCGAGCCCTTGGGCGGTACCGCCGCCCGTTCCCTCACCCGATCCGCGCCCACGGCAAGCAGGGCCAGGGTCGTGGACCGCGGTCGCGATCATGGTGGCGGTCGCGGCGTTGGTGGGCGGCATGATCGGTGGGGTGGTCGGTCGGCACACCGCCTCCGACAGTCGCCCTGCCTCGATCACGATCGGCTCTCCGACCTCTGACGGCGGCGACGTCGAACGGGCGCCGAAGTCGATCGCGGGGGTGGCCTCGCGGGTCGTGCCAAGCGTCGTGTCGATCGAGGTCAGGACCACCTCCGGTGGTGACACCGGATCCGGGATCGTGCTCAGCCCCTCGGGATACATCCTGACCAACAACCACGTCATTGCCGCCGCGAAGAACGGCGGGAAGCTCTCGGTCATCCTGCCGGACAAGTCGAGGGTGCCGGCGACCGTCGTCGGGCAGCCGGATTCGGTCGATGACATTGCGGTCGTGAAGGCCAACGTTCACGGCCTGCATCCGGCGGCGCTCGGCAACTCAGACCGGCTTGCCGTCGGGGATCCGGTGATCGCCGTCGGATCTCCGCTCGGACTTGCCGGAACCGTGACGAGCGGGATCGTCAGCGCCCTGAACCGTCCGGTGGAAGCCGGGGGAGAAGGCTCAGCCGCGGACGTGATCGACGCGATCCAGACCGACGCCGCGATCAACCCCGGCAACTCGGGCGGCCCGCTGGTCAACATTGCCGGCCAGGTGGTCGGCGTCAACTCCGCCATCGCGTCACTGTCCAGCAGCGACATCAGTGGCGGGCAGTCGGGCAGCATCGGGCTCGGATTCGCGATCCCGATCAACGAGGCGCGGCGGATCGCCAGCCAGATCATCAGCCAGGGCTATTCGACCCACGCGATCATCGGCGTCAACCTCGACCCCAACTACTCCGGATCCGGTGCGCGAATCGAACCGTCCACCACCAGCGACACGGCCGCCGTGACCCCGGGCGGTCCGGCCGCGAAGGCCGGGTTGCGGCCGGGCGATGTCATCGTCGCGGTCAATGGCGAGAAGGTGACCAACGCCGACGACCTGATTGTGGCCGTTCGTCGCCATGTCCCCGGCCAGACAATCACCCTGACCTACGTTCGCGACGGGTCGCGCGCAACGGTCAGCCTCGTCCTCGCCTCGATGAAGAGCACCTAATAGGTGCCCACAGGCGGGCCCTCCGGCCGTTTCCCAATCCGGAAGTTCGCCGTAGGCTTTGATCCATGTTCGACAGTGTCGGGTGGGGAGAGATCCTCGTCCTCGCCGTGGTCGGACTCCTCGTCATCGGGCCGGATCGCCTCCCGAAGGTGATGGGCGACCTCGGCCGGCTGATCCGGCAGTTCCGGGATATGGCACGAGGTGCCGCAAGCGACCTCAAGGCCGAGCTCGGACCGGAAATGGCCGACCTGGATCTGCGCTCGCTGCATCCGCGCCGGATCGTCCAGGATGCGCTGTTCGGTGAGGACGACCCCTCCCCGGCCCCGGACGGAGCGAAGGTCGGTGCGGTGAGCACGCTCGCCCCCGACGAGCGGCCCCCGTTCGACCCGGACGCCACCTGAGCGAGTCCGGCCCGGTCGAAAGACGCCCGTAACACCGGCGTCCGTAGGCTTGCGCTGTGGCGGTCCAGGTATCCCTCGTGCACGCCACGACCTATCGGTTCGACCGGCTGGTCGAGATCGGGCCTCACCTCGTCCGGCTCCGCCCCGCTCCGCACTGCCGGACGCCGATCGCGGCGTACTCGCTGCAGGTCATGCCGGCTCAGCACTTCATCAACTGGCAGCAGGACGTCTACGGAAACCATGTGGCTCGGATCGTGTTTCCGGACAAGTCAGACGAGCTGTCCTTCACGGTCGACCTGGTGGCGGACCTCACCGTCATCAACCCGTTCGACTTTTTCGTCGAGCCTGACGCGGAGACCTTCCCGTTCGACTACCCGTCGGGCCTGGTGGCGGACCTCGAGCCCTACCTGCGACCGGTCGCCGAACCGGATCTCGGCACCGGCCCGGGGCCGGCGTTGACCGAGTGGCTCTCCCGCTTCTCTGGCCGCAACCCCGAGCCGACGGTGGCGTTCCTTGCTGAGCTCAACCAGCAGGTGGCCGGGTCCGTGGAGTATTCGCTGCGCATGGAGGCAGGCGTTCTTTCACCCGACGAGACGTTGCGGCGCGGGGTCGGCTCCTGTCGGGACAGCGGATGGCTGTTGGTCGCGGCGCTTCGCCGGCTCGGCCTGGCCGCGCGGTTCGTCTCCGGCTATCTCGTCCAGCTCGCCTCGGACGACCCGCAGGACGGCGGATCGGGTACCGACTTCGCCGACCTGCACGCCTGGGCCGAGGTCTACCTGCCCGGTGCCGGTTGGGTCGGCCTGGACGCGACCTCGGGTCTGTTTGCCGGGCAGGGACACATCCCGCTGTCCGCCACTCCGATGCCGGCGGACTCCGCGCCGATCACCGGCACGGTCGGGCCATGTGTCACCGAGATGGAGGCGACCAACAAGGTCAGACGCTTCCGCGAGGATCCCCGGCCGGCCAGCCCCTACACCGCGCCCCAATGGGAGTCGGTGCTCACCCTCGGCGACCACGTCGATGAGTTGCTCGACGCGGGTGACGTGCGGCTCACGATCGGTGGCGAACCGACGTTCGTCTCCGCCTCGGATCGCGAGTCGCGGCAGTGGACGATCGCCGCCGACGGTTCGGACAAACGCACGATCGCGTCCGCGCTCGCGGCTGACCTCAAACGTCACTACGCACCTGGCGGGGTTCTCCATCACGGTCAGGGCAAGTGGTATCCGGGTGAGGCGCAGCCGCGCTGGCAGATCGCGATCACGTGGCGGACCGACGGCACCCCGTTGTGGACGTCGCCCGCACTGCTCGGCGACCCGGCAACCCCACCGGTGCCGCCGGTCGGCGCTCGTCAGGTCGCCGAGGTCGCGCGCGAGATTGCGCTGCGTCTCGGGATCAGCGACGACCTCGTGCTCCCCGCTTTCGAGGACGAGCTGAGCCGGTTGGCCGACGAGGCGCGTCTTCCTGCCGGCAACCCGCCGGAGGTCGACCTCGAGCCGGGTACGCCGGCTGGCGCCGATGATCGGATCGACCTGACCGCCCGGATCGACGCCGCCCGCCGCGATCCCACCGCCTGGGTCATCCCGCTGCACCGCCGGGATGACGGTACCGGGTGGGCGACCGCTCGCTGGCGGTTCCGCCGGGGTCGGCTCGTCCTGCGTCCGGGGAGCTCTCCTGCCGGGCTCCGGCTGCCACTCGACTCGCTCGCCTGGACCCCGCCGCCCGGTCGTCCCGAGACCGCGCCCTTCACCGCCGGCGAGCCCCTTCCCGTGCCGGCCGATTGGATCGAGAAACCCGCGACCGTCACTCCGGTCGAGGAGGCACCGACGACGGCGCTGGTCGTCGAAGCCCGCGACGAGCACCTGTGGGTATTCCTGCCGCCGCTGGAGGAACTCGAGCACGCGATCGACCTGCTCGCGGTGATCGAGGCGGTGGCGCTCGAGGTCGGCGTACCGGTCGTGCTGGAGGGTTACCCACTTCCCCCTGACCCTCGCACCGCCTCCCTCACCGTGACGCCGGACCCGGGGGTGATTGAGGTCAACGTCCAGCCTGCCGCGTCCTGGCCGGAGCTGGTCGAGATCACCACCACCCTTGACGCACTTGCCCGGTCCAACGGCCTGACCACGGGAAAGTTCGCGCTCGATGGGACTCACACGGGCACCGGTGGGGGCAGCCACATCACTCTCGGCGGGCCGACCCCGGCGGATAGTCCGTTGCTACGCCGGCCCGGGTTGCTCGTCAGCATGCTCACGTACTGGCAGCACCATCCGGCGCTGTCCTACCTGTTCTCCGGTCGGTTCGTCGGACCGACGAGCCAGGCGCCGCGGGTCGATGAGGCCCGCCACGACTACCTCTACGAGCTCGAGATCGCCTTTGCCGAGATCGACCGCCTGGTCGACGCCGATGGGCAGGCATCGCCGTGGGTCGTCGATCGTGCGTTGCGGCATCTGCTGACGGACGTGACCGGCAATACCCACCGCGCCGAATTCTGCATCGACAAGCTGTACAGCCCCGACTCCCCCCGGGGCCGACTCGGTCTGTTGGAGCTGCGCGGCTTCGAGATGCCGCCCCACCCGCAGATGTCTTTGGTCCAGGCGCTGCTGATCCGGTCGCTGGTCGCGCGCTTGTGGGCCGAGCCGTATCGCGGAGCGCTGGTGCGATGGGGCACCGCATTGCACGACCGCTTCCTGCTACCGGCGGTCGTCACAGCCGACATCGGCGACGTGATCGACGACTTGCGAGCGCACGGGATCGCGTTCGACCCGACCTGGATGGACCCGTTCGTCGAGTTCCGGTTCCCGCGGCTCGGCTCGATCACGGCCGGTCCGGTGACGCTGGAGCTACGGTCCGCGATCGAGCCGTGGCACGTCCTCGGTGAGGAGGCGTCCGCCGGAGGCACCTCCCGTTACGTCGACTCCTCGGTCGAGCGGGTCCAGATCGAGGTCGCCGGAGCGACGGTCGGCCGCCACGTCGTCACCTGCAACCGGGTCGCGGTGCCCCTGCACCCCACCCCGCACGGGTCCACCCGCTACGGCGGCGTTCGCTTCCGCGCGTGGTCGCCGCCGTCGGCGCTGCACCCCACGATTGCCGTGCAGGCACCGCTGGTCTTCGACGTCGTCGACACCTGGAGCGAGCGCTCGATCGGCGGTTTCCGCTACCACGTCGTCCATCCCGGTGGGCGGGCCTACGACCGGTATCCGGTGAACACCGCAGAAGCCGAGGCGCGGCGCGCGGGGCGCTTCGTCGAGGGCGGTCACACGCCCGGTCCCGTCGAGATCATCGAGGCGGGATCCGGCGCGGAGTACCCGTACACCCTCGACCTGCGCCGGTATCGGTGAGCCGATGAGCGAACGCGCTGCGGGGTCAGACGTCGTCGAGTCCTACGCGGCGCCGAGCCTTGGCGCGCCCAGCGCCTGGGACGAGATGGTGGATCCCGCCCATGGCGTGCGCGAGACGTGGCGTGACGTGGGATCGGTGCTGCGGCTCCTCGGCCCGGCCGGCCTCGCCGACGAGCAGCGCAAGGTCGCGGCGCTGCTCGCCCAGGACGGCGTCACCTATCGCCGGTACGGCGCTCAGCACGAGGAACCCTGGGCACTCGACCCGGTTCCTCTGCTGATTGAGGAGTCGGAGTGGAAGCGCCTCGAGCCGGCGTTGGTCCAGCGCAGCGAGCTGCTCGACCTCATCCTCAGTGACCTCTACGGTGCCCGCCGCCTGCTCATCGAAGGGATCATCCCGCCCGAGATCGTGCTGGGTCACGAGGGATTCATCCGCTCGGCCGACCAGATTCGGCTGCCCGGCGCCCGGCAGTTGTTCATGAGTGCGGCCGACCTGGTCCGAGGGCCGGACGGCGGTTGGCAGGTGCTCGCGGACCGGACTCAAGCACCCTCGGGAACCGGCTACGCGATGGCTAACCGGCGGGTGGTGTCGCGCGCGCTTCCCGGTCTCTACCGGGACAGCCGAATCCACCGGATCGGACCGTTCTTCCAGGCCATGCGGCTTGCGCTCCAGTCGCTTGCACCGACCCGTTCCGAAGTGCCGCGGATCGTGCTCCTGACCTCCGGAACGGGCAGCGAGACCGCCTTCGACCAGGCCTTCTTGTCCTCGCTGCTCGGGTTCCCGCTCGTTGAGGGCTCCGACCTGGAGGTTCGCGAGGGTCAGGTCTGGCAGCGCTCGATCGGCCGGTTCGAGCCCGTCGACGTCATCCTGCGCCGAGTCGATGCCTGGTTCTGTGACCCGTTGGAGTTGCGACCGAACTCCCAACTCGGGGTGCCGGGGCTCCTCGAGGCGAGCCGGCTCGGGACGGTCTCGGTGGTCAACGGCATTGGCACCGGCGTCCTGGAGAACCCCGCGCTGTTTCCTTTTCTGCCTCGGTTATGCGAGGTCCTTCTGGACCAGTCCCTCGCCCTGCCCTCGGTGCAGACCTGGTGGTGCGGGGACGAGGCGTCGCGCCGGCACGTCCTCGCCAACCTCGGCCGCCTGGTGGTCAAGCCGGTCGCGCGCGAGATCGTGCGTAACAGCCGGTTCGGTTGGGAGTTGTCCGCGGCGCAGCGGGAGGAGCTGTCCCGCCGGATCGCGGCGAACCCGTCCGGCTGGGTTGGCCAGGAGGCCGTCCAGCCGAGCACGACACCCGCGGTCGGCGACAGCGGCCTGGTTCCGCGCGCGATCGGTCTGCGGACATTCGCCGTCACCGACGCCTCGACTTACCGGGTGCTGCCGGGCGGGCTGAGCCGCACCGCATCCCGGGTCGGATCGGTGGTCGTCTCCGCCCAAACGGGCGCGGAAGCCAAGGACGTGTGGGTGCTGTCCAGCTCGGCGATCACAGCGAGCGACTTCAGCGCCGGGCAAGGATCGGCGGGTCAGGTCATCTCGGCGATCTCGCCACGCGTGGCTGAGTCGCTGTTCTGGCTCGGTCGTTACGCCGAGCGCGCGGAGGACATCTCCCGGCTGGTCGCGGTGACGGACAACCGCTGGAACGACGTCCACCCGCAGGCCGACCCCGCCGTACCGCAGTGCGCCGAGGTCTTGCTGCGTGGATTGCTCGACATCACCGCGACCCGGCCGGAGGACCCCAGCGCCGATCCGCGCGCGCTGCTGGTCAGCGTTATCGGCGATGGTGACAGGGAAGGAAGCCTCGCCCACGATCTGCGTCGCGTACGCGACTTGTCGAACGCAAGTCGCGACCAACTTTCGACCGACACGTGGGGTGTCTTCAGCGACGTCGAAGCGGTGCTTGCTCCGTTTGCCGAGTCGACCGGCGCGGCGGAGTTCGCCGGGCCCGACGGTGGAGGCGTCGATGTCGCGACGGCGATGACCGAGGTGCGCGCAGCGCTGCTCGCGTTCGCCGGTCTTGCCGCCGAGAGCATGGTCCGCGACGCCGGCTGGCACTTCATGGACGCCGGCCGCCGGATCGAGCGAGCCGCTCAGGTCGCCCGCCTGCTCTCCGCTTGCCTGGTGAGGTCCCGAAGTGCAGGTGTCGACCGGCTGGTCGAGGAGTCGGTCCTGATTGCCGCCGAGAGCATCATCACTCACCGGCGCCGCTATCCGGTGCAGTCCGGCGCGCAAACCGTCCTCGAACTGCTGCTCAACGACCGCGACAACCCGAGGTCGGTCGCGTTCCAGCTCGACCGGCTCGACGCGGACTTGCGTCGGATCGCGCCGGCGTCCGCGACCAAGGACCTTGACGCGCAGGTCCTGGCGATTTCCGCCCAGCTGCGAACGGTGGACTGCGCGACGCTGGCAACCGCGGACGAAACCGGTCGTCGCGACGCTCTCGGCGAGGCGCTCGACCGGCTCGTGGCCGACCTGCACAGCCTTGCCGGCACGCTCGAACAGACCCACTTCGCCCATCTCGGTACGGTTCAGCAACTCGTGCCGATCACGGATCTCGAGTCGCTGGAGGCGGTGTGACGCACACCGAATCACCCGTGTCGTATCGGGTCGAGCACGTGACGCGTTACGAGTACTCCGAGGACGTCAGCGTGAGCTACGGGCGGGCTCACCTCCTGCCGCGCGTGGCGCACGGCCAGACGGTCATCGCTAGCGCCCTGGAGCTCGATCCCGGTGCTGACGAGCTACGTAGCCACGTCGACTACTACGGCAACACCTCGACGTACTACACGGTTCGGCGTACCCACCGATCGCTGCGGATCACGGCGAGTAGCGAGGTTGAGGTCCGCAGATCCGGCACCTCCCGGGCAGCCCTGGACGAGCTGACGTGGGAGGCGGCGGTCGCGGGCGCGGCCGACGAGGTGGGCATGCACGAGTTCGTGTTGCCCTCGCCGCTGGTCCGAACGACCGCGTCGGTGAGCGAGTTCGCGGCCATCAGTTTCACCCCAGGGCGGTCGCTGGGCGCCGCTGTCACCGAACTCGTCGACCGGATCCACTCGCAGTTCCGCTACGTGGCCGGCTCCACGACCGTCCGCACGACGCTCGGCGAGGTGATGCACCGTAAGCAGGGGGTTTGCCAGGACTTCGCGCAACTGTTGGTCGGCTGCCTGCGTTCGGTCGGTCTTCCGGCCCGCTACGTGAGCGGTTACATCGAGACCGTGCCGCCGCCGGGGGAGCCGAAGTTGCAGGGAGTCGACGCCTCTCACGCCTGGGCCGCGCTCGGCGTACCGGGTCTGGACTGGGTGCACGTCGACCCGACCAACGACCAGTTCATCGACAATCGGTACGTCATCGCCGGATGGGGTAGGGACTACTCCGACGTCCCGCCCCTCAAGGGGGTCATCGTGACCCACGGTGCCCGCTCTGCCATGAGCGTTCACGTGGACGTCACCCGGGTTCGGTGAGAGGAGGCTGCGGTGCGCGCCTTCGCCTGCCCGCGCTGCCGTAGCCTCGTGTTCTTCGAGAACAGCATGTGTGTGACGTGTGGCTCGGCGCTGGCTTTTGACCGCGCCTCCGCCCAGATCGTCAGCCTGGTCGCGAGTGGCACGCGGCTCGTCCACGTTGACGGCAGCGGGCGCGAGTTCGGACCATGCGCCAATCTGGCCTCGGCCGGCTGCAACTGGCTCGCCGCCACGGGTGCAGGCGAGGATCTGTGCGGCTGCTGCGAGCTCACTCGCACTCGTCCCCCGGATGAAGACGAGGAGGCGGTCGCCGCATTCGCGCGCGCGGAGGCGGCGAAGCGTCGGCTGCTGTTCCAGCTCGACGGGTTGGGTCTGCCGACCACCAGTCGTCGGGTTGACCCAACCCGCGGTCTCGCCTTCGACCTGCTGTCCAGCCGGTACCAGCAGGTGACCACCGGGCACGACGGCGGTGTGATCACGATCGATCTCGCCGAGGGCGACGATGCACATCGCGAATGGGTGCGCGCCCGCCTCGACGAGCCCTACCGCACTCTGCTCGGTCATCTCCGTCACGAGATCGGTCACTGGTACTGGGGCTTGCTGGTCGACGCAACGCCGTCCCTCACCCGGTTTCGCCGGCTCTTCGGTGACGAGACGCAGGACTACGGACAGGCGCTCTCCCGGCACTACGGGTCGGCGGGGGATCCCGACTGGACTGCGACCTACGTCAGCCACTACGCGACCGCCCACCCCTGGGAGGACTGGGCGGAGACCTTCGCGCACTACCTGCACATCCGCGACGCGCTCCAGACCTCGGTGGCCTGGGGGGTCAGCGTGGCCGGGCCTGATCTGGACCTGTCCGTGGCCTGGGACGCGCAGCTCGTGGTGGACCCGGTCGACGAGGCCGACGAGTTCGACGAGCTGATCCGGGCGTGGTTGCCGCTGACCTATGCCCTCAATGCGGAGAACCGGGCCATGGGCAAGGACGACCTCTACCCCTTCGTGCTCGCTCCGGCCGTGATCGACAAGCTGCGCTTCGTCCATGCCGTCGTCACCGGTAACGCCGAGCCGGATCCGCCCGGGTGAGGCGATCGACGCCATGCGACGCTACGATGGGGGGGTACCGCTGGAAACCTGTCGCCGTCAGTTCTGCGCCGTCGAGCGCATTGCGCCCCTCGAGGGAACGGCGACGTCGGATCGGCCGTGATCGCGCTGGGTGCGGTCGGCGTGCGGGCTGCGCGCGTCGTTCGGGGTCCGATTGGTGGTCTCCGGTCTCGGCAAGTGAGCAGGTGAAGGGACTTCAGTGGCCAGAAGGGGCCAACGTTCGTCCACGGGTGGGCGATCGTCCGCCAACGGACGGACGCCGGCGCAACAGTCGCGCCAGCGCCGACGGGTTCAGCCGGGACAGCCCATCCCGGTGCTCGCCGACGCGGCCCGGTCGACCGAGCTCGCGGTCGCCCAGAACCGCGTCACTGCTGCCACCCGGGTGCGTTTCCAGGCGGTCGCCCTGCTGGTGCGCGAGTTACGCGAGCAAGTCAAGACGCAGGATCAGAGCGAGTCGCAGCGCAACACGCAGCTGACCCGCATCGACGGCATCGCCACCGTGCTGGCCCGCGCGGCGGCCCGGGATGCCTCGCTCCTCGGTCTGCTCAGCGAGGACGCCGCCTTGCTTCCAGGAGCGGGCAGCGTCATGGCCGAGTTGCGGCAGGCGGCGGGCATGCCTGCGCCACCCGAGCCCGAGAAGAGCGAGGTCGAGCCGGTCGCCCCGGGCGTGGAGCGCCGAGTCGTCCCGCAGTCTGTGATCGCTCGCCAGCTGTCCAACCCGTTCCTCGCACCGGACTACTCCTCCGCGGCCCCGCGGCCGAAGGCCCGGCCGCGCGTGCTCGCCAACTGGGAGCTTCTCGGCCCGTTGCTCAAGTCTTTCGAGCAGGCCGGAAGCGGGGTGTCGTCGTGCATGCCGCTTCCGCCGCCGACGTTTCTCGCCGGCCTCGCCGGCCCGGCTCTCATGCCCCACCAGGCCCAGGTGGTCGCCGCTGCCGCCGACGGTCACCGCACCTTCCTGCTCGCCGACGAGCCCGGCCTGGGAAAGACCGCCCAGGCGCTGCTCTCCGCGCAAGCCGCGGACGCCTACCCGCTGCTCGTCGTCGTACCGAACGTCGTGAAGACGAGTTGGGCACGCGAGGCGCAGATGTGGACCCCGACGCATCCCGTGACGGTCGTGCACAGCGACGGGGAGACCGTCGATGCGTTCGCCGACATCGTCGTGGTCAACTACGACGTCCTCGACCGTCACGTCGGGTGGCTCGGCAGGCACGGCTTTCGCGGCATGGTTGTCGACGAGGCGCACTTCATCAAGAACAAGACGTCCCAGCGCTCCCGCCACATTCTCGAACTCTCCGACCGGATCCGCGCCCGGATCGCCCGCCCGCTGCTGATGGCGCTCACAGGCACTCCGTTGATCAACGACATCGAGGACTTCCTCGCCATCTGGGAGTTCCTGGGCTGGATCGGTGAGAAGGAGCCCGGCCCGGACCTGATGGAGGCGTTGGAGGAGACCGGCCTGACCCCGGTCGATCCCGACTTCTACCCAGCGGCCCGCCAAGCCGTCATCGAACTGGGCATCGTGCGCCGCCGCAAGGTCGATGTTGCCGCGGATATCCCGGCCCGCCGGATTGCCGACCTTCCGATCGAGCTCGAAGGCGCGCTCGGTCGCTCGATCCGCGACGCCGAGCGCGCGCTTGCTCGTCGGCTGCTCCGCCGTTACCACAGTGCCGTCGCTGCGCGTGACGAGCGCGAGGGGACGACGACGGTCGGGATCGATCACGAGTTGGTCCGTCAGGTCGCCGCGCGCGAACGTCAGGACGACAACGAGAACGGCAGCGGCGAGAACGTCTTCACGATGATGCGCAAGATCGGCCAGGCCAAGGCCGTGCTGGCGGCGGATTACGCCGCGCAGCTCTCCCACAACGTCGGCAAGGTGGTTTTCTTCGCCAAGCACATTGACGTGATGGACGCGGCCGAGCAGACCTTCGCCCAGCGCGGCATCGGTTACTCCTCGATTCGGGGTGACCAGACCCCGCGAGTGCGTCAGAAGAACATCGACGCGTTCGTCAAGGACGACGACGTGGCGGTGATCGTGTGTTCGCTCATGGCCGCAGGGGTCGGCATCAACCTTCAGGTCGCGTCGAATGTTGTCCTGGCCGAACTGTCCTGGACCGCCGCCGAGCAGACCCAGGCCATCGACCGGGTGCACCGGATCGGTCAGGACCAGCCGGTCACCGCGTGGCGAGTGATCGCCGCCCAAACCATCGACGCCCGGATCGCCGAACTCATCGACGACAAGGCCGGGCTCGCAGCTCGGGCGCTGGACGGATCCGACGAGGAGATCGCGTCCTCGGTCGACGTGCAACTCGAGGCGCTCGTGGGTCTTCTCACCGACGCTCTCAGCGAGTCGCCGTAGGCGCGAGGCGGCAGCGGTGCCGGTGTACTACACCGGGCTGAGGGAGAGCGGGCGCCCGGCGAGGCCGCGACTGCGGTTGCCCAGGTCGTCGGCGATCGCGGTCAGCGCAACCGCTGCGTCCGACCCGGGGTCGGCCAACACAATGGGGTGCCCGGTGTCCCCGCCCTCGCGCATCCTCGGGTCGATCGGCACGGACCCGAGCAGTGGGACGGGCGTACCGAGGATCTCGCTGAGGCGGTCCGCGACGGTCTGCCCGCCGCCCGCACCGAACACGTCGATCGTCTCGCCGCAGTGCGGACACGGCAATCCCGCCATGTTCTCGATCACTCCGGCGAGGCGTTGGTGGGTCTGGAGCGCGATCGACCCGGCGCGCTCGGCGACCTCGCGGGCCGCGACCTGCGGGGTCGTCACGACGATCAACTCGGCGTTCGGGAGGAGTTGTGCCGTCGAGATCGCGATATCGCCGGTGCCGGGCGGCAGGTCGAGAAGCAGGACGTCAAGATCGCCCCAGAAGACGTCGGCGAGCAGTTGTTCGAGAGCCCGGTGCAGCATCGGCCCACGCCAGGCGATCGGCCGGTTTCCCTCGACAAACATGCCGGCCGAGACGACCTTCACGCCGTAAGCCTCAGGCGGAACGATCATCCCGTCGACGATCGCGGGTGGGTTGTCGATACCGAACATCCGGGGTAGCGAGTGCCCGTACACGTCGGCATCGACGATCCCCACCTGCAGTCCCTTGGCGGCCAGCGCGACCCCGAGGTTGGCCGTGGTCGAGGACTTGCCGACGCCACCCTTTCCGCTCGCGATCGCGTAGAGCCGGGTGAGTGAGCCGGGCTGGGCGAAGGGGATCGCGCGAGCCTCACGGCCGCCCTGGAGCGTGGCTCGCAGCGCCTGCTTCTGCTCGTCGCTCATCACATCGAGGGTGACCTGAACACTGGTGACGCCGCTGACCTTCATCACCGCTTCGGTGACGTCGGTGGTGATCCGGTCCTTCAGTGGGCAGCCGGCGGTCGTCAGCAAGATGGCGACCTGAACGGTGCCGTCGAGCGCGACTGCCACGTCGTCGACCATCCCCAGGTCGGTGATGGGGCGGTGAATCTCCGGGTCCTTCACCGTCGCCAGTGCGGCGTGAACCGCCTCGGGGGTCGCAATCGCGGCATCTGTCATGGTGCGACCAAGCCTACGTCGAGTTCTGCGGGCTCTCCTGGTCCTCGGTCGGGCTCAGTTCCTCGAGCAGGTAAGCGAGTTCGCCGCGGAGGAAGTCACGGGTGGCGACCTCCCCGAGGGAGACCCTGATCGAGGCGATCTCGCGGGCAAGGTATTCGGTGTCGGCGACCGCTCGTTCGTTCAGAGCGCGGTCGCGGTCGTACTGCACCCGGTCGCGGTCACTCTGCCGGTTCTGCGCGAGCAGGATCAGCGGCGCTGCGTAGGAGGCCTGCAACGACAGGATGAGGGTCAGCAACGTGAACTTGTTGCTGTAGCTGTCGAAGCGAAGGTCCGACGGCGCGACCAAGTTGTAGAGGATCCACAGGGCGATGAACAGCGTCATGTAGCCGATGAACCGCCAGGTGCCCAGGAACCTCGCTACTCGCTCGGAGAGCCGCCCCATCGAATCGGGGTTGTAGCTGGGAAGCGCGATCCCGCGGCGGAGATCCTGAGGCTGGTCGAGTCGGGCCTGATGCTTCTTGCGCCGCTCCCGGGCACTTCCCTCACGTGCCATTGGCGATCCCCACCTCACCGGCAGGGCGCTCGCGCCAATCCTCGGGCAGCAGGTGGTCGAGCACGTCGTCGACCGTTACTGCCCCGAGCAGGTGGTCAGCGTCGTCGACGACCGGTACGGCGACCAGGTTGTAAGTCGCGAGGTGGGCGGTGACCTCGGACAACGGGCAGTCGGGGGCGAGCGGATCGATCTGGTTGTCGACCACCCCGGACACCAGCGTGGACGGCGGCTCACGCAGGAGCCGCTGAATGTGGGCGATCCCGACGTACTTCCCGGTCGGCGTCTCGGTTGGCGGGCGGCAGACGTAGACCTGCGCGGCGAGCGCCGGGGAGATCTCCGGGTCGCGGACCCGGGCGAGCGCTTCGGCGACGGTCGCGTCCGGCGCAAGGATGATCGGCTCGCTCGTCATCATGCCGCCGGCGGTGTTCTCGGAGTAGGTGAGCAGCCGGCGTACGGGATCGGCCTCCTCCGGCTCCATCAGCGCCAGCAGGCGCTCGGCCTCGTCGGCCGGGAGCTCGCCGAGCAGATCGGCCGCGTCGTCCGGACCCATTGCCTCGAGGACGTCCGCCGCTCGCTCGCCTTCGAGCGACGCGAGGATCTCGATCTGATCGTCCTCGGGAAGCTCCTCCAGGACGTCGGCCAGCCGCTCGTCGTCGAGCGCGGCGACCACCTCGGCGCGACGCTTGGGTGACAGCTCGTGCAGCATGTGGGCGAGGTCCGGCGCCCGAAGCTGCTCGAACGCGGCGAGCAGATTGGCCGCGCCCTGTTGCTCTTCTGGCTGCGCGAGGCCGGCGACCGCGGTCCACTCCACCGTGCTCAGCTGACCCCGGCGCCGGAAGGTACCGGTGGTCCGCACTGCCACCCGGGTGAGGAACCAGTCCCGTGTACGGCTCTGCTCCATGCCGACGTCGGCAACCGTCACCACGGTGCCGTCCTCGATCAGCGTCACCTTTCGGTCGAGGAGTTCGGTGATGGCCAAGGTCTCGCCCGGTCGTCGCTCGAAGTGCCGGAGGTTGACACGGCCGCGGACGACCACGGCGTCCGCGTCGATCGAGGTGACCTGTCCCATCGGCATGAAGATCCGCCGCCGGGGTTGCACCTCGATCACCAGCCCGAGTACGCGCGGAGGCTGGTTCTCGGACCGGAAGATCACGACGACGTCACGGACCCGCCCGACTTGTTCGGCGCGCGGGTCCAACACAGTCAGGCCGGCGAGGCGCGCCAGGAAAACGCGCATGGTCGTGCCGGTGGCCATGTTCGGCAGGTTACCGGCCAAACCCGCTCAGATCGGGGACGTCGGAGCCAGCGGCAAACGAGTGTTCAGCGCCTCCGTCCTTCGATAACGTCGCCGGATGAGCGTGCCCGGCGACCTGCTCGACTACCACGTGGTCGACGTCTTCACCGACAGCGCGTACGCCGGCAACCCGCTTGCGGTCGTTCTCGACGCCGACGACCTGACAACCGAACAGATGCAGCGGATGGCGGGGGAGTTCAACCTCTCGGAGACGGGCTTCGTGCTGACGCCGACGTCGGCCGAGGCGACCTATCGCCTGCGCATCTTCACCCCTGGGGCCGAACTTGCCTTTGCCGGTCATCCCTCGATCGGTGCTGCATGGGTGCTGCGCTCGTTGTCCCGCGTCCACGGCCCTTCGGTGTTCCAAGAGTGCGGGGCAGGCATCCTGCCGCTGACCTTCGAGGCGGACTCGGTCACTCTCGCCGGCGGAGAACCGCACCTGGGAGAGGAGTACGAGCCGACCGCCGCGCTGGCCGCGGCCGGGCTCGACGGGTCGCAGTTCGTCGGCGACCCGCTGCGCTGGGCCGGGGTCGGGATCGAGTTCGCCTACCTGCATGTCAAGCCGGACGCGGTGGCGCGCGCGGTCCCCGACTCGGCGCGCTTACGCCAGTTGCCTCCGAGCGTCGGCCTCGTGGTGTTCTCCTACGTCGACGGCGTCGCCCACCTGCGGATGTTTGCGCCAGGGGTGGGAGTGGCGGAGGACCCGGCGACCGGGTCGGCCGCGCTGGCGTTGGGAGTCTGGCTCGCGGCGCAAGGACACGTGGCGGCCGACGGCGAGTCGGCGTACGTCGTCCGGCAAGGGATTGAGGTCGGCCGACCCTCGACCCTGTCGTGCGTGGTCACCTGCGTGGACGGCATCGCGACCGCGACGAGAGTGACGGGATCGGTCGTGCCGGTCGCGGCGGGCAGGATCGTCCGTCCGCCGGTCTGAGGGCATCCGCGGTCAGGGTGCTCCGAAGCCGAGTTTGCGCAACTCGCCGCGCAATCCGGGCGACAGAGTCAGCGTGGCCAGGTCGCGAGGCGCACACCAGCGGACCTCACAGGCATCGTCGCCCGGTCGCAACACCCCGCCGACGACGGTCGCGGCGAAGTCCTCGACGACGTACCCCGCGATCTGCACAGTGGTCAGCAGCTCGCCGATCTCCACCTGCAGCCCGGTTTCTTCGGCCACCTCGCGGGCCGCGGCTTCAGCGGAGGTTTCGCCCGGTTCGATCCGCCCGCCCGGCAGGGACCACGTGCCCTGCGCGGGTTGGTGGGCGCGGCGCACCATCAGCAGTCGCCCGTCGGCATCGCAAACAACCGCTCCCGCGCACGGGATCGGTGCGTCGCCGCTCAGGTCACCTTCAACGACAGCGTGTGCGACCCGCCCGCGGCGTTGACGGCGGTCTTCGCGCGCGTCACCCGCAGCTTCTCGTGACCGGAGGCCGCAGGCGCGTAGGACAGCACGTAGCCGAGGGTCTTTGCGCTGCTTCCCGGCAATCTCTGGTTCTTGATCCTCGCGGAGATTCCCAGGCTCACCCACTTGCCCGACTTGAGTTCCTCCAGGACCACCGATTTCCCGGACTCGTTGGGTGCGACCGTGCCGAAGACGCTGATCGCGTGACCGTGGGCGACCGTGGATGCGGACAGCGACGCGGTCACGCGCTGGGCGACCGAGACGACACCGCTCGAGCTGTTCGGCGCCGCGGCGTAGGTCCCGTTGCCGTTGAAAGCGAACTCATACGCCGTGTTCGTCTTCGGGTGAACGGAGATCGTGGCTTGACCGTGTCCGTTCGTCTTGGCCGATCCGGCGGCGGTGAATGGGCCACTGGCGCCGGCCGCCCGCTTGAGCAGATGCACCATCACACCAGCTACGCCGCTGTGCGCGGTCTTATCGGAGAGTGTCGTCGCGACAGAGGCGGAGGCGCCCTCCTTGATCGTGGTCGCGTGCACAGCGGAGAGCGCGAGGACGTCCGTGGACGTGTGCGGAGTGAGGGGCGCTGAGATCGCTGACTCGGGCCCGCTCGCAAACCCGTTGTTGGCGGACACCTCGAACACGTACGGCGTACCGTTCGTCAGCCCATAGACGGTCCCCGAGGTGTCGTAGAAGGTTCCCCAGTCGCTCCAGGTCGATCCGCTGTTGGCCGAGTACTCGATGTCGTAGCTCTGGATGGGCTGGCCGCCGTCATCGGTCGGCGCGGTCCAGCTCAGCGTGACCTGGCGCTTTCCGGCGGTGCCATGCAGGCCGGTGGGCGAACCCGGCGCCGAGACCGGAGGTGCGCCGGTCGCCGACAGGGGGACGTCGAGGTCCGATGCGCCCACGAGGTGGACGACCAAGGTGCCGGTGATCGTCGTCCCCACCGCGTCCGGCGCCGCTGAGACGCTCAGGTAGCAACTGGATCCCTGGGCGTTGAACAGCAGTGTGTAGGTGCAGCCATCGGTCGACAGGGTGAACTGCGAATCACCGGTGATCGATAGACCGGACACTCCGACCAGACCGCCACCGGTGTTCGCGAGCCCGGTCGAGACTGTGGCTGGCTCGTTGATCGGTACGTCGCCGAATGCCATCGGGGAGACTCCGGGCGCGACGTTCGGGGTCGTGATCCCGCTCGTCGTGTTGATCGACCCGATGTCGCACTGCTGACCGCCCGAGTAGGTGTCCTCGAGCTGGTCGGTGCCGGTGGACCCACACCACCCGGATTCTGCTGCGCCGATGGCGAGCGCGGGAGGGCTGATGTACGGGGTGATTCCGCTGGTATCCAGGGCCGCGATCGTGGCATCGGAGGGAAAGGCGATGTCCGGGGTGTCGCCGCTGTTGTTGCCCGTGTTGCAGGTGGACCCGATCAGGTTGTCCCCGTTGCCGCCGGGGCCACCGTTCGGCTCGAGATCGCCCGTCGTGCCGGCACAATCGGTCGCGTTGTCGCCAATGATCGAGTTGGCCATCTGGATCGCGTTGCCGAACCCTTGGACGTAGATGCCGTTGCCGTTGTGCGCAATCGTGTCGTTGTCGAGATACAGGTCACCTTCGGCGAGCAGCCCGGTTGAGCTGTTGCCGGCAAACGTCGACTCGTCGAGCGAGCCGGTGTCGTAGGCCGTCGCGCCGACCTGGTTGTTCACGAACGAACTGTTCTCGATGTTGAGGTCGTTGAGCGCGTAGAGGCCCGACCCGTTGGTGAAGTTCTCGGCGGCGACGTCACGCAGGCGAAGAGTTGTGTTCGTGATGTCGATCCCGGAGCTGGGCCCTCCGGCGGACGCGCCGGACACGGCGAGATTCTCCAAGGTGATGGTGCCGATGAACTGGCTGCCGCTCGTTGTGTTCGACACGGCGTAGGATGTCGTGTCGTCGCAGTGTGCACTGTCGTAGGTAATCGTGGTCAGGCCCGCCTCGGGAGGCGTGTAGTCCTCCGGCCCGCTGGAGGTGTCGATGCCCGCGAGTCCGATCCCGACGAGGGTGAGCGCGCGCGAGTCGTAGGGGATCACGATCGGGCAGTAGCTGCCCGGCATCAGCTCGACGGTCGCGCCGGATGCGTACTGGTTGCTGAATGCGACCGCGTCCGCGAGCGCGGTCGGCAGCGACGGGCAGTCGACTGGCTGATCCCCGATCGTGTCGCCGTATCCGCAGGCGATGAATACGCCATTGCCTGCCGGCGCCGCGGTTGCGTGGGTGCTGAGCATCAGAGCGGACGCCGCGACGACCGACGTGGCCACGGCCACTCGGATCACGCGGGTGGGAAGTTTCGCGTTCACCTGGCTGCCCCTCCATCCGGAACCTGGGCAGAGTAGCGCCTACCTGACCATCGAGGCGGGGGCCTCTTGACGGCGGGAGGTTTGCGCCCCAGCGTGGATGCGTGCATCAGGACCCGACGTGTCCTCGGTGTGGACACGAGGTGCGAGCGCCCGGCCTGTGGTCGAGCGCGTGGGAGTGCTCGCGCCACGGGGTGGTGGACCCCTATTTCGTTCTCGCCCACAACGGAGCCGACGCGGTTGCCCACGTCGTGCAGCGCGCCCAGGTGCCGGTGTGGGTCCCCCGCGGTCTGCCGCACGGGTGGGTATGCAGCGGAGTTGGGTACGCCGGCGACGAACGCACCGGCGCACGCGCGACCGTGACCTGCTTGTCCGGACCGGGACCGCTCGGTGGCGCCGCCGATCTAATGATCGTTGCCGAAGAGCCGGGGGTGGGCCTGGGCGCCCGTCACGCCGGACTTGGCGGACCTGATCCCGGCACCGGCTTCGGCGTGGGTGCTCCGCACGCGAAGGTGCTGGCGGCCGCGCACCCGACGGCTCTGTGGAGCGTGCAAGTCGCCTCCGACCGCGCGGTGTTCGTCGGCGAAGCGAAGGGGCTCTGGCTGTGGACGATCGTGTGGCCCGCAGGGGCGGGTGTCGTCATGTACGACGTGCTGTCCTTATCCGACCTTCGTGACGAGGCGCTGGACGTGGATCTCGCGTTCGGCGCGGTCTCACCGCGAATGTCGAACCCGCTGGACGAACCCGACGGCGCGTGAGGCGGTTTCTGCGTATCGCTTGAGGCGGACGCGCCGTACATTGACCGCGTGCCGGACGTCGCGAGCCTGATGCCGGGTGTGTTGCACGGCCTGACTCCGCTGGCGGCCGGGCCAGCGAAGCACGCCTCGTCGGGCTTTCACGGGAAGTTGTTCACCGAGGTCTTCGTGACCCTGCTGGTCATTATGGATCCGATCGGCACGGTGCCGCTGTTCCTCGCCTTGACCAGCGGTCGTTCGCGCAAGGTCCGCAACCGCCAAGCCGCACAGGCTGTGCTCGTCGCTATCTCCGTCATCGCTGCCTTCGCCTTGTTCGGCCAGCAGATCCTGACGTATCTGGGAATCTCGGTTGCGGCCTTGCAAGGTGCCGGTGGATTGCTGCTGATCCTGGTTGCGCTCGAGTTGCTCACCGGAAAACAAACTCGCGACACCGAGGTGCCGGATGTGAACGTCGCGTTCGTACCGCTCGGCACCCCCTTGCTCGCCGGCCCCGGGGCAATCGTTGCGACCATCGTCTTCGTCCGGGGGGCTCATGGTGCCGGCGCAGGGGTGGCGATCGCTCTGGGGATCGTCGCTGTTCATCTCGTGCTCTACCTGTCCCTGCGGTTCTCCGGGGTCATCCTGCGGGTGATCCGGGATGCCGGAGTGTCACTCGTGACGAGAATCTCCGGGTTGTTGCTGTCGGCGATCGCCGTCCAGCTGGTGGCCGATTCGGCGATCGCGTTCGCGCGAACGGTGTGATGCCCGATCTGGTGTCCACCGGATGGAGTGCCATCCCGGATCTGTCGGTGTGGGGGGCGAAGATGAGGGCGTGACCGTCGGGCAGGGTGAGTTCGAGCTCCGGGTGCCTGCGAGGCTCGTGACCTGCACCCCCTCGCGGCTGGGGACCTGGCTCGACTGCCCCCGGCGTTACCGGTTCGCCTATGTCGATCGGCCATCTCCGCCCAAGGGAGCGCCGTGGGCGCACAACTCGGTCGGAGCCGCGGTTCACGTGGCACTCGCGGCCTGGTGGCAGCTCGCACCGGGCGAGCGAACGCCGGAGTCGGCGGCCCGGCTGGTGCGTGAGCGCTGGCAGCCGCTGGGATTTCGTGACGACGGTCAGGCGGCCGACTGGCGGGAGCGGGCTGCGGACATGGTCGCGCGCTATGTCGAGGATCTCGACCCGACCGACGAGCCGGTCGGTGTCGAACGGACGGTCGCGTTGAAGACGGACCGCTTGGCGGTGTCAGGTCGGATCGATCGGCTGGACCGTCGCGGTGAAGATCTCGTTGTCGTCGACTACAAGACCGGTCGGCACGTGCTGTCGACCGACGACGCGCGCGGATCGCTGGCGCTGGCGCTCTATGCGCTGGCCGCCGCTCGCACGATGAGACGCGAGTGCCGTCGAGTCGAGTTGCATCACCTTCCCTCCGGTGAGGTCATCGCGTGGGAGCACAGCGCATCCTCGCTCGCCCGTCATCTCGAGCGGGCGACGGAGATCTCGATGGAGGTCGTTGCCGCCGAGTCGGTGGCAACGCAGGACGGGCTGGACGCGGCGTACCCGCCGACTCCCGGACCGTTGTGCCGGTGGTGTGACTATCTGGCTCACTGTCCGCAGGGTCGACTCGGTGTCCCGCGGCCGACCCAGCCGTGGGCCGGCCTGCCCGCGGATATCGTCTCGACGGTCGACGAACACCTGGAGTAGGTGCCCGGAGCCTAGGGGTGGACGGACCAGAAGTCTTCGAGGACGGCGGCGACCGACTCGGGGTCGTCGACCGCCGGCGAATGACCGAGGTCGGGGAAGCGGTGCTCGCGGGCACCGAGTCGCACGGCCATGTCGTGTTGCTCGTCCGGCGACCAGGCGTCGTCGAGCTCGCCGTAGGCGACCAGCACCGCCATCCCCCACGCACGCAGCTCCTCGACCCGGTCCGCCGCGGTCGTCGCCGCCGTACCGAGCCCGAGCAGCGCGGCGTCGGGTGAAGCCAGGAACCTGCGTCGCAGGAACTCCGTCACCTCCGCCGGCTGGGCCGCCTTGGCCGGATCGGCCGCATCGATCGCCTGGGATGCCTCGAACACCGCAGGTACGCCGCCGTCGGCGAGGAGGGGTCGCATCAGCTCGATGAGCGCTCCACGGGTGCCCCCGAGCGCGCCTGGACCCGAAGCGAGGAGGGTCAGAGTGCGAACCCGCGCTCCGGCCAGGACCGCGTCGCGGCTGATCAGGCCGCCGACCGAATGCCCGATCAGGTGAACCGGCTCGGGGGCGGCGTCGGCGAGCGCGACCACGTCCGCGGCGAGCGCGGCGAGCGTGTACGCCTCGACGTCCTCCGGTCCCCCCGACTCGTGCTGGCCGCGCAGGTCGATCGCCGTCACCGGATGCCCGGCAGCGGCGATCAGCGGGAGTAGGTGGATGAAGTCCTCCTTGCTGCCGGTGTACCCGGGCACCGCGAGGACCGCGCGGCGTTCGGCGACCCCCGCGGGCGGGGTTCCGACCAGGGCCGCGAGCTCGCCGGACGGGGCCTTCACGGTCGCGGGGACGACGTACTGGCCAAGGTCGAGGTGCTTCGGCACGCTCACTGCCTGCTCCGGAGCCGGGCCGCCCGGGTCGTCGCTCGCCGCACGGCCGAACGCTACCGCGATCGGGTCGCCCGCCGGTTCCCGGCGGCCCCTCGCCCTCGAGGGTCGCGACCGTTAGCCTGAGGGCCTTCGGCACGCCCGTCACCCTCCGAGCCAGGCAGGACAGTGGTCAGCAACTGCCGCACCTACGCCATTGCCAACCAGAAGGGTGGCGTGGCGAAGACGACGACGGTGGCCTCGTTGGCGACCGCGTGGAGCGAGCTCGGGCTGCGGGTCCTCGCGGTCGACCTCGATCCGCAAGCGTGCCTGACGTTCTCCCTCGGCCTCGATCCGGACGCGCTCGAGCTGTCCATCCACGACGTCCTTCTCGGACGAGTCCCCGCCCGAATGGTGATTCAGCCGGTGGCCGAGGGCCCGCACGTGCTGCCGGCGACCATCGACCTCGCCGGCACCGAAGCGATGCTGCTCACCCGGACCGGGCGGGAGTATGCATTGCGGCGGGCGCTGGAGGACCTGCACGACGACTACGACCTGATCGCGCTGGACTGCGCGCCGAGCCTTGGCGTGCTGACCATTAACGCACTCACCGCTGCCGACGAGGTCATCGTGCCGTTGCAGTGCGAGACGTTGTCCCACCGTGGCGTCGGGCAGCTCCTCGACACCGTGTACGACGTGCAACGCCTGACCAACCCGGAGCTGCACGTGCTCGGGGTGTTGCCCACGCTCTATGACGGTCGCACCAACCACAGCAGAGCGGTGCTTGCCGACGTCGCGATGCGATACGGCTTGGACGTCATCGACCCACCAATTCCGCGATCGGTGCGTTTCGCCGAGGCGCCCGCGGTCGGGCGGTCGATCCTTCGGACTGCGCCCAGTACGCCGGGCGCACTCGCCTATCGTGTCCTCGCCCGCCGGCTGGCAGGGGTGACCGTCCCGGCGGATGAATCGGTCTACCCGAGTGTTGCGGTGGTCGAGGCCGCGACGACCGGTAGCGCCGGTGCCGCCGGACCGGGCACGCCGATGGCGAACGTCGGCGAGCGCCAGTGACGGGGGAGTTCGACCGGGTCAAACCGCGGACCTCGCGCCCGAGCGGGCAGGCGGCTGTCGTCAGCCACGACGCACAGGGCAAGCGGGCGTTGTTCTCCTCCGCGCCGGATGAGGCTTCGACCGGGTTGGGAACGGCCGAAGTCGAGTGCTCGCGCTGCAACGAGCGAACCGTTCTGACGTTGGGCAAGGCGCTGCGGGCGGCGTTGCCGTCACTGCATCTCGGTGTGCGCCTCGGACATGGCGAGGACGTGTGCGTGTTCACCGTGCTCAAGCGGGACTATCCGACGTACATGCGTTGCCCGGCATGCCACCGCCCGAGCTGGGTGCGACTGACGATCTCGGTTTAGACCCGTCGAGTCAGGCGCTCAGGGCAAGCAGCAGCTCGTCGACCGGAAGGTCGCCGATCACCATGTCGGTCAGCCCGGCCACATCGCCGCAGTCGACGCAGCGGGCCGCGACCGCGAGCCACTTCGCCGTGCCGTCCTCGTCGTGAATACCGAAGACGATCTCGGCGATTGACTGGCTGCACGATCGGCAGGACCACACGTGCGGGAAGGTCCAGTTATCGGCTGAGTCGAGCAGGTCGTTCACGTGACCACCGGACAGGCAGCGCAGCCGGGCCACGCCGTTGTCAGCGTCGGCCTCGACGTAGAACCAGGTAGCAGGCTCGTCACCGTGCGACGGATGGGCGCACCGTCCGAGGGTCGTCTGGGTGACCTTCGGACACCCGTCGAGATTCTGAACCCACAGGGCGAGGTCTTCGATGTCTTCGGCCGTCTCTCGCGTGCCGAGCGTGCGCATGACCACAGGTGTGCTCCTCCAAGTCGGCTTCGATCTCAGTCGGCTCTGACTAGGAGCATCGGCGCGTCGCGACGCTCGCTTGATGCGTTCAGTCGGTGGAGGTTGAACCGTTCGCGCTCGACGCTTCACCCGATCGGGGGCGTCGCCGACGCCGGCGACGTTTCGCCGGAGAAGCGCCCGGGTCCGTCGGCGCCGCTGCTGCCGCCGACGCCGGGGTCGATGCTGTCTTCGAGGCGGCGGTCGATGAAGAGGCGGGCGTGCTGCTACGCCCGCTTGCACCGTCCACCGGGCGGCCGTTGCGGGTCCGCTTGCGCTCGCGGGTCGACCGGGTGGCACCGGCTCGCGAATCGCTCGCGGAAGAACCACCTGTACCGGATCCGCGCGAGCGACTCTGTCCGCCACGCCGCTCGTTGCGCTCCGCCGGCTGCCTGCGGCGCTGGCCCGTCTCGCCGAGATCCTCGATCTCCTCGGCCTCCAGGCCCGCGCGGGTGCGTGCCGAGCTTGGCAGGCGACCGGTCGCGTCCCGAGGAATCTCGAGCTCTTCGTAGAGGACGTCGGAGGTCGAGTAGGTCTCCTCCGGCTCAGGGAAGGGCAGGTCGAGGGCCCGGTTGATCATGCCCCAGCGGTAGGAGTCCTCCCAGTCGACGAAGGTGACCGCGGTGCCGGTCTCCCCGGCCCGGCCGGTGCGGCCGATCCGGTGGAGATAGGTTTTCTCGTCGTCCGGACATTCGTAGTTGATCACGTGGGTCACACCGCTGATATCGATCCCGCGGGCGGCCACGTCGGTCGCGACGAGGATGTCGACCTTGCCGGCGCGGAAGGCCCGTAATGCGCGCTCCCGGGCGCCCTGACCGAGGTCACCGTGTACGGCCGCGGCCGCAAATCCACGCTCCTCGAGGTCGCCGGCGATTCGGTCCGCTGATCGCTTGGTTCGGGTGAACACGATCGCCAGTCCGCGTTCGCCCGCCTGCATGATCCGGGCGAGCACCTCCGGCTTGTCGAGATGGTGCGCGCGATAGACGAACTGGGCAGTGGTCGGCACGGTGAGCGTGTCGTCCTCCGACTCCGCCCGTACGTGCGTCGGGTGGCGTAGGTATCGACGGGCCAGGGTGACGACCGGCGCGGGCATCGTCGCCGAGAACAGCATTGTCTGGCGCACTTCGGCGACCTGGGACACGATTCGTTCGACGTCAGGAAGGAAGCCGAGGTCGAGCATCTCGTCGGCCTCGTCGAGCACCAGGATCTTCACCTGTGACAAGTCGAGTACCCGCTGCTGGGCGAGGTCGAGCAGGCGTCCCGGAGTGCCGACGACGACATCGATGCCGCGCTTGAGCGCCTCGATCTGTGGCTCGTAGGCCCGGCCGCCGTAGATCACGAGCACTCGGGTTTCGCGTGGGCCACTCGCGGTCTCGATGTCGCGAGCGACCTGGATCGCGAGCTCGCGGGTCGGGACCACGACAAGTGCTTGGGGCTTGCCGTCGGCCTTGTTCGCCTCGACCAGGTGGAGCAGTGGGAGCGCGAACGCCATCGTCTTGCCGGTGCCTGTGCGGGCCTGTCCGATCAGGTCGTGACCTTTGATCGCGAGCGGGATCGCGAGCGCTTGGATCGGGAACGGCTCGGTGATTCCGTGGCCGGCGAGGGTGTCGACGACATCGTCGTCGACGCCGAGTTCGGCGAAGGTCTTCATGAATGGACTCCTCAGCGTGCGGAGTCCGTTCACCAACCTGGTGCAGGCCCGCACCCGCGAGGCTCGCGGGGGACCAACGCCACGGCTCTCCGCGGGTGTGTCGTCGTACTCGCTCGATGCTACCTGTGCATGGTGAGCGAGTACGGTCGACGCGTGGCCGAGTGGGGCGATCCGATGACGGACGCGGATCGTCGACAAGCGGCGATCGACCTGCTCGGCGTGATCGCCTACGCCGAGTTGACCGCGTTCGAGCGGCTGGCTGCCGACGCCTCGCTCGCGCCGACGCTGGATGACAAGGCCGCTCTGGCCGCGATGGCGGTCACCGAGTTCCAGCACTTCCAGACCTTGCGGGATCGGCTCGACTCAATGGGGGTGGACTCGACCGCGGCCATGGCGCCCTTCGTCGAGGCGCTCGACGCCTATCACGACTCGACGACTCCCGCGGACTGGCTCGAAAGTCTCGTCAAGGCCTATGTCGGCGACGGGTTCGCGGCCGACTTCTATCGCGAGATCGCGGAGTTCATGGACGAACCGATGCAGGCACTGGTCGCCGACGTACTCGACGACACCGGTCATGCCGAGTTCGCGGTGGCGCACGTGCGTTCGGCGACCGAGGCGGACCCGGCGGTCGCCGGGCGGCTGGCGTTGTGGGGGCGGCGGCTGGCCGGGGAGGCACTCGTGCAGGCGCAGCGGATCGCGGTCGACCGGGACGAGCTCGCGCGACTGATCGTGGGCGGCGTTGGCGATCTCGCCGAGGTCGGCGAGATGCTGGCCCGGCTCACTCAACGGCACAGCGAGCGCATGGAAACCCTCGGCCTCACCAGCTGACCCTCGATAACGGCGTGACGCCGTTGTGGGGAGGGCGTAACGGCGTGACGCTGTTGTGGCTAGGGCGTAACGGCGTGACGCTGTTGTGGGGAGGGCGTAACGGCGTGACGCCGTTGTGTGGGGTCAGGTTGGGTAGTCAGAGTGCGCCGAAGCCGACGCGGCGCGAGTCGGTCTCGGCGATCTCGACGTAGGCCAGCTTGTCGCTGGCAATCAACACCCGACGGCCCTTCTCGTCGATGAGGGTCAGCGACGGCGAACTCCCCGCCAGCGCCGCGTCGACAAGGGCTTGGATCTCATCGGCGCTCTGGGCGCTTTCGAGGGACAATTCGCGCGGGGCGTTTTTGACGCCGATCCTGACCTCCATGTGGGTCAGGCTAGAACACCGCCTCGCAATCGCCGGCGAACACACCTACGCCGAGGGTGAAACGGTGGTGTGCCGGGTCGGGATCGCTCAGCGCAACGGGTCGTGGATCACCGGGTAACTGGAGATCCCGCGCCAGACCAACGCCTGGATCAGCTCGATCGCGCGTTCCTTCGGCACGTGCCCTGCCGAGATCAGCCACCATCGGGCGCTGACCTCCGCGACGCCCACCAGGCCGCACGAGAGCAGTTCGGCGTCGTCGCGTTGGAGCCCGGTGTCGCGGGCGATGGTGTCGGCGATTGCCTCGATCGACAGTTGCAAGGACTGTTCGAGGCGTTCGCGTACGGCCGGCTCGTTGCGCAGGTCGGACTCGAAGACCAGGCGGTACGCCCCGCCAGGATCGTCGACGAAGTCGAAGTATGCCCGGACGCAGCCGTACACGCGGTCGTGATTGTCGGTCGTCGATTCGAGGGCGTCGCGGACCAAGGTGGCGAGCTTGTCGACGTGCTCGTCAAGAAGCGCGAGGTACAACTCGAGCTTGCCCGGGAAGTGCTGGTAGAGGACCGGCTTGCTCACCCCGGCCCGTTCGGCGATGTCGTCCATCGCGGCGGCGTGATAGCCGTTCGCCACGAACACCTCCCGCGCGGCGCTCAGCAGTTGCTCCCTGCGCGCCGAGCGCGGCAGGCGGCTGCCCTTCGCCGGGTTGTTGCTCGTGGTCGTCACGGTGCCGGAAGCGTACCGAGCGCGGCACTGGGGAGCGGCTCGCCATCCCGTTGGGGCACCTCGGCGTATCTCGCGAGTGCCAGCGCCCCGAGGACGGTCATCGCGAATCCGAGGGCCGCGATGGTGGTCCGGCCCGGAGCCGGGCGGTCACCGAGCGCCAGGATTCCGACCGCGGCGGGCATCAGCGTCTCGGTGACCACGACCGCCGATTGCACGACGGTCACCGTTGCACGTTGCAGCGCCATTGCATAGAGAAGGAGACCGAGCAGACCCGCCAGCGCCATCGCGTAGAACGCGGGGTCGAGCACGACCCGCCACCACGCCGACGGCGTGCGCAGCATCCGAGCCCCGATCCCCGCCCCGCCGAACATGAGCCCGGTGAGCATGCCAAGGACCCACGCGTCACCGCGGCGCGGCACCCGACGGCGCCGTGCGGCAGTGAACGCCACCACTCCGAGTACCGCCACGCTGATCACCAGCAGCGCCCGGTCGAAGGTGGTGAGGTGGACAGAGGCTTCGGGGGAAGCCGACAGGCCGAGAAAGATCAGGCCCACCGTCACCGATCCGACCGCTAGCCACTCCATGAGTGACGCGTGGACGTGGAGCACAGCGACGGCAAGGACCGCAGTGACCGCGAGGCTTGACGCGACGATCGCCTCGACCGTGAACAGCGGCAGGGTATGCAGCGCGGCGAAGGACAACCCGAAGCCGACGGCATCCAGTGCGAGACCACCCAGGTACGGCGCCGAGCGCATCAGCCGTTTGACCAGCCGGGTGTCCAAGTCGTCGGTCACTCCGCCGGCCCGCGCGCCCAGCGACTGCAGGATGGTCGCCACGCCGTAGGCGAACGAGGCGGCGAACGCCCCGATCAAACCCCAGTTCACGCCCCCACCGTAGACGCCGTTTCGGTACCCGTTCCCGGCCGCCGAAAGGGACAGGTGTCGACTATCGGGCATCACCGTCCAGATCCGTCCGAGTCGGATCGCCCGCACGCTCAAGTGAACGTGTACGGGCGCCGATGCTGGACGCAGGGTGGAACACTGTTCTGCCCGACCCGACTCGAGGAGTGGGCAGTGACCGTCACCGACTACGCGGAGATCGTCGCCGCGTTGCGGACGGTCCCGGGAGTCGCCGATGCCGACGTCGAACCGGACGAGGAAGGCGGCGGTCTCGGTCTGCTGCGCCTCGGCCTCGACCCGGGGGTCGACGAGGTGCAGGTCGCCTCGAAGGTGGGTCGGCTGTTGCGCGAACGATTCGGACTCGGCGTCGACGCCGACCAGGTCCAGCTGATCGAGGATGCAGAGTCCAGCGACCTTTCGGGGGAGCCCGGCCGGCGACCGATCATTTCCCGGATGCAGCTGGTCTCCTCCGGTCTCGACGTCACCGCCGCGGTCTCCCTCTCCTATCGCGAGGGCACGGTGCGCGGCGAAGCCACCGGCACCGCGACCCAAAGCGGCGTACAACGGGCGGTGGCGACGGCCGCGCTGCGAGCGATCGAGCTCCTGATCGGTACGTCGGCTCGGTTCGAACTCGAGCACGTCGAGGTCACCCGCACCGGCGCCGACCGGATGGCGCTCGTGTCGGTGACGATGGTCAGTTCCAACGGCACCGACCGCCTGACCGGATCGGCCGTGGTTCGTGAAGATGCTCGACAGGCCGTGATCCGGGCCGCGCTCGACGCGGTCAACCGGCGCTTGGAGCCTCTGCTGCACTGATCGCCGGCGGTCGTCGGTCGGCCGAGCCGGTCAGCCCACGCTCTGGGCTGTTCACAAGCGCACGTGAACGGTGATAATTGCCGGTACGTGTCGTCTTGCCCGCGAGGAGTGTGCGGTGACCATTCAGCCCGGATCGTCCCCGTGGGACGTCGGGGCCGCGAGCCCGGCCGCGTCCGGCGAGCCCGCGACGATGTCCGCCGCCGGACAGCTCCAGCAGATGCTCGCGCGTGCGGTCGAGGACCAGGCCAGCGAGCAGCGCGAGCTCACCGCTTCGATCGCGGGCATGCGCGACCAACTCGCTCGCCTCGGTCAGGAGATCGCCGACCTGCGCGATCGCGGCCCTGCGGCCGACGCTCCTGTGGCCGACGCTCCTGCGGGTGGACTTGACGCCGCTTCGGTGCACCAGTTTCTCGCCGCGTCGATCGCCCCGATCCTCGATCGACTTGACGAGCTGGCGGCCGCAACCTGCGCACAGTCCACGTCGCTGGCGCAGTTGCATGCCCGGCTCGGCCCGATCCAGACCGACCTCACCGCCATCGGTGGCAACCTCCAAGGCATCGTCGACGCGCCGGCGCCACCGGATGCGGTGAGCCTCGCGGCGTCGACGACGGGCGAGATCCATGACCTCGAGCACAGGCTGCGCGCCTATATCGATGAGTCCCTGGTCGCACTCGCCGAGATCATCCTTCGGCGTCGGTCGGCGGTGCAGGCCACGCCAGGCGGGGACACGGTGCCGGCTGGAGACACGGTGCTGGCTGGAGACACGGTGCTGGCTGCAGACACGGTGCCGGCTGGAGACACGGTGCCGGCTGCAGACACGATGCCGGCTGCAGATCAGGTGTTCTCCAGTGGTCCTGCCCCGGACAGCCCGCCTGCCCCGGCCGGCCTGGCTTCGGAGACGGTCCTGCCCGCGGACGGCGGTCACCGGCCCGCGGCACCCGTCATGTCCACGCTGCTGTCCGGCCCGACCCGGCCCGCGCCGGACACCCGCTGGAAGCCGCAGACGTCTACCGAACCGGCGGCGGTCGGGTCGCGGCCAGACCCCGAGCACTCCAAGCGCCGGTGGGGTCGCCGCCGGTAGCCGTCCGTACCCACCCGCCGGAACAAACCGCCCAGGCAGCATGGTTTGACCCATGTAACCCTTGATCGTGTTCATCGCGCGGCGCCGCGGTGAGCGAACCCGACGTACTCATGAGGTGACCACTCGTGCCATTGCCCCCGCTCGTCGAGCCGGCTCCCGAGCTGACCCCGGAGGAGATCCGGAGATACTCGCGGCACTTGATCATCCCCGACGTGGCGATGACCGGTCAGCGGCGTCTGAAGAATGCCCGCGTCCTTGCCGTGGGCGCCGGCGGGCTCGGGTCTCCTGCCCTGATGTACCTCGCCGCCGCAGGGGTGGGCACGCTCGGGATCGTCGACTTCGACGTCGTCGATGAGTCGAACCTTCAGCGCCAGGTCATCCACGGTCAGTCCGACGTCGGCCGGCCGAAGGCGGTCAGCGCCATGGAGTCGGTACGCGAGATCAACCCGCTGGTCAACGTGATCCTTCATCAGGAGCGGCTCGACTCCTCCAACGTGATGGACATCTTCGCCGGCTATGACCTGATCGTGGACGGCACGGACAACTTCGCCACGCGCTACCTCGTCAACGACGCCTGCGTCCTGCTCAACAAGCCCTACGTGTGGGGGTCGATCTATCGGTTCGACGGTCAGGCGTCGGTGTTCTGGTCCGAGCACGGGCCCTGCTACCGCTGCTTGTATCCCGAGCCGCCACCACCGGGCATGGTGCCGTCGTGCGCCGAGGGCGGAGTGCTCGGCGTGCTGTGCGCATCGATCGGGTCGATCCAGGTCAACGAGGCGATCAAGGTTTTGACCGGCATCGGCGAGCCTCTCGTCGGCCGGTTGATGATCTACGACGCGCTCGAGATGACCTACCGGTCGGTCAAGGTCCGCAAGGACCCCGAGTGCCCGCTGTGCGGCAAGAACCCCACGATCACCGAGCTGATCGACTACGAGGCATTCTGTGGCGCGATCTCGGATGAGGCGGTGGAGGCGGCCGCGGGTTCCACCATCACCGCCGTCGAGCTCAAGGCGCTGCAAGACAACGGGGACGAGGTGTACCTCGTCGACGTTCGCGAACCGGCGGAGTGGGAGATCATCGCGATTCCGGGCGCGGTCCTGATCCCGAAGGGGGACCTTCCGGGCAAGCTTGCGGAGCTTCCGCAGGACCGGCCGGTCGTCTTGTACTGCAAGTCCGGGATCCGGTCGGCGGAATCCCTGGCGGTGCTCAAGAGTGCCGGTTTTGCCAACGCGAAACACGTGCAGGGCGGCGTGACCGCCTGGTCGACTCAGGTCCTCAACGACGAACCGCTGTACTGAGCCCGACCATCACCCCGCCGAGCAGCGAGATGAGCGGTCCGGCGAGGCGATGACACCGTTCGCCCGCACGGTTCTCGACGCCGTCGAGCTGATCCCCGCCGGTGCAGTGATGTCCTACGGCGACGTGGCGGAGTTCATCTCGGCGGGATCGGCACGCGCGGTCGCCACCGTCATGGCTACCCACGGCGCCGAGGTCGCCTGGCACCGGGTGGTCCGGGCGGACGGCTCGCTTGCTCCCCGGGTGCGCGACCGCCAACTCGAGTTGCTTCGCGCCGACGGGGTACCGATGAACGGCACCCGGGTCGATCTCGCCCGGGCCCGCTGGGACGGGTCGTCCCGCTGACCGGGTGTCCTCGAGGCTGACGTCGTACTCGCGTGCTGTGATCGTGCGATGGCGAACGCGGGTCTGACCTACCGGCTGGTGAGGCCGCCGGTGGCGCCCGTCGACCCCCCACCTCTCGACGACTCGCAGCGGCGGGTCGTCGACCACCGGCACGGTCCGCTCCTCGTGCTCGCCGGACCCGGCACGGGGAAGACCACGACCCTGGTCGAGTCCGTCGTCAAGCGGGTCGAGGAGGGGACCGCACCCGACGAGGTGCTCGTCCTCACCTTCAGCCGCAAGGCCGCGCAGGAGTTACGGGCGCGGATCACCTCCCGGCTCGGCCGAACCGTGCGTGAGCCTGCGGCGGCGACGTTCCACTCGTTCTGTTACTCCCTGGTGCGCGCCTACGGCCAGGTGCCCGGCGGTCGGGTGCCGAGGTTGCTCTCCGGCGCCGAGCGCGAGGTGCGAGTTCGGGACCTGCTGCGCGGCAACGCGAGGGGGGAAGGCACGACGGTCTGGCCGACGGCGCTGCGCCCGGCGTTGGAGCTCCGCGGATTCGCTCGTGAGGTGAGTGATCTGCTCGACCGCGCCCGTGAGCGGGGACTCGACGGTTGCGGGCTGCGCCGCGTCGGTCAGGCCGAGGGTCGGCCGGCGTGGGTCGCGGCGGGTGACTTCCTCGATGAGTACTACGCCGTCCTCGAGGCGCGCGACGAGGTCGACTACGCCGATCTCATCGTGCGGGCCGGAGCGTTGCTCGACGGTCCGGCGCGCGAGGTGCGGGACCGGTTCGCTGCGGTGTACGTCGACGAATACCAGGACACCGACCCGGCGCAGGAGCGGCTGCTGCAACGGCTCGCAGGATCCGGCCGCTTGCTGGTCGCCCTCGGCGACCCCGACCAGTCCATCTACGGTTTTCGCGGAGCGGACGTGGCCGGGATCCTCGAGTTCGCGGACCGGTTCCCGAACGCTGACGGCACTCCTGCGCAGGTGGCGACCCTTGATGTGTGCCGGCGCAGCGGACCCGAACTGCTCGCGGTCTCCCGGCGGATCGCCGCCGGGCTTCCGCTCGGCCGACTCGGGGGTGTGCGCGAGCGGCATCGTCAGCTGGCGGCCGCGGGGCCACCCGGTACCGCGCCGCCGGAGATCCGGATCTATCCGTCGGTGGCGGCCGAGGTCGCGGGCGTGGCCGACCTGTTGCGGCGTGCCCACCTGATCGACGGTGTCGCGTGGTCGCAGATGGCGGTGCTCGTCCGCTCCGGAGCGCGCAGCATCCCGACCGTCCGCCGCGCGCTGGTCGCGGCCGGCGTACCGGTCGCGGTCGCGATCGATGACCTGCCCCTGGCGCGCGACCCGGCGGTCGCCCCGCTCTTGCGCGCGCTCGACTACGTCGCCGAGCAGACCCGGACGCTGTTGCCGGGGCAGAAACGCCGCGTGATGTCGCCACTCGCCGCGCAGGCGTTGCTGCTCTCGCCGCTCGGCGGAGCGTCAACGACCCAGTTGCGCGCGCTGGGCCGACGCTTGCGCGCGCTCGATCGGGAGACCAACGAGACCGGTCTGGCCCGGCCGTCCGCCGAGTTGATCCGCGACGTCGTCGTCGATCCTCGTGATCTCCTCATGGTCGAGGACTCGGTCTCGGCTCCGGTGCGGAGGCTCACGACGATCCTTGCAAACGCCTCGGGGGTCGCCGCGAGCGGCGGAACTCCTGCGCAGGTCCTCTGGGCCCTGTGGGACGGCTCGGACTGGGCTCGGCGGCTATCCGCCCGCGCCGCCGCCCCGACTCTCGCAGGTCGCGCCGCCGACCGTGATCTCGACGCGGTCCTCGCGCTGTTCGAGGCCGCCTCCCGGCTCGAGGACCGCCAGCCGCGAGCCACGGTGGGCGGCTTGCTCGAGGAAGTCGACGCGCAGGAGATCCCGGCCGCGCCGTACGAGGAGAAGGCGGCGCCGGACGGGATGGTCCGGCTGCTGACCGCGCACCGGTCCAAGGGCCTGGAGTGGGACCTCGTCGTGGTGGCGGGGGTCCAGGAAGAGGTCTGGCCGGACGTGCGCCGTCGTGGTTCGTTGCTCGAAGCGAACCGCCTCGACCGGGACGGGGTGCGTGACGGTGTGACCGCGAAGGCCGAGCTCACCGAGGAGCGGCGGCTGTTCTACGTGGCGATCACCCGGGCGCGATCGCGTCTGGTCATCACCGCTACCTCCGGTGCTGACGATCTCGCCGAGCGGCCTTCGCGTTTCCTCGAGGAGACCGGAATCGAGCAACCTGCCGCACCGGCGTTGACCGCCGACGCGTTGTCGATGGCGTCCTTCGTCGCCCGGATGCGCCAGGTGCTCGAGGACCCGCAGGAGGATCCGAAGCGGCGAAAGGAGGCGGCTCACTGCCTTGCCGTCTTGGCGGATGCGGTCGGTGACGACGGCGACCCGCTGGTGCCGTCGGCTCGACCGGAAAGCTGGTGGGGTCTGCTCGAGCCGTCTCCGGGCGCGGAGCCGGTGCGTCCGACCCACGAGCGGGTCGCGCTGTCGGGGTCGACCGTGGCGGCATTCGACCGATGCCCTCGGGCGTGGTTCCTCGACCGCGAGGTGAAAGCCATCGAGACCACCTCGACCGCGGCGGGCTTCGGATCGATCGTGCACGCGCTTGGTGAAGCGGTGGTGACGGGCGATCTGCCACCGGACCTCGAGGTGCTCGTCGACCGGCTTGACGCCGTGTGGGCTCAGTTGCCCTACGACGCCCCGTGGCAGGCCGTCCGCGACCATGCCGAGGCGCGCGCCGCCTTGCAGCGTTTCCTCGCCTGGCATCTCGCCAACCCGCGGAGGTGCGCCGGTGCAGAGGTCGACTTCGAGGTTCCGGTCGGTGCGGACATCACCATTCGCGGCCGCGCCGATCGGATCGAGCTCGACGCGGACGGGCGGGTGGTCGTCGTGGATCTCAAGACCGGAAAGCAGGCTCCGACCCGGGCTCAGGTCGACACCCACCCGCAACTCGGGGTCTACCAGCTGGTCGCTCGCGAGGGCGGCTTCGGCGAGGAGTTCACCACGCCCGGTGGCGCCGAGCTAGTCCACCTTCGCCAGGAGGTTCGCGGGGCGGTGAGGGTGCAGTGCCAGGAGCCGCTCGGCGACGATCGATGGATCGAGGACCTGGTGGGCAGCGTCGCCGACGGGATCCGCTCGGAGGAGTTTCCCGCTCGACCTCATGAGGGGTGCAACCGCTGCCGGTTCGCGACCTCCTGCCCCGCGCGCGACGAGGGCGCGCAGGTCGTGCAGTGACCCGGTTTCGCACCGATCCCGATGGCGACTACCTCCGGTCGTTTTTCGGCGACCGGCCGCTGACCGAGGCTCAGCTCGCGATCGCGACCGCACCGCTCGAGCCGCAGCTCGTGGTTGCGGGTGCCGGCTCGGGCAAGACGACCGTCATCGCCGCGCGGGTCATCCACGCGGTTGCCCATTGTGGTCTCGCGCCGTCGTCCGTCCTCGGCCTGACCTTCACCACCAAGGCGGCCGGCGAGCTCGCCACCCGAATCCGTCGTGGACTGGCGGCGCTGTCCGACCGGCGACCCTTCGACCTGGACGAGGACGGTCTCGACGACGCGCCGACGGTTGCGACGTACCACTCCTACGCGGCGCAGCTCGTCCGCGATCATGCATTGCGGATCGGGCGCGAGCCAGGCGCCACCCTGCTGACCGAAGCGATGCAATGGCAGCTCGCGGTGCGGGTCGCCCGCCGAGCCGCCGGGCCCTTCGAGCATCTGTCCTGGACGACGCCGTACGCCGCGAAGCAGGTCGTCGCGCTTGCCGGCGATCTCAGCGATCACCTCGTCACGCCGGACATGGTGCGCGCGGAGGATGCGCGGGTGCGGGCGGAGGTCGCGGCCTGGTCGAAACCGGGGGCGAAGGCAGCCGCGCTGGTCGGTAGCTCCCAGGTCCGGGACGAGTTGCTCGACCTCGTCGAGGCGTACTCGGCGGAAAAGCAGCGGCTGGACCTGATCGACTTCGGCGATCAGGTGGCGCTGGCCTGCCGGATCGTCGCCGAGGCGCCCGCCGTGGCCGATCGGGAGCGCGACCGATTCCGGCTGATCCTGCTGGATGAGTATCAGGACACGGGGGTCTCGCAGCGCGTGCTGCTCGCCGGGTTGTTCGCGGGCGCCGCGCTGACCGCCGTCGGGGACCCGAATCAAGCGATCTACGGCTGGCGCGGGGCCTCGGCGAGCAACCTGTCACAGTTCGCGACGCACTTCTCGCCGAACCGGGAGGTGCCGGTTCGGCCGTTGATGACCACCTTCCGGTGCGACGGCGCGATTCTGGCGGCGGCCAACGCGGTGGCCGAGCCACTGCTCGCCTCGCTCGTGCGCAAGGGTCGCACACCTCTCGACTTTCCCGCGCTCGGCGCTCGCCCCGGGGCGGAGCGAGCGGGCGAGGTGGTCGTGGCCCGTCACCTCAGCGCCTTTGACGAAGCGGACTGGTTGGCGGAGCGGATCCGTGACGTCCTCGACGCCGGTACGCCGCCGGCTGAGATCGCGGTGTTGTCCCGGCGCCGGGCGGACTTCGCGCGGCTGCATCAAGCGATGGTTCGTTGCGACATTCCGGTTGAGGTCGTGGGTCTCGGTGGGTTGCTGGCGATGCCGGAGGTCAGTGACATCGTCGCGGTGCTGTCGTTGCTCGCAGACGGGACCGCGAACGCCGCGGCGGTCCGTCTGCTGACCGGCCCGCGCTGGCGCATCAGTGTGCGCGATCTTGCTGCGCTGGGTCGGCGGGCCGCCTTCATCACCCGGATGCGCGCGGACGGCGCGGGGAGCGAGCAGTCCGAGGAGGCAGCCGACGCGCAACGACAGGTCGAGGTGGAGGTCGATCGCGAGGTCGCGGTCGCCGGTGACGTTGACGCGGCGCTCGTCGCCGCGACTCGTACCGTCGACCCGGTCGAGGTGCCATCGCTGCTCGAAGCCGCAGACAGCCCGGGTGAGCGGTCAGGACTCTCGCCGCAAGCTCGTGAGCGTCTCGGCCGGTTCGCCGCCGAGATCCGCGAGCTTCAGATCCTGGCCGGCCAGCCGCTCGTCGACCTGATCTCCCAGATCATCGAGGTAACCGGCTTGGCCGTCGAAGTTCAGGCCGGCGAACGTGCGCTCGCCGAGGCGAGGCTGGCCAACGTGCATGCGTTCCTCGACGTCGCCGCGCAATTCGCCGGTCTCGATGGCGAGGTCGACCTGCCCGCGTTCATCTCCTACCTGCAGGCGGCGGATGACGCCGAGGATGGACTCGAGATTGGCGCTCCGTCGCAGGCCAACACGGTCAAGTTGATGACGGTCCATGCCGCCAAGGGTCTGGAATGGGACCTAGTTGCCGTTCCCGGGATGGTCGCCGAGGTCTTCCCGGTGGACACGGCCCGGTCGAACTGGGTGACCGCGCCGGCGGTGCTGCCGTTTCCGCTCCGCGGTGACCGCGGCGACCTTCCGCACCTGGGCGGATACGACGCGGCGCAGTTCACCTCGTTCAACGATGACTGCAAGTCGGACACGGTCGATGAAGAGCGCCGGCTGGCCTATGTCGCAATGACGAGGGCACGCCACCGGCTGCTGCTGTCGTCGTACTGCTGGAGCCCGACCCGTCAGAAGCCGTGCAAGGAATCAGTGTTCGTGGCAGAGGTTCTCGCGGCCGCCGGCAGCGAGGTGCAGATCGACGCGCGCTGCGATCAACCAGCGGACACCGATCTCAACCCGCTGCTGGCCGTCACCCACGATGTCGACTGGCCGCAACCACCGGACGCCGATGCCCTGGCCCGTCGGCGCGAAGCGGCGGCGCTCGTCGACGCCGCCCCGGGCGGGCCGCGCCCGGGCGAGTCCGCGCGCTCGGAGGGTGATGGCCTCTGGCGTCGCGAGGCCGACCTTCTGCTGGCCGAGGCTCGCGGTCGCCAGGCCCGCACGATCGAGGTCGCCGTGCCGGCGCGGCTGACGACCAGCCAGATCGTCGAGATCGCCCGTGACGAGGAGGCTTTTGCAGCCGGGCTGGCTCGTCCCCTGCCCACCCCGCCGATCGTGGCGGCCAGGCGCGGTTCGCGTTTCCACGAGTGGGTCGAGCAGCTGTACGCGGTGTCGCCCCTTCTGGAGCCCGACGACCTCGAGGGTGCCGACGACGACCAACTCGGCGACGCCGAGCTCGCGCTCCTCCAGGCGAGTTTTCTGGCTGCCGGGTGGGGGGATCGGCGTCCGGTCGCGGTCGAGGCGCCGTTCGAGATGGTGCTTGCGGGGCGGTTGATTCGCGGTCGCATCGATGCGGTCTATCGCGGGCAGCCTGACTCGTCGGAGGAGACCTACGACGTCATCGACTACAAGACCGGCGTGATGCCGACGGGGCGCGCGTTCGAGGCGGCCGCGGTGCAGCTCGCGATCTACCGATTGGCCTGGGCCGATCTCGCCGGAGTTGACCCGGACCGAGTGACCGCCGGATTCCTCTACGTCCGCACCGGCGAGCTCAAGCGGCCTGACCGGCTGCTCGACCGCGCCGAGCTCGCCGCCCTCCTCGTACCGGCGTGACGCCGGTATTGGTACGGCGTACCGGCGTGACGCCGCTATCGGTACGGCGTACCGGCGTGACGCCGCTTGTCTAGGGTGCTACGGGTGAGCGTGCCCGCGTTGTCTCGTGCCGGGGTTGACCGAGTGTCGGTCAAGCGCGACGACGAGGACTGGCTTGCCCTCGCCTGGGACCGCGGCCGGTTGTTGGTGGTGGACCGCGACGCGCGGGCGAGCGTCGACGATGACGGACCGGCGCTGATCCTGGTCGACAGCGCGAGCTGGGATGGTTCCGGGCCGCGGTTGCTGCTGGGCGTCGACAGCGAGGACCGCGCGTACTGGGGAACCGTCGCCCACGAGTTGCCGGCCCGGCTCGGCGCTCGCCCGATGGACCTGCGCAGCGTCGGAGCAGCTCTCGACGACCGCGACGCCGGGTTGCTCGTGGCGCTGGTCGCGCTCGGCAACTGGCACGCGAACCACACGCATTGCCCGCGCTGCGGCGGCCCCACCCGCGTCACCCAAGCGGGGTGGTCGCGCACCTGCGACGTCGACGGCTCCCAGCACTTCCCGCGGACCGACCCCGCGGTGATCGTCCTCCTCCACGACGGGGCCGACCGCGCTCTGCTCGGCCGACAGCCCACCTGGCCGCCGGGGCGTTACTCCACGATCGCCGGGTTCGTGGAGGCGGGGGAGTCCGCTGAACAGGCGGTGCACCGTGAGGTCCTCGAGGAGACCGGCGTGACGGTGACGGATGTGAGCTATCGCGGCAGCCAGCCCTGGCCCTATCCCGCCTCGCTGATGCTCGGCTACGAGGCGCGGGTCTCCGGTGGTGAGGCGAGTGCCGCGGATCATGAGCTCGAGGATGTCCGCTGGTTCACCCGCACCGAACTGCGGACCGGCTCGGCAGTGATGCCGCCGAACGCCTCCATCGCCTACTGGCTGATCACCGGATGGCTCGCCCGGGCCTGACCGTAGTGCGGCCGCGGATCCGACCGGTCGATAATTGCAGAGCGGAATTATCTCGCGCGCCGTACCGTTAGTCCTCATCGTGTTTGCGAACCGGGTGAACCAGAAAGTCGCCGTCGGGATCGTCTTCGTCCTCGCCATGTTCATGGCGATCATGGACATCACGATCGTGAACGTCGCGTTGCCCAGACTGGCCACCGACTTTGGCGTTGACCCCGATCACATCGACAGCGTGATCGTGGGCTTCCTGGTCAGCCTCGCGGTTTTCATCCCCGCCTCGGGCTGGCTGGGCGATCGGTTCGGCATGAAGCGGATCCTGCTGATCGCGCTGGCGATCTTCACCGTCGCCTCGGCGCTGTGCGGGCTGTCGCAGTCGCTCTCGCAACTCGTGGCGTTCCGCATCCTGCAAGGCGTCGGCGGCGGCATGCTGACTCCGGTCGGCATGGCGCTGCTGTTCCGGACGTTTCCGCCGGCCGAGCGGGTACGGGCGTCGCGGATCCTCATCCTGCCGACCGCGCTCGCCCCGGCGATCGGTCCCGTCTTGGGCGGGCTTCTCGTGACCGACGTCTCGTGGCGCTGGGTCTTCTACGTCAACGTGCCGATCGGAATCGCGGCGCTCGTGTTCGGCACGCTGTGCGTGCGCGAGCACAAGGAGCCCGAGCCGGGGACCTTCGACCTCGGTGGCTTCCTTCTCGCCGCCACCGGCTTGCCTGCGCTGATGTACGCGCTGTCCCAAGGTCCCTCGCTGGGGTGGGGGTCACCCCTGATCCTCGGTTTGGGAGTCGCAGGGATCGTGCTGCTCGCGTTGTTCGCGCGCTACGAGCTCGGGCATCCTCAGCCCTTGATCGACGTCCGGCTGGTCGAGAACCGACTGTTCCGTACGACGACGGCGACGCTGTTCATCACCGTTGGGGCGTTCCTCGGCGGGCTCTACCTGCTCGCGTTGTTCTTCCAGGACGGGCTCGGCCTGTCGCCGTTGGGTTCGGGCCTGTCGACCTTCCCCGAGGCGTTGGGCGTCATGGCCGGTTCGCAGATCTCGACCCGGCTGTATCCGTGGATCGGCCCGCGCCGGCTGATGATGGGCGGGCTGGTCGGGGTGGCCACTGCGCTGGGCCTGATGTGCCTGGTCGGCTTCTCAACCAACTTGTGGCTGGTGCGGTTGGTCATGTTCGGGTTGGGGATCGCGATCGCGCACGTCTTCATCCCCACCCAAGCGGCGGCTTTTGCCACGATCTCGCCGGCCGCGACCGGTCGGGCGTCGACCCTGTTCAACACCGCCCGTCAGGTCGGAAGCGCGGTCGGTGTTGCCATTCTGACGACGGTCATCTCAGCGATCGGTGTCTCCCACGTGGTCGACGGCCGTGAGACCGCCAACCTCGCGGCCTTTCACTGGGCATTCGCGACGGCCGCGCTGCTCGCGCTGTTCGCGTTGACCTTCGCTCGGCGGGTGAGTGATGCGGACGCGGCGCCAACCATGGTGCGCACTGCGCGTGCGGCCAACAACGCCGCACTCGTCGAGGAGCCGGCCGCGGGCGAGACCGTCGAGTCCGGCCTGCCGGTCGCGCCAGCGACCGGGGTCTGAACGCCGGGCGGCGCCGACCCGCCGCGGACGCTCAACGCACGGGCGGACGCGGATGGGTGTCGAGATGCAAGACCTGGGTGTCCTCGCCGAGCCGCGCGGCGTTGGCCTGATCCTGCTCGGCGTCGGCAACGGTGGCCGTCACCTGCCACATCTCGCCGGCGCCGTCGGACACGGTCAGGTCGATCAGCTGGATCCCGCGCTGCTCGGCCCGGGAGCGAACCAGGTACTCCGCGTGCGCTTGAGAGCGCGCCGTGACCAACCACGGCCCTAGGGTTGCCATTGCGTCCCTCCACGGGATCGTCGATCGTGCGGCACGATCAAGGGTATGCCCGTCACCACCAGGGACGACCTGAGCATCTGGTACGCCGTCGAAGGTCGGGAGCGTGGGCCGGGTCTCGCCGGGACTGGCGCCGCGGCGTCGCCGTTGGTGCTGATCCAGGGCTTGGGTTACACCGCCGACCTCTGGTACCGCGTGCTGCCCGGACTGTCCGAACCGCGGATGACGATCCGGTTGGACAACCGCGGCGTCGGGCGCAGCAGCGTCCCGGAACCGCCGTGGACCGTCGCCGAGATGGCCGACGACGTGATCGAGGTGCTGGATGCCGCCGGCCTCGAGCGGGCGCACGTCTTCGGCGTATCGATGGGCGGCTTGATCGCTCAGGAGCTTGTGTTGCGGCACCCCCATCGGGTCGACCGGTTGGTGCTCGGTGCCACCCATCCGGGGGGACCGGAGGCGGTCCGGATGGATCCGGCGGCCGCCACCATGCTGATGGACCGTACGCCGCGCCCGGCGCGCGAGATCATCGAGGACTCGCTCGCGTTCCTCTACGCCGAGTCCACCACGCGCGACGACATCGACGGTGACGTCCGGGCTCGCATGCGGTATCCCTTGCGCGCCAAGGCATATTGGGGCCAGCTAGACGCGATGCGGGCCTATGAGGGGACGCTTCCCCGCCTGGGCGAGGTGCAGGCTCCGACGCTGGTGATCCACGGGACCGCGGATCGGCTCGTGCAGCCCGCCAACGCCGAGGTGCTCGCCGG
>DATJWM010000054.1:0-12751 GCA_035501255.1 Mycobacteriales bacterium | reverse complement strand
GGTGCCGAGCAAAACCAACAGGAGCCCAATCCAGACTCCGTTCCCGAACCTTGTGGGCCACAACGTGCGGTCTCCGCCAACCGGGCATCTCGCGAGCCGCATGAATTGCGACCGGCGCAAGAGCCGCGACCACATCCGGTCACCCTCTTCTGTCATCTACACGCAGACGCGCGAGTTCGCCGTGCGGTTGGTACCTGATAAGCGGTCTGCACCACCGCCTGACGCTGAGACGTGGTCGGTCGTGACTGTCGAACCGGCCGCTGTTCGTCACGAGCCAATGGCAAAGTCGCACCACCAGCCGACTGATCTCGCTGCGTTGGCGCTGTAACGTCCTGACCGACAATGTCCGGCAGGCGGAAGTTCGAGTAACTGCGAATCACCTCCGCCAGTGCGGACGGGTCGTGTCCGGCAGGGTGAGGGCACCTGCTCACGGCAACCTGGAGGTCTCGATCGCCAGCCAGCCGCCGGCCGCGCCCACCGGTCCGCCGGCCCGATCCAACTCGCCGATCTCCCGGTACGCCGGTCCCGCCCTTGTCCTGATCGCGTTCGTGACGATCGCGATCACGGCCGCACTCGGTCCGAGTGCCACCGAGGCCCCCCTCGGGGCGAATGACCGGGGCGCCACTCCGCCGTGGCATCTGGACGCCACGCCGCCCTCCTGGCTGGTGACGACCCTGCTCGTGGTCGCGGTCGCGGCCGCCGTCGGGGCGTTGTGGCTCGGGCTCACCGGTCGATGGCGGCCACAGGCCAGGCGACTGACCTACGCAGGCGCCCTCGCCGCGGCCGCCCTCGCCTTCCTTCCCCCGATCGGGTCCGCCGACTCGCTGTCCTATGCCGCGTACGGGCGGATGGTCGTCACCGGCCACAACCCGTGGACAACCGAACCCTCCTCGCTCGCCGGAAGCGACCAGGTCGAACGCGCGGTCGAGGTTCCGTGGCAGCACACCCCCTCCGTCTACGGTCCGCTGGCGACCGCCGAGCAAACGGCCGCGTCAGCGATCGCGGGACCGAACGTCGCGCTCACCGTCTTGCTGCTGGATCTGACCGCGGGCGCGACCTTCATCGCGGCCGGCTTCGGACTCGCCCGGATCGCGACCACCGAGGCTGGCAAGGTCCGGGCGGCCCTGCTCTGGACGGCGAACCCGCTGCTCTGGCTGGAGCTGGTCGCGGGAGCCCATCTCGACGTGCTCGCGGCGGGGGCAGCGCTCGCGGCAGTCGCGGTCGCGGGTCGCAGCCGGTTTGCGGCCGGGCTCTTCGCCGGGGCGGCCGCGGCGATCAAGGCACCCGCGGCGCTGGTCTGGTTCGCGCTGTTGTGGTCCGCGCGGCGGTCGCGACCCGCGATCCTCGCCCTGGCGGCCGGCTTCGTCCTGGTCGCGGGCGGGGGGTACGCGATCGCGGGCGGCGGCCTGCGCCACCAGCTCGGCCGGGCCGCGCATCAGGTCTCGCTAGCAACGCCGTGGAAGCTCCTCGCTCGGCTGACCGACCCGACACTTGGCACCGGCGCCTCGCGACAGATCATCAGCCTCGCGGCGCTCGTGCTGTTCGCGGCGGTGGTGCGCGCCTTGATGCTGATCAATCCCGAGATCCGAAGCGGCGCGCCCGCGGCGCTGGCGTTCGCCTTGTCCTTCGCCTACGCCCTCGCTGCCCCCTACGCGCTTCCTTGGTACGACGCGGTGCCATGGGTCCTGCTTCCCCTTCTCGCGGCAAGTTGGATTGACGCGCTGGTGGTCGCGCACACGACCGTCCTCGCGCTCGCCTATCTGCCCGGCCGAGCGGCGTACCCGTTGGTGGGATCGATGCACACGATCGCCTTCGGGATGCGCGAGGTGGTCGCTCCGGTTCTGCTGCTGATCCTCCTGGTGCTCGTATTGCTCACGGCGCGACAATCCACAGGCCGACCTGAGGTTTTGCTGCGTCAGTGAACGCTTTGTTATCCTGTGGATGCTCAGAGCAACCGCCTGAGACCGCAACGGTGCGCCGAATCCTGCTGGCCGTTGCGCGCAGGGACCACAGCAGGATCGGGGGACCCACCCGCGGATCGTCGTCGCGACGCTTCGCATCGGGGTGAAGTCGGCCATGCCGACCGGGCACCTTCCAGCCCGAACCCGTCAGCTCACTTCGAAGGCGCAGGGGAAGGACACCCATGCGCCCAGATCGGTATCGCGGCCGCCACCGCAAGAATCCCACTGCCAAGCGAGCCGCAACCGTCGGCGCAGTCGGCGCCGGCACCCTCGCCGCGTCGGTCATCGCGCCCGCCGCCGCCCACGCTGCCACCGAGGCCCAGTGGGACCGGGTGGCCCAGTGCGAGTCAAGTGGCCACTGGCACGACAACACCGGTAACGGCTACTACGGCGGTCTGCAGTTCTCCGCGTCGACCTGGACCTCCTTCGACGTCAACCACTTCGCCGCCCGCGCCGACCTTGCGCGCCGAGACGAGCAGATCACGGTGGCTAACCGTGTCCTCGCCCGGCAAGGCTGGGGTGCCTGGCCCGTCTGTTCGCACTACGCCGGACCGGCCGGACCGGCAACGGTGCACCGCCACGCCCGACCGCACCACCGCCACGATCTGGGGCAGCGCCACACCACCGCCGCCCAGCACAAGCACCACAAGGGCGCCGGGGCCGTGCACTACCGGGTGAAGCCGGGCGACACACTGAGCGCGATTGCCGCGCGCCACCACGTGAAGGGCGGCTGGCGCACGATCTACCGCCTCAACCGCAAGGCGATCGGCGAGAACCCGAGCCTGATCCACGTCGGCACGGTGCTCAAGCTGCACGCTCACCGCTGAGGTTGCCGGCGCGCTCAGGCGAACCGAAGCGAGTCCACCAACTTCGCGAAGTCCGACCGCGCGCGGGCGCTTCCGGCGTCGAGCAGGATCAGCACGTACCCCTCACCGTTGGCCCCGAAGACCACCATCGATCCGGACCGCCCGGCCGCGGTGATCGGCACCTCCACCACCTCGCCGATCGGCTCGGTCACCTCACGCACCGCGCTGCGGTCGACGGTGAAGTCGCCGAGCGAGTCGAGCGCGCCGCTGCGGATCCGGGCGACAACCTCGTCCGGATCCGCAGCGTAAGCAGACGGGCTCGCGACGATGTCCACGCTCGCGGCGTCGGGCCCGGTGAGCACGAAGGGTCCGTCCCCCAGTTGGTCGTTGGGCACCTGGGCCCGCGACCACCCGCTGGGTGCCACAAAACTCAGCCCATCGACGGTCATCGGGTGCGCAGGCCCCAGAACAACGGTGATGGCCGCGACCGTCAGCACGGTGTTGAACGCCGCGTGCGCCGCGATCGAGCCGGCCAGTCCACGCTTGAGATACAGCCCACCGAGGGTCAGACCGAGAGCGACGTAGTAGACGAACGACGCGGGCATCAGGTGCCAGATCGAGAACAACGCGGCCGACACCACCAGCGCGAGCCCAGTGCCGCGCGGCCGCAGCGACTCGAGCAGCAGCCCGCGGAAGAGGGTCTCTTCGACCAGCGGCGCGATCACGCAACACAATCCGGCCGTGACGATGATGTGCGTGGCGTCGCCGGCGCTCATTAACTGCACGATCCGCGGATCGGTCTGCAGGTGACCTGCGGCGCTGCTGATCAGGGCCAGCAAAAGACCGGCAAGCCCCGCGCCGAGCGCGATCCCGGTGCCGATCCGCACCGGCAGCGAACCCTCACCCCAGCGCAACCGCACCGACGGCGTGATCTGGCTGACGATCAAGACGCTCACCGCGGCGTATAGGCCGAGCGTCAAGAGCAGGTCGTAGCGGATCAGCGCTTCGGGTTCGATCGAGGTGTCGCGCGCCAGGAGATAGGTCACCAAGCGGAGTACGCCGCCCAGCGCGATCGCCACGACAACGAGGACCGCGGCGCGATGATCCAGCAATCGCCCGTCGGGGCCGGGTACGGGCGGCGGCGCAGCGGCGGCGGGAGGAGGCCACGGCGAGGTCGGCGCGGGAGCGGGCCAGGGCGGTGTCGGCGCCGGCCACGGTGTCGCCGACGCGGGCGCTGGCGCCGGCCACGGTGAGGTCGGCGCGGGCGGTGCCGGAGTGGAAGAGGCGGGCGCGGGAACCGGCATCAGCGACGGCGCGCGGGACGCAGCCAGTGCCGGGAATGGCAGGTAGCACAGCGTGCACCAGGCGGCCTCATCTGCCGAGGAGGCGCCGCACTGCTCGCAGGTCTGCACCGTGTCGTATCGACCTTGAGCGTGACCTCCTTGACGTCGGCGATCAGAAACTCGCCCAGAGCCACCCCAAACCGTACGAACATCCTGCTTGTGAAAGACTGGAGCGGAACTCCGGACGGCTCCGCGGCACGGGCGTGAACCACTGCGGCCCGGCTCGGCATCGGGTCAGTCCCGCGAGAAATGCCCGAAATCGCCACGAGTGACGAGCAGGGAGACGGCGTGACGGAGTGGGGCCCCGACGGCGAGCGCGCGACCGCCGCAGCGCCCATCCCTCGCGCCCGGGGTCTGCGCGCCCACCCGGAACTCTCGGTTCGGCTCGGGGCGATCATCGTTGCGCTCGGGCTGCTCCTCGCCGTACTCGAACAACACCACGCCAATCACGACCTGATCGCGGTCGGCCTGGCCGCCGCCGCGCTCGGCCGAGGCATCGGACTGCGACGTCCTGTCCTCGCTGTTCACATCGCTGCCGCGGTCGGGCTGCTCGTGGTCGCCCGGGTCGCCGCCGACCTCGGTCACGAATCGATCGAATTGGCCTCGATCGTGCTGGCCGGCGTTGTTGCCCTGTGGGCCCCGCCGCCTCCGAACCCCGGCACGGCGGGCGAGCGCCGGCAGGTGTGGACCCTGGTGAACACCACGGCGCAGGACTGCATCGCGCCGTTCGCGCTGCGCAACGACAAGTCCTACGTGTTCTCCCCCGACGGGATGGCCGCAGTGGCCTATCGCGTGCGCTTCGGTGTCGCCGTCGCGTCGGGCGATCCCGTCGGTGCCGCGGAGTCGCAACCGGCGGCGGCCGAGTCCTTCATCCGGATGGTCGAGGCCAGCGGGTGGCGTCTCGGCGTACTCGGCACCGGCGAGGACTGGGCCCAGTGGTGGCGCGGCCACGGATTGCGAGGGGTCCCGATCGGCCGCGACGTCGTGATCGACGTGAACCGGTTCGACCTGACCGGGCGCGCCTTCCGCAACCTGCGGCAGGCCGTCTCCCGATCGCGCAATGCGGGGGTGACGACCGAGATCTACCCCGCCGACGCCGTCCCGAGCTACGTCGAATCAGAACTCAAGGCGATCGTCGCGGCCAGTCATCGCAATCCCAACCGCGGCTTCGCGATGATCCTCGACGGGCTGCTCGAGGATTCCCCGCATCCCGGAACGCTGATCGCGGTCGCGTTCGACAAGGACCGCCGACCTGTGGCTTTCCACCGGTTCAGTACGGCGGACAACGGCCGAGAGATCAGCCAGGATCTGCCATGGCGTCGGCAGGGCGCACCCAACGGCGTCGACGAACGGCTCGCGCACGACGTGGTGATTTGGGCGAAGGAGCATGGCGGGCAGCGGGTGTCGCTGTCGTTCGCGGCCTTCCCGGAGCTGTACGAGAGCGCGCCGCAGACGCGCCTGACCCGTCTCGCGTACTGGGGGTCGCACCGGCTGGACGGGTTCATTCGGCTGGAGTCGCTCTACCGGTACCTGCGGAAGTTTCATGCGCTCGGCAAGCGACGCTTCGTCATGCTGCGACTGCGAGAGATCGTCCCGGTAGCGGCGGCGATGCTGACCTTCGAGTTCGCGACCCGCCGGCGTTCGGCGCACCGGTCCAACCTTTGGCGTCCGGCCGACGGGGGACGTCGCCGCTAAGCGCACCCGAGCCGGTCAGGCCGCCGGTGGCGGTTGCGGAACCGGCGCGCTCGATCCGGTGGTCGCCGCGCTATGGGCCGCGATGATCTGCTCGGCGGTGTTGCCCGATGTCGGGTGATGCTTCTTGCAGGTCACGAAGCTCGTCCCTTGCACGTGGTGCAGAGCGATCCGGTGGCAGCCGAGCGCGTGACACTCGAACTTGCGGTAGAGCACCGCCAAGATCGCGAACTCGGGGATGTCGGAGGCGAAGCCACCCCACCAGGCCGACCAGCGCGCGCTGTCGACCCCCACGAGCACTCCGAGCCAGTGCACTCGCGCAAGGTAACGGACGGCCGCGCTCAGATCGGGGATCCCTGCCGTGACACCCGGCAGCGACACGCCAGGACCGCGCTTGGGCGTCGTCTGCAGAGGATGAACACGTACAATTGGGACGATGCGAACTCCGCGACGAGCCGCAGTTGCGACCGTGTCCCTGCTCGCAGGATCGGCGATGGCAATCGGCATGGCCACCTCTGCGGCCGGCACGCCCGCCGCGACCCGCCACCGAAGCGCCGTCAGCATGGTCCCGGCCAAGGCGCACCACGTCCGGGTGCCGAAGGCCGGGCGGGCGGTCAACACCTCGCACCCCGATCACGTCGTCGGGCACGGTACGCCGAAAAGCTGTAGCTCGTCGGCGTTCGTGAAGGCGGTCGCGGCCGGCGGGGTGATCACGTTCAATTGCGGCCCGAAGCACGTGAGGATCACTCTTAAGAAGGCCGCACACGTCACCGACACCAGCAAGCGGGTAGTGATCGACGGCGGGGGGAAGGTCACGCTGAGCGGCGACCACAAGCACCGGATCCTGTTCATGAACACGTGCGGCCCGAGCCATGTGCAGAGCGACAACTGCTACGCGGTGGCCTATCCGAGGCTCGTCGTCCAGAACATCACCATGCGCGCCGGGAACTCGCAGTCAACCGCGGGCATCGCGACGTACCCGCCGGGTGGAGGGGCGATCTTCGAGCTCGGCGGGCGGTTCAAGGTGGTCAACTCGACGTTCATCAACAACCGCTGCTACCACGTCGGACCCGACCTCGGCGGCGGCGCGATCCGGGCGATCATGCAGGAGCACCAGCCGCCGGTGTACATCACCAACGACACCTTCCGCGGTGGTCGATGCTCCAACGGCAGCGCACTGTCGAGCATCTCGACCTCGTGGGTCGTCACGAACAGCACGTTCACCGACAACAAGGCCATCGGTCACGGCCAGAACCCCGCCGAGCCAGGAACCCCGGGCGGTGGCAGCGGCGGCGCCATTTATATGGACGGCGACGCGATCGCACTGAGCGTCGCCGGATCAACGTTCGAGAACAACGTCGCCAACGAAGGTGCCGGCGCCATCTTCTTCGTCAGTGACAACAGGACCGGCACGCTGACGATCTCGGACTCGACGTTGCACAACAACCCGAGCGGGACCTTCTCCACCCCCGGATATCCCGGCATCTACTATCACAGCTCGGGCAAGCCGACCGTCACGAACTCGACGATCGACTAGGGCCGCCAGACCGGCAGGGCTAGGTCTCCCGGCACCCGACGTCGTACGGTCGGTCCTCCGACGGTCGCGCCCAGGGAGAGTTTCGTGAAGCTCGGTAGCTACGTCCAGCAACGCATGCTCAAGCTCGGGCCACCGCTGACCCGCGAGGTCGCCGTCGAGCGCGACCTGGCCGTGCCGATGCCGGACGGCGTGACGTTGCGGGCGGACCGGTGGTTCCCGGCCGCTGCCGACCCAGCGATCCCGACTGCTCTCATCCGCACGCCGTACGGCAAGAAGCTGACCGGCGGCGGCATGGCGCGGCCGCTTGCCGAACGCGGGTACCAGGTGCTGATCCAGGATGTGCGTGGCTGCTTCACCTCCGAGGGCACCTTCGACCCGATGCGGCAAGAGCGGGCCGACGGCCTGGCCACCCTCGAGTGGCTCGTCGAGCAACCGTGGTGTGCGGGCTCGATCGTTTTGATCGGCACCAGCTACATGGGCTACGTCCAGTGGGCGGTGGCGGACGCGCTGCCGCCCGCGGTCAAGGCGATGATCCCGCACCTGAGCGAATCGGCGCTCACCCTCGAGTTCCTGCGAGCGGACGGCCTGTCGCTCGAGACCCCGTTCAACTGGGGCGTCCAGATGGTCGGCATGGGCAAGAAGTGGCCGGCGGTCCATGTCCTCGCCGGAGTGCTCCGCGGCACCAGGGCCCTCACGACACTTCCCCTGCGGGGGGCCGATGAGGTCGCGGCGGGTGAGCACTCGGCCTACGTCCAGGACGTCCTCTCCCGCCCCGCAGGAGATCCGAGGTGGGAGGGCATCGACCATCACGATCGGGTCGGTGATGTCAGCGTGCCGGTCAGTCTGGTCGCCGGCTGGTACGACATCTTCCTGCCGGGTCAGCTCCGCGACTTCCGGACACTGCAGGACGCGGGCAAGACCGCGCGCCTCACGGTGGGTCCGTGGACCCACCTGTCGAGAGACAACACCGCGACCGCGGAGGCGCTCGGATTCGGGCTCGCCTGCGCTCACGGGACCGCGCTCCCGGTCCGCGCTCCCGTACGGCTCTTCGTCATGGGCGAGGACCGATGGCGCGACTTCGACGCCTGGCCGCCCAGCGAGTACTCCCCGCGACGGCTGCACCTGCAGGCCGGCGGCGGGCTCACCACCGGCATGCCGGCGGAGTCCGCGCCCAGCCGCTACCGCTACGACCCCGCCGACCCGACGCCCGCGCTCGGCGGGGTGCGGATGAACATGGACCCGCGGCATCGCGGCGGTCGGGTTGACAACCGGCGCCTCGAGACCCGCCCCGACGTGCTGACCTACACAACCAACCCCCTTGACCGGGACGTCGAGATCGTCGGCGAGGTCAACGCCGAGGTCTGGTTCCGGTCGAGCCTCGCCCATGCGGACGTCTTCGTCCGGCTGTGCGACGTTGACACCTCAGGGCACTCGTCCAACATCTGCGACGGACTGGTCAGCCTCGACGACGCCGGCGACATCAGGCGGGCGACGGTTCGGTTGTGGCCAACGGCGTACCGATTTCGGCGAGGGCACCGGATCCGGGTCCAGGTGTCGAGCGGCGCCTTCCCGCGTTACGCCCGGAACCTCGGCGCCGGCGAGCCGCACGCCACGGCCACGACCATCCGGGTCGGACGACAGGAGGTCTTCCACGACCCGGCGCATCCGTCCGCGATCCTCCTGCCGGTGTCGACCGCGATGGACTGGCGCGGCTGACGCCGCCGCGGCTCAGTCGAGGCGGGTCTCCACGACGGCGGGTCGCGGCGAGGTGTCGACGTAGAGCCGAAAGACGTCAGGACGGTGGTAGTGCCCGACGGGGTCGAGCAGCCGTCGCGCCGAATGCACCTGACCGAGATCGAGGTCGGCGAACAGGGTCTCTTCCTTCTCCCGAACCGGCCCGGCGAGCAACTCGCCGTTCGGGTCGACGATCACGGTGTTGCCGACGTCGACCCAATCACCGCACTGGTCGATGTGCGCCTGCGGCACGACGCGGTCACGGTGCGGAAAGTCCTGCGGCAGCCAGTCCTTGTGGAACACGGGGTTGACCCCGATCACATACATCCGGTTCTCCCGGGCGATGTGCTGCATGGTGGCGATCCAGCCGTCACCGCCGGCGAGCGTCGGCGCGACCCAGATGTCGACCCCTTGCGCATACATGTGGAACCGCGCGAGCGGCATGTAGTTCTCCCAGCAGATCAGCCCGCCGAGCCGGCCGAACGGGGTGTCGATGACCCGGAGCGTCGAGCCATCGCCCATCCCCCACACCGTCCGCTCGGCACCCGTCGGCACGAGCTTGCGATGGGTTTCGACGAGCTCACCCGAGGGAGCGAAGTACAGCAAGGTGTTGAAGATCGTGCCGCCGTGCTCCTCACGCTCCTCGACACCGACGACGAGATAGACCTCGTGCTCGCGCGCGATTTCCGCCAGGCGTTGCGTTGCCGGGCTGGGTACGACGACCGCGTTCTCGTAGAGAAGCCGGAACCACTCGTCATCGCCGTCCCAGATCGGGTTGGTGTCGATCCAGAACGGCGTACCGGGGACGAACACTTCCGGGAACACGACGAGTTCCGCCCCACCCGCTCGTGCCTTCCCAGTCAGCTCCGCGACCCGATCGATGGTCTTCTCGCGGTCCATCAGCACATATCCGGCCTGCACAGCCGCTACTCGCACTGTGGTCATGGGTGCCTCCCGTCCGGGAGGGTGCCACATCGGGCAGGTGAGGGAAAGATCGATGGGCCGTCGCTTCGCCGTGACGCCTCGCTCAGCGGCTGACCTCGGTGGAGTACTTGGCCATGATCCGCCCGAGGTCGGCCGGGTCGAGTTGACCGTTACTGGCGGTCGAGAGCTTGCTCAGGTCGCGGAAGTACTCGACATAGAGGTCCGGGGTGAGCGTACAGATGAAAGTGGCCGGCTCGTCAAACGGGTTGGCGAAGGTGTGCGGCGAGCCTGATGGGACGGTGACGCACGCGCCGGCCGCGACGTCGACGGTGTCCGTACCCGAGATGAACCTGAGCTTGCCGTGCGTCACGATGAAGACCTCGTCGTGTTCCCGGTGGATGTGCTGCGGCGGACCTCCCGGACCCGGCGGCACGACTGCCTCGATCAGACCGAGCCGGTGCTGGGTGTGTGACCCGTCCTCAAGGATGCGGCATCGGACCGGGCCGCCGCCAGATTGTTCACCGTCACTCGGGCCTACGACGTGGATGGCCACGGGAACTCCTCATCAATCGCTGGAGGTGCGGGAAGACCAGGACCTTAGGTCCCGTTGTGTTGCGCGCTCGGCGCACAGGCCGACTCGTATGATGCGCGGACAAGCCCGAGGACGACGCCTCGCTCGATCTCGTCACGAGGAGCGTAGATCATGACGACCGTCGGGGGAACCTGACCAGTGCGCACGAGGAAATGAGGCTCCGCCCAACCGGCTTGCTCGGCAGCCTGAGCCAGCTCGATCGGCAGGACGGCATGCAGGCTGTGGTCGCCCTGCGCATGTACGTGGCAGAACTCCCGCTCGATCAGGGCTGCCGCCGGCCCGGTAGCGGCGTCGGCATCCAAGAAAAGTGCGCGGGCGCCCTCCACCGAGATTTTCGAAGGGCCTTCCTGCACCGATGGCCAGGTCAGCGCCTCTGCGAGGATGGCGTCGACGTACCGGCTGCCAGCGGGCTGCTGGTCAAGCTGGCTGTGCGGGATCTCGCTGGTAGTGCGCGGCCGGGTCCCGGACCGTGCCGGCAGGTCGATCTCAACGGTCATGTCAGCCGCCGTACCAGAACAGCTCAATGGGAATTCCGTCGGGATCGCCGAAGCTGAACAGGGCGTGGGCTGTCGGCTCCGTCGTCTCCGTCACTTCGCTGTGTTCCACACCAAGCGCATCGAGGTGCCTGCACCACTCGTCAAGGTCGGCTCGACTGCTCACGTGGAGCGCGAGGTGGTCGAGCCCGGTGCGCAGCGGGCTGAACGTCTTCCCCTCTGCCTCCGGGTGGTGGTCCAGTCCAAGGAACAGGCGCGTGCCGGGTCGGGTCATCACGACGGCGTAGCCGTCACCGGTCCCGTGCGGCTCGACGAAGACCCGGACCAGGCCTAGAACCTGGGAGTACCAAGCCTCGCTCGCGTCGATGTCGCGGACAGTAAGACCGAGGTGGTGCAACCCGGCAATCGCCGGGACCGCCCGAGTGGATGGTGCCGATTCGGTGGCGATGGTCATTCGGTCACGTCGCTTCCTGGGGTTCGCCCGATGTCTGTGCGCTGGTGTGTCCGAACTAAGACATCATGTCTCACCATGAGACATCGAGTATCATGGGCCTGCAAGGGTTCCCTGTCAAGGAGCAACTGTGGATACGTCGACTGACGGCAGCGCACGGCCGGGACCGAAGGAACGCACCCGGCGGCTACTGCGACAGGCTGCCCAGGAACTGCTCCGCGCCGGCAAACCGCTGACCGTCGCGGCCGTCGCCGAGCTCGCGGGCGTTTCGCGAGCGACTGCCTACCGGTACTTCCCGAGCAACGAATCGGTCGTCTTGCACGCGACCATGGCCATGGCCGTGGACCCCGTCGCCGATACCGTCCCGACCGCGGCGGGATCACCAGCAGAACTCGACGCCCGAGCCGCCGAACTCATCCGGACAACTGCAGCCTGGGCCTTCGACCGCGAAAACGAACTGCGCACCATGCTGTGGCTCTCCCTCAACCCGGATCCGGAAGCCCGGCGACCCCGACGGTTCATGACCAACCGCGACCGTTGGATAAGCGCGCTCCTTGACGGTCTCCCCAGCGACGTGCCGGCCCCGGCCCGCGACCGCCTCGCCGCAGCGCTCACCCCACTGTTCGGCTCCGATGCCATCGTCTGGACCACCGACATGGCGGGTCTCTCGCGGGACCAAGCGGTCGAACTCCTCGAATGGATGGCCCGAGCCCTGATCGCAGCGACGCTCAACGATTGGTCGGGTGAGAGCCCACCCCACAGTCACGGCGAGACCTCAGCTTGAAATCAGGTGTCACAGTCGCGGGCAACTATGGCCAACCGTGGTACCAGGGTTCGGACAAGGCTTCGAGCGCCGGTCGATCGTTCCCATGGTGGTCACGCCGAATCGCTCGGCGACGGCGACGACCAACTGACCGGCACCGGTGAGCGAGTGCCGATCGAGCGCTATTGGAGCGAGCCATCCATGGCCCGGCGGAAACGAGGTCAGGGCGACCTTGAATCCAAGGGTCGTCGGTGACTCTTGTTTCGAGACTCGAGGATCGGCAGCGATACCGGAGTATCGCGGTCGCAGATCCGATCACCCGCCCCGCCTACCGGTATTACCGCGGTAGGTGCTTCTCTGGTAGGATTGTGATGATGGGCGTTGAGAAGATGAGCGTGTCCTTCGACCTCGGGCTCGGCAGGGCCATCCGGGAGTCCGCGCAGCACAGCGCGCA
>DATJWM010000053.1:0-7536 GCA_035501255.1 Mycobacteriales bacterium | reverse complement strand
ATCGAGCGTCAGGGCCGGCGAAGCCGAAGACCAGCCGGCAGACCCAATAGTTCGAGCCGCCGTAAGAACCGCCTTCACTCCACACCTCCCGTGGTGCGAGGTGTGTTCTCGTGAAAGGCCCACCCGGCCACGGGCTGCTTCCCGACCCGAGAGGCAGTTCCCAGCCGTCGGTTCCCCGGCGATAGGTGTAGTGGGTCGCCAGGTAGTGCTCATCCGTTTCGCAGTACGGATCATGAATGCAGTCCTCGATCGCCACGACTGCACCGAATCGTCGACCGGCCCACACCGCGACCGCAACGGACAGACCGGGTTCCATCCGCGGTGGGCGCGCGGGCAGACCATCATCAAGAACTCCGAGATGTCGCGCGGCGTTAAAACCCGGGCTGGTCAATCGTGACCCTTCGCGTTGGCTGAGACGTACCGAAGGTAGCGCCCATCTGCGACAGCCTCTGCCAAGAGTCGGCCACGTGTTCGACGCCGAACGGCACTGGTGTGGAACGGCCTGTCAAGCGGTTCGTTGATTGGCGGCGAAGGCTTGTCCTTCGCCGTTGTTGATTTCTAGCGGCTGTCGGGGCCCCGGGGTCAAGACGCAGCGCCCGCAGCGCGTAGCGCGAGGACGAACGGTCTTGACGTTGGGGTGGCAGCTGCTATCCGGCGGGGTGGTGGTCGGGCGTGGTGGTCTCGACGTGCCGGAGCGTCGTGGGTCGGTGAACCGCCACTCTGGTGTTCGCGGGTTGGGACCGCAAGTCGCGGATGCGCAGGAAGGTGCCCCTGACTTCGGGCGTCACGCCCGCGGTGGTCGCGGGTGGACGAAGTGCCGACGGGGATCAGGCCTGCAACGGCGGTGCTCCGACACGTCGAGAGCATGCGTGCGCGACGGTCACCGACAACGGGTCGCGCACGAGTCGTGGTCATCTCAGCTGGTCATCTCCGCCCACAGGAACCCGCCGAGTTCACGGGCGATCGCGGTGACGGTGACGTTCGGGTTGACCAGCCGGGCGGTCATCCGCCGGTACCGGCCACAGAGGCGTTGTTGGGCTTTCCATGACCGGGCGACGGTGTCCGGTCCGACATGGGCGTGCCGACGGCGCAGCTCCGCGCCGATCGCGGGATGGTGCCGGTACTGCCACGCGGACTCGACCAGGTGGGTGCGGACGTAGACGTTGCCAGCCTTGGTGATCTGACCTTGGTGTCGGCGCTCCCCGGAGGAATACTCGGAAGGAACCAGGCCGGTGAAGGCCATGAACCCGGTGGCGCGAGCGAACCGGGTCCACTCACCGATCTCCGCGGTGATCCCGAGCGCAGAGATATAGCCGACCCCCCGGTAGGCGGCGAGGCGGTGCACCGGGGTGGTGAACGGTTCCCGGTCGACCCAGCCGAGCAGCTCGCGGGTCATCGCGTCGAGCTCGGTCTCACGGAGCCGCTCCACCGCCAGGTAGTGCTCGAACGCGGCGCGGGCAGCGGGCTCGGTGACCTGCACCTGGTTCAGCCACTGCTGGTGCTCCCGGGTCCAGGTCGAGCTGGCCCGATACACCTGCCCGTGACGGAGCAGGAACGCCAACAACCGTCGGCGCACCCGCTTGAGATCGTCGTAGGTGTCTTGGCGGGCCCGACACAGATCCCGCAACGCCTCCTCGCCCTCGGTCGGGACCCGGATCGGTGTGAGCAACCCGGCGCGATGCAGCACCGCCAAGGTCGCGGCGTCGCGCTTATCGGTCTTCACCCGGTCCCCGGACTGCTTCGGGATCCGTGACGGTGCAATCACCTCGCAGTCCACCCCCCACCCCCGCAGCGTGCGCGCCAACGTGAACCCGGTCGGTCCAGCCTCGTAACAAACCTTCAACCGCTTCTTGTCCGCGAACTTGCCGACCAGCCGACGGACCGCGTCGTCATCAGAACTCAGTCGCGTCATCACCGCCGCTTGAGCATCAGGCTCGAGCACACCGACAGTGATCGAGTCCTTATGAACATCCAAACCGAGGTGGATTGGCTCCCGATTACGCGTCACACTTCTCATGGCGGTCGGCTCCTTCTTCCGCTGTGGCTCCGTCCACGCCATCGTGGATGACCCACGACCCAACCGAAACGCGGACCGGGGCCGGCCGTTCCATCGTGACTTCTGTTCGTCACATGGCCTTACCAGAACTCACGCGATCGTTCGCTGGCCGCTTACCGCTACCGGCAGATCCTCAGCGATAGTGGTGATTGCCAAGGTGACGAGTCCTGGCGGACGGGACGTTCCCTAAGAGGAGACCCAGGTGGCCATCGAGGATCTCGGACCCTTCGTCGGACAGTGGGAACTCGAGGTCGACCTACCCGGTGCGGAAGAAGTCCGCGGCCATGTCGTGTTCGAAGTAATGGGCCGCCTTCTCGTGCAGCGGACCTCGGCGCCCGTTCCGCAAGCCCCCGACAGCTGTTGCGTCGTTGCCGGCCAGGACCACGGAAGGTATGTGCAGCACTACTTCGACTCGCGCGGTGTTGTGCGCCTTTACGAGATGACGTTCGACGGCCGTACCTGGATTTTGGAGAGGACGAAACCGGATTTCAGCCCGCTGGACTTTCACCAGAGATTCATCGGTACGTTCGCCGACGGCCTCACTGAAATCAACGGCGAATGGCTGACGTCCGCTGACGGTCGCGAGTGGAGTCGCGACTTCGGACTCATGTATCGACGCATCGACGCGACGCGCTGAAGCCGCTCGGACGCGAGCAGAACCTTCACTACTGCCCGCTGTCGGCGCTAACAGCGGCGTACCAGAACGCCGGCTAGGTCCGGGTGGGTGGACGATCTTCGGGCGTGCCGGGAGGCAGGCTCTCGGCCTGATCCGGGAGGTCTGCGATGACCACGACTGAGCTGTCCCTGTCCACGACGGAAGCGACCCGTTGGGCGGTCGCCGGGTTCCTCGCCCGCTACCGTGAGCCGACACGGGCTGCCTACACTCTCGACCTTCGCTCGTTCTTGGCCTGGTGCATCAGCAACGACCGGGACATGCTGCACGTTAGCCGCGCCGAGCTCGAGCTGTACCTGCGGCATATGGAAGGCCGGGGATACGCGGTCGCGACGATCGCGAGGCGGTTCGGCACGGTCGCCACCTTCTACAAGTACGCGGTCATCGACGGGCTGATCCCCACGAACCCGGCGGATGCGGTCACCCGACCGCGGATCTCCTGGGAAGGGCAGCGGCGCACTGTGCTGCACCCGCTGGAGTTCGCTGCCATGCTCACCGCCGCCCGTACCGCCGGGCCGGTCGAGCATGCCCTGATCGCGCTGCTCGGGATGCTCGGGCTTCGGGTGTCCGAAGCCTGCAACGCCGACGTGACCGACCTGCGCTACGAGTCGGGGTATGAGCTGCTGCACGTCATCGGCAAAGGTGCCAAGCCCGCCGACATCCCGCTACCGATCCCGGTACTAAGAGCGGTCCGGCAAGCCAGCGGCGACCGGACCAGCGGACCGCTACTGCGCACCCGCACCGGACGCCGGCTCGACCGGCCCGCCGCAGCGCGGATCGTCACCCGGCTCGCCCGCCAATCAGGCGTCACCCACCCGATCAGCCCGCACGGACTGCGACGCACCTTCTGCACCAGCGGTCTGATCGCCGGCGTCCCAATCCGCGACATGCAACACGCCATGCGCCACAGCGACCCCCGCACCACCCTGCGCTACGACATGGCCAAGACCAACCTCGACCGACACGCCGCCCACGCCGTCGCCGCCTACCTCGCAGGCATGAGCACCGGCTGACCCCGGACCTAGCCGGCGTTCCTCACCGGTCAACGGCTCTAAGGCCATCGCAGCTCGGTGGGTGCGATTAGCGTCGGAAGAGAACCACGGAGTTCGGGGCGGGTGTGACCTTGCCGGTCTGAACTGACAGTTGGCACACCTGTCGACTGCCCAACTTCGTGGTCGCGATGACGCCGTGCACCTCTGTATTGCCCGAGCCGGGCGTGCCACTCACAATGATCTTCGGGAACCTGCCGGTCAGGGTGATGACGGCGTGCTGTCCGCGACCGCAGGGATGCCCAGTGTTCGATCCGCCGGGCACACTGCCGGATCGGATCACCGCCGTGACACGGTGGACGTTCGTCGGCCAGCCTGTTGAGTCCGTGTGCTTGCCGATCCTGTTCGCTTCGTGATGTGCAGCATGTAGCGCTGCGGCCTTGTCGGACGTGGTCCATGTCGCCTGCGCGGTGCCGGCGCTGGCCGCCGCGAAGCTCGATACCGCTAGGGCGGCGGCGGCGGTGATAGCGACGAGGCTTCGCATGGCCATGATTGTTCTTCGACGGCGGTAAGCGGTCAACGGTTCCCATCCGGTGGCTCGAAGTTCCGTGCCCGCAAACCTGTGACACGACTTGGCTGACAAACGCTGGCGAGAATAAGCGTCCGTTCTGTAGGTGCCGTAAGCGTCCGCCCCTGCATGGACGCGAAGTGCCGATAGCGTCCGACGCTGAGACGGACCCTGCCGATAGCGTCCGACGCCGGCGGGACGCGAAGTGCCGCGTTGCCGATTCGCGAGCGGACGATTCGCTGTTCTTGAGCGGTCCATGGCGACGGGGTGGGACCATCGAGCAGTCATGTATGGACTGGTTACCTTCCTGCTCCTCGTCGTCCAGGCTGTGTTCGGAGCCTGGACGAGCCACTACATCGCAGCCGGGCGACCAGGAGTGAACATCCGTCGATGGACGGTGGTCGGCGGCCTCTGCGGTGTGGCAGGCCCCTTGTTGACCTGGGAGTTCGCAGGCTGGCGCAGGGGCGAGGGTGGGCTTCAAGAGCTTCGAAGGTCGCGGGCGCAGCGCGTGCGTTAGGTGCCGTTAGGCGGCGGCCAGCGATGTGTCCCTGACCCGATCGATAGCGACAGTTCTGAGCGGCAACGCGGCGGTGTCGTGCAATAGGGATCGGCTGATCTGAGGGTGACCGCCCTCGTCGGCACGCGATTGAGCGTGAGATCGCGCCCGAGATCAAGATCAACGTGCAACCCACGTGCAACAACGACCGGCCATACGCGGTAAATAGCGGTGTTGAGCGGCTACTGACGGTGGACTGCCGACAAGATCACCAAGCTGCTGACACGGCGCTGACCTGCGAAAACGCTAGAGATCGATGGTGGGCAGGGGCGGGATCGAACCGCCGACCTTCCGCTTTTCAGGCGGACGCTCGTACCAGCTGAGCTACCTGCCCCGAAGGGACGGATCGATGCTACCGGGGTCCGGACGCGAGGGCCGAACGAGCGGGCATATCGGTGACCCGTCGCCCGTTACGGGGCGGTCATCGCTGAGTCCAGCGCATGGTGGGCCGGGACGTCAGCGGTCGGGTCGTCGTAGCGAAGCACGAGCGCGGCTCGAATCGCCGCGACGGTAGCTTCGAGCGCCGCGTGGTCCGGGCAGCGGCCTCGGATCGTTGCAACCCGAGCGTCCGTGCCCTCCGCCCAGTCGACGGCGTCGCCCGGGCGAACGAAAACCTCCACGCTGTCCACACCCGGGAGTGCGCGGACGTCTTCGATTCCGGCAACCTCGGCGACCCGGCGGGCGGAGACGGGAGGTTGGATCATCAGCCAGAAGCCGACGCCGGTGCACGCTGCCAGACCGTCGACGTGGGCGTCCTGACCCGCCGCTATCTTGCACGTCGCCTGGAACAGGTTGACGCCTGAGACCGAGTTCAACACGAACGGCGGCCTCCCTCCCAGCCTGCCGTTGATCTCGATCACTTTTGGTCCGGACGGGGTGAGCTTGATCTCGGTGTGGATCACTGCGGCGCGAGTATCGAGTGCTCGCGCCGCTCGCTCGACTAGCTCCAGCAGTGGGCCGACCTGCTCAGCGGGAATCGCGGCGGGCACGATGTTTCCCGTTTCGCGGAACGGTTCGGCGAGCGGAAAGCGGCCCGTGACCGCCGCGTGGCTGATCCGGTCGTCGGTGACGATCGACTCCACCGATAGGTAACTGGCGATCCACGCCGGGAAGCTCGGGTCGTCCGGGAGGTACTCCTCGATCAGGTGGTCGGTCGCAAGCTTGTCCCCGTCGAGCAGGTCGAGGACGTCGGTCGGACCGCTGAGACAGTTGATGCCCCGGCTGCCACTGCCCTCGGCCGGCTTCACGACGCACGGGTACGGCAACTCCGCGCTAAGCCGTTCGAGTGCGGCCCGAGCGAGTCCGCGTGCCAAGGGCCACGAGCGAGGACCGGGGACACCGGCGGCGTCGAACGCGGCACGTTGACGTCGCTTGTCGACAAAGGTGCGCGCGGCGTCGGGAGTATGAAAGGGCAGGCCCAGTCGGTCGGCGAGCTCGGCGGTCAACACCAGCGTGTCATCGACGTAGGTGACGATGCCGTCCGGTTCGTGCGTCCGAATCGCATCTGCGGCAGCGTCGAGGTCGAGGCCGTAGATATCCACGACCGTGCCGAGGCGGGCGGGCAGACGCGCGGGGCGCGCGTTGTCGGGCGCCTCGCAGAAGACCCAGAGCACGTCCGCGACCGGGCGGAGCTCGGCGTAGAGATCGAGTGGGAAGAACGAGCGATGGTGGTGGACGACCGCGATCTTGAGTCGACTCACCTACATCTCCTTGCGAACCAGCAAAGACTGAGCCATCGCAAACAATGCGCGATCGTTGCTCACCATCAGCGGCGCCGCGACCGCATCGCGGACCAGACGCCCCATGCTCGTGGGCGTGTTGTTCTTGTAACCACCGAGACCGCAGATCTGAAGCGCGGACATGACGACGTCGATGACCAGCGTCGATGCGGTGAGCTTGATGTTGTCGACTCGAGAGGAGAACCCGAGCGTCTCGAGCTGCTCGGTGTCTTTGACCGCTTCGAAGTCGGCCGCCCCGGCCGCGATCGCATCGCGGATCTGTTGCAACTTCACGCCCATCTCGGCCAGACGCAGGCCGCCCAGCGGCGGACCTGACTTGCCGGTCGTGCGCGCCTTGCGTTCGGCCGCACGCACGCTCGCGTGGGCGCGTCTGGCCGCCGCTTCGGCCAGACCCCACCACACCGAGCTGAGCAGGATCGTGCTCACCGGCAACGACGTACGGGCAAACAGGGTGGCGTAGTCGGTGATCACGTGATCCGCCGGCAGGTCTGCTTGGAGGCGAGCCGGCCGACTGCAGGTGCCGCGCAGACCGAGGGTGTCCCAGTCTCCGGTCGGCTCGAGGGTGTAGTGGGGTGGCAGGCAGATCGCAAGCGCCTGCTCGTGGTCCTGGGCGTCGGGTGACTGGCGCGCGGTGGCGAGGACCCCGTCGGCGTACTCGCCGTAGGAGACGGTCGAGGCCTGCTTGTCGATCCGGAAGCCGTTCTCGGTCGGCTCGAGTGCGCAGATGCTGTTGCGCCGGTTCCCGTAGAGTCCGATCTCGCTGTTGGCGTTGGCGAGCAGGACCTCGCCGGCGGCGATCCGTGGAAGCAGTTGGTCCTTCAACGACGGACTCGCGTGGCGGACGATCGACGCTACCTGGATGTGGTGCATCGCGAGCACCAGACCGCTCGACGCGCAGTACGAGGCGATCGTCCCGACCGCGCTTGCGAGTTCCGGGACACCTGCCTCCGGGCCG
>DATJWM010000052.1:0-11216 GCA_035501255.1 Mycobacteriales bacterium | reverse complement strand
GGGCATTCGTCGTTCGCCTCGGGTATTTCGTTCATGCGGTCCAAGTCGATGGCTCTGGGGTGGCCGTACCGGCGTGGGACGCATCGTGTGAGTGGCTTCTTGACTACGTGATCGCAGAAGGAGCAAGCATCGACGCCAAGGATGGCCAAGCCTTCGCCGAGCTCAACGGGGCATTCTCAGTTCACCCCTACGCCCGCGAGTTCTTTCAACGGGTGAGCGGACAGATGGGGTACCCGCCTCTCATCCTCTCCGTGATGCAGAGCCCGCTGGACGTCCCGACCGAGTCAGTTTCCCTGACGTGAACTACCGGATGGCTAGCAGATTGGCTAGCAACCGGCGCTGACCGGCGGCCTTACCTCGTACCCATAACGCTTTGACCTGCATGTTTGTCGGTGGGCGGTACAGGACTTGAACCTGTGACCTCTTCCGTGTCAGGGAAGCGCGCTACCAGACTGCGCCAACCGCCCGGGTTGTGCGAGGCGGGTGCGGGAATCGAACCCGCGTACAGGGCTTTGCAGGCCCTTGCCTAAGCCACTCGGCCAACCCGCCACCGAGCGGACGACGGGATTCGAACCCGCGACCCTCACCTTGGCAAGGTGATGCGCTACCAGCTGCGCTACGTCCGCGCGCCCGAGGCGTCAAAACGGCCTCCTCGGTGCGTCGCCGATGTTACACGGGCGACCGACATGACAGCATCGCCACGTGGCGGCCCCCCGCATCGATCGGCGCTGGCCGCGGGCCTCGGAATGGCTCGCGACCGGGCCGGGTGATCGCGAGGTCGATCTCGCTGTCGTCGGGGTGCCGACGTTCGCGACCTCGCTGTCGAGCACAGGCGCACACGCCACTCCGGCCGCGGTACGCCGTGCGCTCGCCCGGCTGTCAACCTGGTCGGTCACCCGGCGGATCGACCTCGGTGAAGAGGTCGCAGTCTGGGATCGCGGCGACGTCGAGGATCCCGATGTGCCGGTCGAGGGGGAGTGGCGGGTCAGAACCGCAGCCGCCACGGCCGCGGCGAAGGCGCGGCTTCTCGTCGCGATCGGCGGGGACAACTCCCTCACCTACCCGGTGATGGCCGGTGTCTTCGGCGATGACCTGTCGAGGGCGGGGCTCGTCACCCTCGACGCCCATCACGACCTGCGGGACGGGCGGAGCAACGGTACGCCGGTCCGCGACCTGATCGAGGCCGGGCTCGCCGGTGAGCGGGTCGTCCAGGTCGGGATCGCCGACTGGGCCAACAGCCGCTCGTACGCGATGGAGGCCCACGCCCGCGGGATCACCGTGATCGGGCGCGCTGACGTGGCCCGGCGGGGGATCGATGCCTGTCTGCGGGACGCGTTCGAACTCGCCGCAAGTGGCGGCGGCGGCCTGTACGTCGATCTCGATCTCGACGTCTGCGACCGCTCGGTGGCTCCGGCCTGCCCGGCGAGCTTGCCGGGTGGCCTGTCGGCGAGCGAGGTGTTGCAGGCCGCGTACCTCGCCGGCAACGACCCCAGGGTGCGGGCGGTCGACCTTGCGGAGGTGGACGCGACTCGCGACGCGCCGGATGAGCGAACCATCCGGCTGGCCGCGATGTGCCTGCTGGAGGCGGCCGCGGGCCTCGCCTTGCGGCGCGACCCCGGCGGATCGCCATGACCGGGAGGGTGCCGTGACGTTGTGGGTGAACGGGTCGATCGCGCAGGCGTCCGATCCGGTGCTGCGTGCCGACGACCACGGATTCACCGTCGGCGACGGAGTGTTCGAGACGATGAAGCTGATCGACGGCCGACCGTTCGCCCTGACTCGACATCTGCGGCGTCTTCAGTCCTCCGCGGACGGGCTGGGGATCGCCCTCGACCTCGCCGTGGTCCGGGCTGCCCTGGCGCAGGTCATCGCGCTCGAGCAGGCCCCGTTGGCCCGCCTGCGGGTCACGGTCACCGCGGGCTCCGCGCCGTTCGGGACCGATCGGGGCGAGGGCGGGCCGACGCTCATCGTCGCAACCTCGCCCCTGGCGGACTGGCCGGCGAGCGCCGACGTCTCGATCGTGCCGTGGACCCGCAACGAGCGAGCGGCGACGGTCGGCCTGAAGACGACGTCGTACGCCGACAACGTGATCGCGCTTCGGCACGCGCATGCCCGCGGCGCCGGCGAGGCGATTTTCGCCAACACGATCGGTGAGCTGTGTGAGGGCACCGGCAGCAACATCTTCATCGGCCGGGCGGGCACCCTCCTCACCCCGGCACTGTCGAGCGGATGCCTGCCGGGGATCACCCGCGAGCTGGTCATCGAGTGGCTCGGCGACGTGGTGGAACGCCCACTGCCGATCACGGCGCTGAGCGACTGCGACGAGGCGTTCCTCACCTCGAGCACCCGCGACATCCAGCCGATCCGCACGGTCGACGGGATCGCGCTGCCGGGGGTGCCGGGGCCGCTCACCCGGCGGGCGAGCGAGATCTTCAGCGAGCGCAGCGCGGAGCTGGATCCGTGACCGTCGTCGTCTCGCCGGCACCGCTGGCTGCGGCCGATGTCGTCGCCGTCGCGCGCGCGGACGCGCCGGTCGAGCTGAGCAACACCGCGCTGGAGGCGATGGCCACGTCGAGGGCAGTGGTGGAGACGCTGGCCGCGTCCGATCAGCCGGCCTATGGCATCTCCACCGGTTTCGGTGCGCTTGCGACCACGCACATTCCGGTCGATCGCAGGGCCGCCCTTCAGCGCTCACTGGTCCGCTCACACGCGGCCGGCACCGGCGCACCCGTCGAACGCGAAGTCGTCCGGGCCATGCAGGTGCTTCGGCTGCGGACGCTGGCCACCGGCCGCACCGGCGCCCGCCCGGTCGTCGCGAGCGCGATCGCCGCGTTGCTCAACGCGGGCATCACACCGCTCGTGCCCGAGTACGGATCGTTGGGGTGCAGCGGGGATCTCGCTCCGCTGGCCGCGTGCGCGCTGACGTTGATGGGCGAGGGCAGCGCGTACGACGGCGACGGGCGGCTGGGTCAGTCCGCAGATCTGCTCGCCGCCGCAGGTCTGAGGAGCATCGAGCTTGCCGAGAAGGAAGGCCTCGCGCTGCTCAACGGCACCGACGGCATGCTCGGGATGCTGGTGCTCGCGCTCGCCGACCTCGACCGGCTGGTGACGACCGCGGACGTTGCCGCCGCGATGAGCGTCGAAGCACTCCTCGGCACCGACCGGGTGTTCGCCGACGACCTTCAGCAGTTGCGCCCGCAGCCCGGCCAGGCTCTGTCGGCCGCAAACATGCGCGCGCTGCTGGCCGGATCGGCGATCGTTACCTCCCACGCCGGGCCGGAGGACACCAGGGTCCAGGACGCCTACTCGCTGCGCTGCGCGCCCCAGGTGGCGGGCGCTTGCCGCGACACGATCGCCTATGCCCGCCGGGTGGCCGACGCCGAGCTCGCGTCGGCGATCGACAACCCGGTGGTTCTGCGCGACGGGCGGGTCGAGTCGAACGGCAACTTCCACGGTGCCCCGATCGCCTACGTCCTGGACTTCCTTGCGATCGCGGTGGCGGACCTGGCATCGATCTCGGAGCGGCGTACCGATCGAATGCTCGACCGTGCCCGCTCGCAGGGGCTTCCGCCATTCCTCGCCGGCGAGCCCGGCGTCGACTCGGGGCACATGATCGCGCAGTACACCCAGGCCGGGATGGTGAGCGAGTGCAAGCGACTCGCGGCACCGGCGAGCGTCGACTCGATTCCGTCCTCGGCCATGCAGGAAGACCACGTGTCGATGGGCTGGTCGGCAGGGCGCCAGCTGCGCAGGTCGATCGACTGCCTGACCAGAGTCCTCGCGATCGAAGTGCTCACCGCGGCCCGAGCGCTGGACTTCCGCGCGCCGTTGGCGCCCTCGCCGGCGACCGCCGCGGTCGTCGCGAGCCTGCGCCGCACGGTTCCCGGTCCCGGGCCGGACCGGCATCTCGCGCCGGAGATCGACGCCGCGGTTGACGCGGTCGCGAACGGTTCGTTGCTCGAGGCGGCGCAGGCCGCGAGCGGTCCGCTTCACTAGGCACGTCGACCGGCGTAGGGTCCGCGAGGTGGACGGAGCACGGGAGGTCCGCGCGCCCCGCGGATCGCAGCGCAGCGCGCGGTCGTGGGGAGCCGAGGCTGCCTTGCGAATGCTGCAGAACAACCTTGACCCCGAGGTCGCCGAACGTCCCGACGACCTGGTCGTCTACGGCGGCTCCGGGCGGGCCGCCCGCGACTGGCGCTGCTTCGACGCGATCGTCGAGTCGCTGCGCACGATGGCACCGGATGACACCCTGCTAGTCCAAAGCGGCAAGCCGGTCGCGGTTGTCCGCACCCACGACATGGCCCCGCGGGTGCTGATCGCCAACTCCAACCTCGTCCCGGCCTGGGCGACGCCCGAGCATTTCCGTGAGCTCGAGGACCTCGGGTTGACGATGTACGGCCAGATGACGGCCGGTTCGTGGATCTACATCGGCACCCAGGGGATCCTTCAGGGGACGTACGCGACGTTCACCGAGGTCGCGAATGCCCACTTCGGGGGCTCGCTGTCCGGGCGCTGGGTGCTGACTGCCGGACTCGGCGGGATGGGCGGTGCACAGCCACTGGCCGTCACCGGAAACGGGGGAGCCGCGCTCTGCATCGAGGTCGATCCGACGCGCGCGCAGCGGCGTCTCGATCACGGCTATCTCGACGAGATCGCTGACTCGCTCGACGACGGTCTCGCCCGGGTGCAAGCGGCCGCGGGCGACCGGCGGGCGCGCTCCGTCGCGGTGGTGGCCAATGCCGCCGACGTCTACCCCGAGCTTGTCCGCCGCGGGGTCGTCCCGGACGTCGTGACGGACCAGACGAGCGCCCATGACGCGCTGCGCGGCTACGTCCCCAACGGCATGAGCCTCGGGGAGGCGGTGGAGCTGCGGGAGACGAAACCCAGCGAGTACGTCGAGCGCGCCCGTGCGGCGATGGCGGTGCACTGCCGGGCGATGCTGGACCTTCAGGCCGCGGGCGCGGTCGTCTTCGACTACGGCAACGGGCTGCGGGGGCAGGCCCGTGACGCCGGGGTCGCCAACGCCTTCGACTACCCGGGATTCGTCCTCGCCTACATTCGGCCGCTGTTCGCTCGCGGCGCGGGTCCGTTCCGGTGGGCGTGCCTGTCGGGCGATCCGGCCGACCTCGCCGCAACCGACCGGGCGGTCCTGGAGGCGTTTCCCGACAACGACCCACTGCAACGGTGGGTCCGGTTCGCGGCCGAGAAGGTCAAGGGTCAGGGCCTACCGTCGAGGATCTGCTGGCTGGGCTACGGCGAGCGGCATCTAGCGGGTCTCGCGTTCGACGAACTCGTGGCGAGCGGGGTCGTCAGTGCTCCGGTCGTGATCGGTCGGGATCACCTCGACGCCGGGTCGGTGGCGAGCCCGGAGCGGGAGACCGAGGGCATGCGTGACGGGTCGGATGCGATCGCCGACTGGCCGCTGCTCAACGCGATGCTCAATACGGCGTCCGGGGCCAGTTGGGTCTCCATCCATCACGGCGGTGGCGTCGGGATCGGCAAGTCGATCCACGCCGGGCAGGTCGTGGTCGCCGAGGGCAGCGAATTGTCGCGCCGCAAGCTCGAGCTGGTGCTGACCAACGACCCCGCGACCGGGGTGATCCGCCATGCCGACGCCGGATACGACATCGCGTTGGACACCGCCCGGGAGATCGGGGTGCGGATGCCGCTCGAGCCCGGGACGCAGCCGCCGGCCTGGCAGACGTGAGCGACCCGGCGGGCAGCCTCATTGTCCGCCGGATCGGGCGGCTCACGACCTGGACCGGCCCCCGGCTGACCAACGCAGCGATCGTGATCACCGACGGCGTCGTTGCCTGGATCGGCGCCGATCGCGACCTGCCCGAGGGCCTGGCTGATCACCCGGAGTACGACGCCGCCGGTGCGGCGGTCGTCCCTGGATTCGTCGACTGCCACACCCACGCCGTGTGGGCGGGCACCCGCCGGGACGACGTGAGGGCGCGCCTGGGTGGTGGTTCCTATCGGCCGGCCGGCATCGTGGCGACCGTTGACGCGACCCGGGCGGCATCGGCCGAGGACCTGCATTCCCTGACGGCGACCCGGCTGCGCATGATGCGCGACAACGGCACCACCACGGTGGAGATCAAGAGCGGCTACGGGTTGACCCCACGCTCGGAGCAGGCGCTCCTCAGGGTCGCGCGCGCGGCCGCGGCCGACGTCGGACTTGGGGCGGACACCACCTATCTCGGCGCACACGTCGTCCCGGACGGCCGCGATCGTGCCGCCTACGTCGACGAGGTCATCGGCGAGCTTCCGGCGGCGCTCGCCGCGGGGGCCGGCTGGTGCGACGTCTTCTGCGACGAGGGGGCGTTCACCGTCTCCGAAGCCCGCCGCATCCTCACCGCGGCGGTCTCCCAGGGCCTCGGGACCCGGATCCACGCCGAGCAGCTGTCGCACACCGGGGCCGCTCTTCTGGCGGCTGAACTCGGGTGCGCGAGCGCCGATCACCTCGACCACGTCACGGCCGCCGATGCCCAAGCCTTGGCCGCGGCCGGGGTCGTCGGCGTACTCGTGCCGGTCGCCTCGCTCTACACCCGCAGCGAGCGGTGGTCCCACGCCGCGACGCTGCGTGCGGCCGGGGTGACGCTCGCGATCGCCACCGACTGCAACCCGGGGACGGCCTGGTGCGAGTCGATGCCCTACGCCGTCCAGTTGGCCTGCTTCGGGATGGGGCTCGCGGTCGATGAGGCTCTGGAGGCGGCGACCCTCGGGGGAGCCACCGCCCTGCGCCGTCGCGACATCGGACATCTCGGCGTCGGCGCCCGGGGTGATCTGGCGATCCTCGCCAGCGACCACGAAGCGGACCTCGTGGCCCACCTCGGCGTACCCACCGTCGCCGCGACGGTGGTGGGGGGTGCGATCAGCGGATCAGTCGGTCAAGCTCCGCATCAAGGTCGATGAACCTGCTCTCGGCGCCGGTGGGGATGACGGCGTAGGTCTCGGTCAGGAAGTGAACGATCCTGGTGAGTGGCGCCTCGAACAGCGCGCACCCGGTCGGGCTCGACAGGGACAGGCACACCATCGGGTTCGAGCGGCTGGTCCTCGGCCACACCTGGACGTCGCCGACTCCGACGGGGTGGGTGACCCCGTCAGTCAGCAACGAGCGGGCAAACGTCCACTCGACCGTCTCCGACGTCCCGGTGTGGAATGCGACCCGGACGGCGTAGGGGTCGTCGGGGGAGTAGCTGAGCTCCGCATGCACCGGACGGTCCGGACCGTTGGCCACGACCAGCACGAGTTCGATCTCCGTGCTGACCGTCGGGGGTGGTGGGCTCATTGGTCGGTGGTCACCTTTCGCGACGCATCGAGTCGATGACAGTGCTGTTCCCCGCAGCGCGCGGGGAATAACCCGCCAGGGGGGGTGGATTCGCGTCGTTTTCGATCTCGCCGCACCCAGCCGACGTGACGTACGCTGACTCGCGCTCGGGCGATTAGCTCAGCTGGTCAGAGCGCTCGCCTCACACGCGAGAGGTCACTGGTTCAAGTCCAGTATCGCCCACCACGAGTCGCGCGAATGCGCGGTGAATTTCCTCCGGATGGACGATGAGCGAGGCCTGTCACCCGGGACATGCTGGGCGAGTGGGGGGAAGGCTCGACGCCGGGGCGATCGTCGACGACATCGCGCTGCCCGACGGTCGGCACATCAGCGTGCGCTTCGAGCGGTGCCCGGTCGGGTGGCAGGCCTCGTTCGAGCTCAGTCACCCCGACGCCGACGGGGTCGCGATCGTGCATCGGCTGGTGAGCGAGACCCTCGCCGATGCCCGGGCGACGGTGCCCCACGCCGTGGCTTACCTGCTTGGTACGCCGCTCGATTGATCGCAGAGCAGCGACACCGGCGTGAGCGCGCAACCCGCTTGATCGTGCTCGGTAACCTCGGGTTATGGCTGACATTCGACTGACCGTTGACGGCGCGCCGCGGGTCGTGGCGGCCGGCCTGACGGCGGGGGAGATCTTCGCCGATGTCGGCATCGACGCGGTCGTGGTCCGCGCCAACGAACAGGACTTGCACGACCTCGCCTGGGTGCCGGAGGACGGCGATGCCATCGAGTCGGTGCCGATCGACTCTCCGGAAGGCCTTGCCGTCTTGCGCCATTCCAGCGCGCATGTGCTCGCCCAGGCGGTCCAAGAGGTGTTTCCGAAGGCGCGTTTGGGTATCGGGCCGCCGATCGTCAACGGCTTCTACTACGACTTCGCGGTCGATACCCCGTTCACCCCGGACGACCTCGAGGTGCTCGAGCAGCGGATGGCGGCGATCATCGCCGAAGGTCAGACCTTCGCTCGCCGGGTGGTCACCGACGACGAGGCCCGCGACGAGCTCGACGACGAGCCGTTCAAGCTGGAGTTGATCGGCCTGAAGGGCGCGGGAGCGGCGGAGGCGGCCGAGGGCGCCGACGTCGAGGTCGGCGCCGGTGAGCTCACGATCTACGACAACCTGCACCCGGACGGCAGCCTGGCCTGGAAGGATCTGTGCCGTGGTCCGCACTTGCCGTCGACCGCGATGATCCCGGCGGTCAGGTTGATGCGCACCGCAGCGGCGTATTGGCGAGGGAGCGAGAAGAACCCGCAGCTCCAGCGGATCTACGGCACCGCCTGGCCTTCCGATGCCGAGCTCGACGCTCACCTCGAGATGCTCGCCGAGGCGGAGAAACGCGATCACCGCAAGCTCGGAGCCGAACTCGACCTGTTTTCGTTTCCGGACGAGATCGGGTCGGGGCTGGCGGTGTTCCACCCCAAGGGCGGCGTGATCCGGATGGCGATGGAGGACTACTCCCGTCAGCGTCATCTCGCCGCGGGCTACTCCTTCGTCAACTCGCCGCACATCACCAAAGGTCGCCTGTTCGAGGTCAGCGGTCACCTCGACTGGTACGCCGAGGGCATGTTCGCGCCGATGGCGGTGGACGGCGCGGAGTACTACCTCAAGCCGATGAACTGCCCGATGCACAACCTGATCTACTCCTCGCGCGGCCGCTCCTACCGGGAACTGCCGCTGCGCCTGTTCGAGTTCGGCACGGTCTACCGCTACGAGAAGTCCGGAGTCGTGCACGGGTTGACCAGGGCGCGCGGGTTCACCCAGGACGACGCGCATATCTACTGCACCCGCGAGCAGATGGGCGGTGAGCTGACCTCGCTGCTCCGCTTCGTGCTCGACCTGCTTGCCGACTACGGTCTGGACGATTTTTACCTCGAGCTGTCCACGAAGGACCCGGTCAAGTACGTCGGGACGGACGAGGACTGGGAGGTCGCGACCGACACCTTGCGGTCGGTAGCGCAGGCCTCGGGGTTGGAGTTGGTCGCCGATCCGGGAGGCGCCGCTTTCTACGGCCCGAAGATCTCGGTGCAGGCACGGGACGCGATCGGGCGCACCTGGCAGATGTCGACCATCCAGCTCGACTTCAACCTGCCGGAGCGCTTCGAGCTGGAGTACCAAGCGGCGGACGGGTCGCGGCAACGGCCGGTCATGATTCACCGCGCGCTGTTCGGGTCGATCGAGCGGTTCGTGGCGGTGCTGACCGAGCACTACGCGGGCGCCTTTCCGGCCTGGCTCGCCCCGGTTCAGGTGATGGGGATTCCGATCCGGGCGGAGAACGTCGACTACCTCCAGCAGGTGACCGAGCGCCTGCGCGCCGAGGGAATCCGTGCCGAGGTCGACGAGAGCGACGACCGGATGCAGAAGAAGATCCTGCGCGCGCAGCAGCAGAAGATCCCGTTCATGTTCGTTGCCGGTCCCCGCGACGTCGAGGCGCGCGCTGTGTCGATGCGCTACCGCAACGGGATCGAGCGCCGAGGGGTGCCGCTCGACGAGGCGATCCAGGAAGTGGCCCGCAACATCGCGTCGCGCCAGATCGACCCCGACGCGCTCAATCCCGACGAGCTCCTCACCACCGACTCGTGACCCGGACATGACCGGTCCGGAGCGCCAGTCGGGCACCGGCGTGCCCGATCACCTCCAGCGGCTGTGGACCCCGGAGCGGCTCGCCTACATCCAGGCCGGCGGGACGCCCGACGACGAGTGCCCGTTCTGCCGGATCCCCCGCGCGGGTGACGATGACGGCCTCGTCGTCTTCCGCGGCGACACGGCGTACGTCGTGCTCAACCTCTACCCGTACAACCCGGGCCACCTGATGGCGGTGCCGTACCGGCATGTCGCGGACTACCCCGATCTGCGCGCCGAGGAGACCGCGGAGGTGGCCCGGCTCACCCAAACTGCGATGCGGGTCCTGCGGTCGGTCAGCAACCCGCACGGGTTCAACCTCGGGATGAACCAGGGTGCCGTCGCCGGTGCGGGGATCGCACCGCACCTGCACCAGCACGTGGTGCCGCGGTGGGGCGGCGACACCAACTTCATGCCGGTCATCGCACGCACCCGGGTTCTTCCGCAACTTCTGCGGGACACCCGAGAGCTTCTCGCCGAGGCCTGGCGGTCGGCCGGCTGACCCGTCGTCGTCCCGATTTAGATGTCGATGATCCGGTGGAACTTGCCGTCGGAGGTGTAGATCACCGAGCGCCGCGGCCGATTGCGGGTTGCGCGGCTCCAGATGGCGACCGCGATCGCCGCGACGCCGATCTGAAGCAAAACGGTCGCAAACCGGTGGTGGTTGTGGTCGAACCCCCACAACAGTCCGCCGAGCAGCCCACCACCGAGCGAGCCGATCCACCCGCAGGCGATCGTCGCCAGCAAGCCGATGTTCTGGCGGCCCGGAACGACCATCCGGGCGAGGATGCCGAGGATGATGCCGCCCACCAGCGCGGTCAGAGTCCACCAGATAGCCGCGCCGATGAATGGCAGGAACACGAACACCACGAGCAGCGCGAGGAAGACCCACAACACCATGTGATCAAGCGTATGCCGAGCGGATCGGCAGGCGCTCAGTGCGCGGTGGGCTCGCGTGCCGCGGAGGTCAGCTTGCTCGAGAGATGGGACGGCATCGGCTCATAGCGAAGATGGACCCGGGAAAACGTTGCGGTGCCGTGCGAGATCGACCGCAAGTCGATCGCGTACCTGGTGACCTCCAGTTCGGGGACTTCCGCGCGCACGAGCGACCGTCCCGCCCCTACCGCTTCGGTCCCGGTGACCCGCCCTCGCCGGGACGCAAGGTCGCTCATGACCGCGCCGACGTGCTCGTCGTCGACGAGCACGGAGATCTCGAGCAGCGGCTCGAGGACGACGACGACGGTCTGTTCGGCCGCATCGCGCAGCG
>DATJWM010000051.1:0-3985 GCA_035501255.1 Mycobacteriales bacterium | reverse complement strand
CGAGTCGGTCAACTCGACCGAGCCGATGGGCTACTGGACCGACGATGTGCTCCCGTTCGCGTATTCGCTGGCGCGTACGTTCTGCATCGCCAACCGCTGGTTCACGTCGGCTCCGTGCCAGACGTACCCCAACCGTCGCTTCCTGATGGCGGGCACGGCCTACGGAAACATCGCGACCGACACGCAGAGCCTGCAAGACGCGCCGCCTCCGAACGGCACGATCTTCGACCGTCTGCATGCCTACGGGATCAGCTGGACCAACTACTTCACCGACCTGCCGCAGACCGGGATCATCCCGTCGATCATCGAGAAGTACCCGACGAACCTGGCGCCGACCGCGAAGTTCCTCGCCGACTGCGCCGCGGGAACCCTGCCGAGCGTCAGCTTCGTCGATCCCGAGTTCGGGGTGCTGTCTGACATCGGCTCGCCGCTGGCCTCGCTGCCGCAGGTCGCGACGCAGCCCGCCGTGGCGGAGGTCCTCCAGAACCTCAACGGCATCGGCGGCGACCAAGAGAGCCCGCAGGACATGTACTACGGCGAGGCGTGGGCGTACCGCATCCTCCAGGCCGTGCTCGACTCGCCCGCGTGGTCGCGCACGCTGTTGATCTACACCTACGACGAGCACGGCGGGTACTACGACCACGTGCCCCCGCCGCCCGCCATCGCGCCCGACTCGATCGCTCCCGTCCTGTCTCCGGGCGACGCGCCGGGCGGTTACAACCTGTACGGGCCGCGCGTCCCCGGCATCGTCGTCTCGCCCTACTCGAAGCCCGGCGGGGTCACCAACGTGGTCCATGACCACACCTCGGTGCTGGCGACGATCGAGGCGAAGTGGAACCTGCCGGCACTGACCTACCGCGACGCCAACGCGACCACAGTGATGGACTTCCTGAACGTGACCCGGCCCGCATACCTCGTACCGCCGACGACGCTGGTCGCGCCGTCCGCGACCGGCCCCTCCGGGCCAGTGGGGACGTCGAGCTGATGAGCCTGTCACGCACCAACCTGCTCCGTCGCCGGCGCAGCGCAATCGCCGCGCTCTGCGCGCTCGGCGCGGCCTGCGCGCTCACGATCCTGGCCCTGCTCCCCGCGGGCGCCCCGGCCGCCGGATTCCAGCTCCCGCCCGTCCGCCACGTGTTCGTGATCATGCTCGAGAACGAGAACTACGCCACGACGTTCGGCGACCCGTCGGCGGATCCCTACCTCGCCACCACGCTGCCGCAGCAGGGCGCGCTGCTGAACGGCTATTACGCCACCGGCCACGAGAGCAACGACAACTACATCTCGATCGTCTCGGGCCAGCCGCCGAACCCGCAGAACCAGGCCGACTGCCAGATCTTCGACGACTTCATCGGCACGGACCTTGGGTCAAGCGGAGTGCAGTCCGGCACCGGCTGCGTGTACCCGGCGAACGTCCAGAACATCGGGACGCAGCTCTCCGCCGCCGGACTCAACTGGAAGGCCTATCAGGAGGATATGGGCAACGACCCCAACCGCGAGACGGCCGCCTGCGGTCACCCCGCGCTGAACTCACAGGACGGCACTCAGGGCGCGGTCACCGGCGACGGATACGCCACCCGCCACGACCCGTTCGTCTACTTCCACTCGGTGATCGACAACCAGACGTACTGCGATGACCACGTAGTCGCCCTCGGCACCTCCGCCGGGACGATGCCGCCCGCCGCGCTTGCCGGCGAGACCGGCCTCGCCACCGACCTCAAGAAGGTCTCGACGACGCCGGCGTTCTCGTTCATCACCCCGAACCTGTGCGACGACGGCCACGACTACCCGTGCACGAACCAGCCGGGCGGCTCCTCAGCGCTCGCGGACATCGACACATTCCTCCAGACGTGGGTGCCACGGATCACGAACTCGCCGGCGTTCAAGAAGGATGGCCTGCTCGAGATCACCTTCGACGAGTCCGACGGTCCGCAGTCGGACGCCTCGGCGTGCTGCGGCGAGCAGCCAGGCCCGGGGGACTCGCCGCTGCCGGGCATCAGCGGTCCGGGCGGTGGACTCGTCGGCGCGGTGCTGCTTTCGCCGTTCATCGCGCCGGGCACGGTCAGCGCGACGCCGTACAACCACTACTCCTCGCTCGCGAGCTGGGAGACGCTGCTCGGGCAACCCCGCCTGGCCGACGCGACAGCTGTCCCGGCCACCTTCGGCTCGGACATCTTCACCGCCACGCATCGCTGAAGTCAGCGGGTAGGCGCGCGATACCGCCACGTAGCTGCGGTGAAACCGCGGCCACTTACCGTTCTCATCGCACCACACCCGAGATGAAGGAAGCGATGAGATGACACCAACCACCGCGGTTGACGCGAGGGGGTTGGTCAAGTCGTTCGGCGAGTTCCGCGCCGTCGACGGGATCGACCTCGAGGTCCGCCAGGGCGAGATCTTCGGCGTGCTCGGCCCGAACGGCGCCGGCAAGACGACGATGCTGAGGATGCTCGCGACGCTGTTGCCGATCGACGAGGGCCGGGCCTCGCTGTTCGGCGTGGACGTCGCCCGCGAGCCGCACCGGGTCCGTCAGCTGCTCGGGGTGACCGGGCAGTACGCGTCGGTCGACGAGGATCTGACCGCCACCGAGAATCTGTGGCTGTTCGGCCGACTCCAGGGCCTGCGCTCGGCCGACGCCCGATCAACCGCCAAGCGGCTGCTCGAGCAATTCGGCCTCGAGGAGGCCGCTAAGAAGCCGATCGCGCAGTTCTCCGGCGGCATGCGCCGGCGCCTGGATCTCGCCGCCAGCCTGATCACCCGGCCGCCGCTGATCTTCCTGGACGAGCCGACGACCGGGCTTGACCCGCGCACGCGCGGGCAGATGTGGGACACCATCCGCGGGCTGGTCGCCGACGGCTGCACGGTCCTCCTGACCACTCAGTACCTCGACGAGGCCGACCAGCTGGCCGACCGAGTGTCGGTCATCGACCGAGGCCGCAAGGTCGCCGAGGGCACTCCGGACGAGCTGAAGAGCTCGGTCGGCAACTCGACGCTGCAGCTCCAGCTCGGCGACGGCGCCGACCATGATCTCGCGCGGCTCGTGGTCCGTCGCGTGGTCGGCGGGGACCCGGTCCTCACGCCCGAGTCGGGCCGGCTGAACGTCCCCCTCGACGCCGCCGACCTGGCCGGCGACGCCCTGATCGCGCTGCGCGAGGCGGGTATCCCGGTCACCTCGGTCAGCGTGTCCAAGCCCACGCTCGACGAGGTGTTTCTCGCCATCACCGGCCACGACGCCGGCCGGCCGGAGCAGCCCGACGACGCCGTTGACGACCAAGCGCTTCTGGAGGTCGCCTGACATGAGCACGATCACCTTCGATCCAACCCTGCCGGCGGGCGCGGCGTCGCCGCCGCTCGTCGACCCGGCCGCCGCGGTCGCCCGCGCGCGGCCGCGCATCAGCATCGGGGAGACCGTCGGCCAGACGCTCTCGATGGCATGGCGAGCGCTCAAGAAGATGCGGCGAAACCCCGAGCAGTTCTTCGACGTCACGCTGCAACCGCTGCTGTTCACCGCGATGTTCGCGTACGTATTCGGCGGCGCGATCTCCGGCAACGTCAAGGCCTACCTGCCGCTGATGATTCCGGGCATCGTCGCCCAGACCGTGTTGACGACGTGCATGTCCACCGGCGTGCAGCTGCGGGAGGACATGGAGAAGGGCGTGTTCGACCGCTTCAAGGCGCTCCCGATCGCCCGGGTCGCCCCGCTGGCCGGCCCGATGGTGGCCGACATGGTGCGCTACCTCATCGCCGCGAGCCTGACCTTCGTGATGGGAATGATCATCGGGTACCGCCCGGGCGGCGGCGTGTTCGGCGTGCTCGCCGCGATCGTGCTGGCGGTGTTCACCGGCTGGGCGATCGCGTGGATCTTCACGTGGATCGGGACGATCGCCCGGAGCGCCAAGAGCGTGCAGGGCTTCTCGATGATGGTCCTGTTCCCGCTGACGTTCCTGTCGAACGCGTTCGTGCCGGTCCGCACGCTGCCGGGCCC
>DATJWM010000050.1:0-19948 GCA_035501255.1 Mycobacteriales bacterium | reverse complement strand
CCCACGTCGCCGGTGCGGTACCAGCCCTGCGCGTCGAACGCCGCCGCGGTGAGCGCCGGGTCGGTGTAGCCGACGCAGCAGTCCGGCCCCCGGCTGGAGATCTCACCGCCATCATCAAGCCGGATCTCGACCCCGGGCAGCGGATGGCCATCGGTCGTGTTGCGTTTGATCTCCGGCTCGTCGAGAAACGATCCGGTGATGGACGGGTGCTCGGTGCTGCCGTACGAGCGGTAGCACTTGATGCCGAGGCGGGTGGCGCGCTCGGTCACCGTGGCCGGCACCGTCGATCCTCCGAGGCCGGCGAACGGCATCAGGGCGAGATGCGCCGGGGTGAAGTCCGGGTGATCGAGCAAACTGGTCAAGAAGTACGTCGCGCCGCCGGCCATCCCGAGGTTTTCGGTGAGCATCAGGCGCAGCACGGCCGCGGGATCCCAGACGTCGACCAGGCTGACCGGCACCTCCCGCAACAGCGGCACGAGGAACGCGTTGACCATGCCGATGAAGTGGCCCACGGGCGCTCCAGTGATCGGCGGCGGACCGATCGTCGGGAACATCAGGTTGAGCTGGTGGGTCTCGCAGCCGATCGAGCGATGGCTGTGGATCACCCCTTTCGGGTCCCGCGTCGTTCCCGAGGTGAACGCGATCACGGCCGGCGCGCCCGGGTCGACCGCCGCCGGCGCGGACAGCGGCGTCGCGTCCAACCCGCCGGCGAACCGCAGCGCGGGCGCGGGCAGCGCCCCCTCGTGGGCGTCGACCACGAGCCAGCTCGCCGCCGGGTGCCGCCCGAGCAGGTCCGCATACATCGCCACGAAGTCCGACCGCCCAAACCGGTCCGCGGTGATCACCGCGTCCGGTTGGGTGACCCTCAGGATGTAGTCGACTTCCTTCGGCCCGTAGAAGTGCACGATCGGCACCACGGTGGCGCCGAGATAGGCCGCGGCCCAGAACGTGATCGCCGCCTCGACCCAGTTCGGGAGCTGGAAGACCACCACCGAGCCGGCGCCGAGGCCTCGGGAGCGCAGGTAGGCCGCAAGCGACCGAGCCGCGCGATCGACCTCGGCGAAGGTGCCGTCGTAGGAGTGAACCTGCGAACGCACCCGCAGGCGCAGATCACCCCGGCGAGCCAGACCCTGCTCGACCATGGCACCGAGACTCGCATCGGTCCACCACCCACGATCGAGGTAGTGCTGCGCGAGGTCCGGGGGCACGGTCCGGAGCTGCCAGGACGCCGCGCGTCCGTCCTCTGCCGCCACCCGCGCCCTCCGGTCTGCGCTCCTTCACCGACGAAATTGCTTGTCGGAGAGAAGGAAATTATCGTTTTCGGTGATGCCCATCTCACGGTCGGACGCCGACGCGTCCGGAGTCAGTCACGACCGTGGATATCACGCCCTGCCGATCAAGCGGATCGTGCACGAGACCGCCGAGGCCTGCTCGATCGTGCTCGACATCCCCCCCGAGCTCCACGCCGCCTTCCAGTACGCCTCCGGACAGTTCGTCACCTTCCGGGTCACGATTGACGGCCAGAAGGTGTACCGGTCCTACTCGATGTCTTCGGCGCCCGGGATCGACGCCGATCTCGCCGTCACGGTCAAGCGGGTGCCGGACGGTCTGGTCTCGAACTGGCTGAACGACCATCTCTCGGCCGGCGACACGGTCGAGGCGAGCGTGCCGTCGGGCCTGTTCACGCTCGGGGAGCATGACCGACCGATTGTCGCGTTCGCGGCGGGCAGCGGTATCACTCCAATCTTTTCGATCATCAAGACCGCCCTGGCCGGCGGGGCTCGGGACGTGCACCTGTTGTACGCGAACCGCGACCGAGACTCGGTGATCTTCGCCGCCGAGCTCGAGCAACTCGCCGCCGCGTACCCCGGGCGGCTCGCCACCGCACACCACCTCGACGTCGAGTCCGGCTTCATCGACGCCTCGAGCCTCGAGCCCTACCTCGAGCTGGCGGCAGCCGCAGACACCTACATCTGCGGCCCCGGCCCGTTCATGGACCTGATCGAGGGGACACTGCTCGACGCGGGCGTCGCGCTCGACCAGATCCACATCGAGCGGTTCAAGGTCGCCGAGCCGCTCGACGCGCCGCCGCCGGCTGCGCCCGAGGCTGCCGAGACCAGTGACTGTCAGGTCACGATCGAGCTGGACGGCAAGACCCTGACCGCGACGCACCACCCGGGGTCGACGATCCTTCAGACCGCGCGCAGCCTCGGCATGTCCCCGCCGTACTCGTGCGAGATGGGCAACTGCGCGACCTGCATGGCGATGTGCGTGGAGGGTGCGGTATCGATGTACGTGAACGACGCGCTGTTCGACGACGAGGTCGAACAGGGATGGATCCTCACCTGTCAGTCGGTCCCGACGACGCCGACCGTGCACGTGATCTACGGATACGAAGGGGAGTGAGGATGCCCGCGTACTCGGTGTCCGACGTGATCGAGGTCGAGCAGGTGCTCGCACGCTACGCGGTGGGCATGACCCGGGGCGACATCGACGCCGTCCTCGAGGTGTTCACCCCGGACGGGACTTACAGCGCCTTCGGTGACGTCTACCGCCTCGAGGACTTCCCGGCACTCGTTGCCGCCGCTCCCCAGGGCCTCTTCCTCTGCGGGACGCCGGCGCTCGAGCTCGACGTCGACGCGGGCACCGGCACCGGGATGCAGCCGCTGTGCTTCGTCGATCAGACCAACCACGACATGCGGATCGGCTACTACACCGACACCTACCGGCGCACCGACGGCGGCTGGCGGCTGGCGACCCGGTCGATGACCTTCCTTCGCCGCAGCGGCGCGCGCGACTCCGGCCGGGCCCACGACCCGTTGCGCCCGGCGCCGAGTGCTCCGGCTGGCTGATGGAGCTCGCGGAGTTTCGCACCGCACTCGACGCCTGGCTGGAGGAGAACGCGGCCGAACTCACCCCCACCCATCCGTCCGCGGGCTCCATCGACGCCGAGATGGAGCACCTGAACAAGGTCAAGCGGTTGGCCTACGACGCGGGGTGGATGCGCTGGGGTTGGCCCGAGCGCATCGGCGGTCTCGGTGGCTCGACCCTGCTCCGCGGCTACCTCGGCGAGGCGCTGTCGATCCGGGGGTTCGTCCAGCCGGGCTACTACTCGATGACCGAGGTTCTCGTCCCGACGATGATCGACTACGCCTCACCGGAGCTCGCTGCCACGATGGCGCCGCGGCAGCTGCGGGGGGACGAGACGTGGTGTCAGGGCTTCTCCGAGCCGAGCACCGGGAGCAACCTGGGCGCGCTGACCTGCCGCGCCGCGCGCACCGACACCGGTTGGCGGGTGAACGGGCAGAAGGTCTGGACCAGCCTCGCCCAGTTCTCCCAGCGGTGCGTCCTGCTGACCCGCAGCGGAACACCGGAGTCCGCCCACAAGGGCATCACCGCGCTGTTCGTCGACATGGACTCCCCGGGAATTACCGTCCGGCCGCTGCACACGATGCACGGAGTGGATGAGTTCTGCGAGGTCTTCTTCGACGATGTCGACGTGCCTCTCGACCGGATGCTCGGGTCCGAAGGCCAGGGCTGGGCGGTCGCGATGGACCTGCTCCCCTACGAACGCAGCACCGCGCTGTGGCACCGCGGCGCCTACCTGCACCGCCAGCTCCAGGAAGCCCTCAGCTCCGCGCCGGACGGTGCGCTCTCCCCGCACGACGTCGGCGCCGCTCTCGAGGCGCTCTACGCGCTGCGAGCGCGCTCGCGCAACACCCAGTACCGGTTGGCCGCCGGCGAGCGCCTCGGTCCCGAGACCTCGATCGACAAGCTGCTGATCGGCATCGCCGACCAGGCCGTGTACGACGTCGTCATGACGGGGCTTGCCGACCGCATCCTGTTCGGCGACGACGAGACCAGCGCGGGGTGGCGAGCCGGCTTCCTTTACTCCCGGGCGGCGACGATCTACGGCGGCAGCGCCGAGATCCAGCGCAACATCGTTGCCCGCCGGCTGCTCGACCTCGGAGCCGACACCTGATGGACCGCGACGACCTCAAACTGTTCAGCGACAGCCTCCGTCAGGCCGCGGAGCGCCACACCGACGGCGATCCCCGCGGGTTCGACGCGGCACTCGAGGATCTCGGTTGGCGGGACGCCCTGCTCGACGAGCCATCCGGTGCCACCGCCGCGCTGTTCGCCGTACAGGGCGAGTTCAACCTCGCGTCCTGCGCGCTCGACGATGTGGTGCTCGCCGCCCTCGGCGTCGACCCGGACCGCACCGTCGCCGCAGTCCTGCCGGCCTCCGGCACTCACACCCCGCCCGGCACGCTCTTATCGTCCACCCCGGTCCGCGACGGCCGGCTGATCGTCCGCGGGCTGGGCTCCGCCCGCCTGCTCGATGCCGACGAGGTCGTCATCGTCGCGCGTCGGGACGGCGAGCCCGTCGTGCTGCGGCTCGCCGGGTCCGACCTCGACGTGCGGGCGGTTGCGGGAATCGACCCGTGGGGCAGCTGGACCGGCGTCGAGACGGCGCTCACCGCAGCCACAGCGGGCGACGCCATCGCCGCCGACTGGGAGCAAGCCACGATCCGCGGCCAACTCGCACTGGCGCAGGAGCTCACCGCGACCTCACGGGCGATGCTCGACCTCGCGCGCGATCACGCCGTCGGCCGGATCCAGTTCGGGCGGCCGATCGGGTCGTTCCAGGCAGTTCGCCATCGGCTCGCCGACTGCCTGCTCGCGGTCGAGTCAGCTCAGGCGGCCTGCGACGCCGGCTGGGCGACCCCCACCCGTTTCACTGCCGGGATGGCCAAGGTGATCGCCGGCCGCGCCGGTCGAACCGTCGCCCGCCACGCACAGCAGGTGCTCGCCGGCATGGGTTTCACCAGCGAGCACGCGTTCCACCGCTATCTCAAGCGCGCCCTCGTGCTCGACGCCTTGTTCGGATCCGCCGACGCGCTCAGCACTGAGATTGCGACCGAGGTCCTCGCCACCGGGCGGCTCCCCGAGCCGCTCGGGTTGTAGAGCCAACAACCCGGCGCCGATCACGTTCGCCTGTGGGTCGGGGGGTGGCCGTGCCAGTTCGGGTCGCTGCAGGGTTCGGGCTGACCTGATGGGGGCAAGGGTCAGGAGCGCTCCTTGGACAGCGCACGATCGAGGGTCGCGCGCAGCTCGGGCGAGTCGAAGGACCGGTTCTCCGCAGACAGGGCGTAGTCAATCGTCGCGACGACCGCCCGCTGCAAGTGCAGGTTGATCACCCGGCGGGTGTCCTCGACCGCCTGCTGCGGCAACTTCGCGATCCGCTTCGCGCAGGCCATCGCCTCGTCCATCACCGACTCGTCGGGCACGACGTGATTCACCAACCCGATGGCGGCGGCGCGCTCCGCGGGGATCCGGTCGCCCGTCAGGGCGTACTCCTTGGCCAGCATCAAGCTAGTCATCAACGGCCAGGTGATCGGCCCGCCGTCGGCGGCGACCAGGCCGATCAGAACGTGCGGATCGGCCAGGTGTGCGCTTTGCGCCATGAACACGATGTCCGACAGCGACACGAGGCTGCAGCCGAGCCCGACGGCGGGGCCGTTGACCGCTGCGATGATCGGCACCCGGCTGTTGACCATGCCGGTGACGATCATCTTTCCGTGGGTCAGGCTGAGATTGCGCAGGTCGCGGTCGCGAGTGAGCTCGTCGATGTAGGAGAAGTCGCCTCCGGCGGAGAAGGCACGACCATTGCCGGTCAGGACGACGGCCCGAGCCTCACGGTCGGCGTCGATCTGCGGAAACAACTCGGCCAGACCCTGATGAAGAACGTGGTTGGTGGCGTTGAGATTGTCCGGCCGGTTGAGCCGAACGATCCGGATCGGACCGTCGTCCTCGACCTGGATCTCCTCGGGAAGGTCGTAGCCGCTCATGCAGCCGGTAACCCGAGGATGCGACTCGCCACCAGGTTGCGCTGGATCTGCGAGGTCCCACCCATCACACTCTGCGCGCGGCTATAGAGATAGACCGCGAGCGGGGTGTCGTCATCGGCGGCGTCGTACGCCGGACCGGACACCGAGATCGCGGCGTGCCCGACCGCCTGCTCCACCTGGGTCATCAACAACTTGTCCACTGATCCTTCCGGTCCATGCGAGATCCCGTCCAAGCGGTCCGAGAGGCGTCGGCAGACGTGCAGCCGCAGCATCTCGGACTCGACCACGGCCCATGCCAGGTCGCGAACCTGCTCGCCAGCGTAGGACTGCGGGTCACGGCGTACCTTTCCGCACAGGTCCTTGACGGCCTTGCGGTAGCGCGCGACGTAGCCGAGTTCTCCCGGCTCGCGCTCATGGCTGACGACCGTCATCGCCAGCCGCCACCCCCCTCCGGGCGCGCCGATCATGTCGGTCGCGGGCACCCGGGCGCCGTCGAAGAGGACCTCCCCGAACTCCCGGGTGATCCCGTTGATCATCCGCAACGGCTTTTGCTGCACTCCCGGCTGATGCATCGCGATCCGGAAAGCGGAGATGCCCTTGTGCTTCGGGACATCGGGGTCGGTGCGGGCGAGCACGAGACACCAGTCGGCCGCGTCGGAGTAACTGGTCCAGATCTTGTGGCCGGTGATGACGTACTCGTCGCCGTCGCGCACTGCGCGCGTGCGAAGCGAGGCAAGGTCGGAGCCGGCCTCGGGCTCGGAGAAGCCCTGGCACCAGCGGTCGCGCCCGTTGACGATCCCGGGCAGGAAACGCGAGATCACGTCGTCACTGCCGTGATGCAGGATGCCCTGCACGAGGTAGCCGAGGCTTGGCCGAGGCGGGCACCCGGCCGCAGCGAGCTCGTCGTCGACGATGCCCTCGTAGACGGTCGGCAGATCGTGCCCACCGATCGAGGCCGGCCAGGACAATCCGAAGAAGCCCGCGTCATAGAGCGACTGATGCCAACCGGCCTGACCCTCCCAGTACTCGTCCGAGGTCGACGAGGGCGGCAAGCCCGGATTGTTGTGCGCGAGCCAGTCGCGCAAGCGGGCCCGGAAGGCAGCCTCATCGGGCGAGTCACCGAAGTCCATCTGCGGTCCTTAGCTCGTAGTGGTCGAGGAGCCGCTCGAGACACCTGCCCACGCCCCCGAACAGGTCGGCGTCGGCGAGGGCCCGGCGAAGGTAGACGTGCGCGAGGCACTCCCAGGTGTTGCCGATCCCGCCGTGCACCTGGATCGAGGCCTCACATACCGAACGAGCGGCCCGGGCGCAGTACGCCTTCGCGGTGGCCGCCGCCGCCAGCGCCTCATCGGGAGGCAGGGCATCGACCGCCCACGCAGCGTGCAGCGCGACGCTGCGCGAGCCCTCCATCGCGACGTAGCTGTCGGCGAGCAGGTGCTGCACCGCCTGAAACGAGCCGATCAACGTGCCGTACTGCCGGCGTACCCCCGCGTAGTTGCTCGCGAGGGTGATCGTGCCGCGCATCACGCCGACCAGGTCGGCGCACGCGAGCGCCAGGCCGAACGCGGTCAGGCGGACGAGCGCGTCCTCCGGCAGCGGCGTCGCCGCGCCGTCGATCGCGACGAGCGTCGCGTCCGGCGGCAGCGCCTCGAACCGGCGAGTGAGGTCCGGACCGCCACCGTCGGCAGCCGGGAGGGCCACCTGGCACAGTTGTCCCTGCGCGGACAGCATCAGCGCGGCGTCCGCGCCGGCCGCATCGACGGCCACGCCTGCCGCACCGGGATCGGGGCGACCCGACCGAGCGAGATCGCCCAGGTCGTGGGTCATCGCGATCGTCTCGGCACCGCTGGCCGGGGGTGCACCGGCGAGCCGGCGCAGCTCGGCTGCCAGGGAGGGGCCGACGAACGCGGTGTCCGCCGGCCCGCGACCGAGCTCCTCGGCGACGATCGCGGCCTCCACGGCCGTTGCCCAGGGGTGACCGTCGTCGTCCGCCGACCGCAGCTCGCGCCAGGCCGAACCGGCGACAGCGGCCGCCAACTTCGCTCGGCGCTCGGCATCATCGAGATCGGCCACCGAGCCCGCGGTGAGCCGGTCGACGAGCTGAGCCGCCGAGTCGCGCAGCGCCCGCTGCTCGGGGGAAAGTCGGACGTCCATCAGGGTGTGCTCCGTCCTGCGCCGATCGGATCGCCCCCGGCCGGCCCCGCCGTCCAGGCCTCGGCGAGAGTACGCCGGAGGACCTTTCCGGACGGCAGCCGGGGAATCTCGTCCACCTCCACGATGGCGGCGAGGGCCTTGTAGGTCGCAAGCTCGCTCGCGACGAGCGCGGTGAGCTCGTCGAGGGACACCGGATGCTCCGGGTCGAGCGCGACCGCGGCCACGGGCAACTCGCCGGCGAGGGCGTCCGGGACGCCGAAGACCGCGCAGTCGCGGACCCCCGGGTGCCCGTGCAGGACCTCCTCGATCTCCGCCGGTGCGACCTGGAACCCCTTGACCTTGATCATCTCCTTGGCGCGATCGGTGAGGTGCACCCAGCCCTCGGCCTCGAGCCAGCCGACGTCACCGGTCCGGTACCAGCCGTCGCTGAACGCGGCGGCCGAGTCCGCGGCCGGAAGGTACCCGAGCATGGTCGACGGGCTCATGATCTGGATCTCGCCCACCTCACCGGCCGGAAGCACCGCGCCGGAGTCGAGGTCGACGACCCGCAATGTGATGCCCGCCGGGGGGAGGCCTGCCGAGTCCAACCGCCACGCGCTCGGGTCCGACACCGGGTTGGCCGCGATCACCGGCACCTCGCTCGCGCCGTACGCCGCAAGCCAGCGCACGCCGGTGCGCTCGGTCACCCGCTCGGCGACGCTGGGGGTGACCGGGGTCGCGCCCCACATGATGTAGCGCAGCGAGGACAGGTCGTAGTCCTCGATCGACGGGTGGTCGGCCATCGCGAGCGCGATCGGGGCCACCGCCATCTCCAGAGTCATGCGCTCGTCCTGGATCCGCCGCAGCACCTCGTCGAGGTCGAATCGCCGGTGCAGCCGCACGGTCGCGCCGGCGACCTGCGCGGCGAGCAGGTTGAGCAGCCCGAGGATGTGCGACGGCGGCGTCGCCACCTGAAACCGGTCATCCGGCCCCAATCCCAGCGCGGCGACCCAGTGCGCAGCGCCGTGCCCGATCGACTCGTGAGAGTGGCGCACCGCCTTCGGCAGACCGGTCGTCCCCGAGCTGAACACGAGGACCGCTTCGTCCGACGGCTCGATCGAGGCAAAGTCCGGCCGGGTCGCGTCCCCGGCGAGCACCGCGTCGAGACCGACCCGGTCGTCGAGGTCGAGCACCCGGTCGACGGCCAACCGCTCGCGGAGCAATCCGGCGGAACCGCCGTCGCCGACCGCGAAGGTCGCGCCGGTGAGCGCGACCGCATGATCGACCTCGCGCTCTTTCCAGGCCGGGCTGACCAGCACCGCCGCGGCGCCGAGCTTGCTGATCGCGGTCACCGCGATCACGAACTCCGGCCGATTGGCGGTCATGACCACGACCCGGTCACGCGGCGCGATGATCGGGCGCAGATGACGGGCCAGCGCGGAGCTCGCCCGATCGAGCTGGTGATAGGTCCACTGCTCGTCCCCGGCGAGCAACGCCGGGGAGTCGCCGTCGGAATCCGCCGCAGCCTCGAGCCCGCGATGCATCAGCTCCGGCATGACGGAAAGATTGTTCTCCGAATTGAGATCGGGGTCAACACCAAGCGAGTGTATCGTTTCCCGCCATGGACACCGAGCGCCCGAACCCGACGGTGACCGATCCCGACGTACGTCGGGAAATCATCGACAACGTCCGACGATTCGTCGCGGCCGAGGTCATCCCGGTCGCCTCCGACCTCGAACACGCCGACGCGTATCCCGACGCGATCGTCGACCAGATGCGCGCTCTCGGCCTGTTCGGCGTCACCATCCCGGAGGAGTGTGGCGGCCTCGGGCTCGACCTGCTGACCTACATCGGCGTCATCGAGGAGCTCGCCTACGGCTGGATGAGCCTGACCGGCATCGTCAACACGCACACGATGGCGGCGACGCTGCTGATGCACTTCGGCACCGAAGAGCAGCGCCGACGCTGGCTGCCCGCGATGGCGACCGGCGACAAGCGGGGCGCACTCTCGCTGTCGGAGCCGGACGCCGGCAGCGACACCCGCAACATCTCGTGCAAGGCCGTTCGTGACGGCGAGGACTTCCTCGTCACCGGCACCAAGGCCTGGGTGACCAACGGCGAGCGGGCCTCGATCGTGGCGCTCGCGGCCCGCACCGAGGAAGGCATCAGCACGCTGATCGTCGAGAAGGAACCCGGCCCCGCCTTCGAAGGGATCGCGATCAGCCGGCACGTCGGCAAGCTCGGTTACAAGGGTGTCGAGACGGTCGAGATGTCCTACGCCGATCATCGGGTGCCCGCCGCGAACCTGATCGGCGTACCCGGCCGCGGGTTGCCGCAAGTGCTCAGCGTGCTGGAGATCGGCCGGATCAACATCGCGTCCCGCGCGGTCGGGGTCGCCCGGGCGGCGTTCGACGCCGCCGTGAGCTACGCCCAGTTGCGGACCACCTTCGGCAAGCCGATCGGCGAGCACCAGGCGATCCAGCTGAAGATCGCCGACATGGCCACGCGGCTCGAAGCCGCCCGCCTGCTCACCCGCAACGCGGCCGAACGCAAGAGCGCCGGCTTGCGCTGCGACGTCGAGGCGGGCATGGCGAAGCTGTTCGCGAGTGAGACCGCTTTCGAGCTCGCGACCGAGGCGATGCGGATCCACGGCGGCATGGGCTACACCACCGAACTGCCCGTCGAGCGCTACTACCGGGACGCGCCGCTGATGATGATCGGCGAGGGCACGAACGAGATCCAGCGCCTGGTAATCGCGCGCGGGATCCTCGCCCGCGCCCGCGGCGAGTCCTGACCCCTTCGCCCAACTGTCAGCTGTCGGGCGTTTGGCCCGCCGAAAGGCCCGTTAATTGACAGTTGGGCGGTTGATGCGGGCGCGCAAGTCGTCCTTGACCACCTTGCCGGTGGCGTTCACGGGCAACGCGCCGATGATCTCGACCACCCGGGGAACCTTGTAGTTCGCCATCTCCTCCCGGCTCCACGCGATGATCTCGGCCTCGGTGACCGTGGATCCCGCGACCGGTACGACGAAAGCCATCCCCACCTCGCCGAGGCGATCGTCGGGGATCCCGATCACGGCCGCGGCGGCGATCTGCGGGTGACGAAGCAGGGCGTTCTCGATCTCCGCGGGATAGGCATTGAACCCGCCCACGATGAACATGTCCTTCGCTCGCCCCACGATGTGAAGCCTCCCGGCGGGGTCGAGAAGGCCGATGTCACCGGTGCGCAGCCATCCGTCGGCCGACAGCGCCTGCGTGGTCGCGGCCGGATCGTCGAGGTAGTGCGACATCACGCTCGGGCCTTTGAGCACAACCTCGCCCGCCTGGCCGTCGGCCACCTCACTGCCGGTGTCGTCGACGATCCGGATCGAAAATCCCGGCCGCGGATGTCCGACCGTCGTCGCGATCGCCTCGGGATCGTCGTCCGGTCCGGTGCCACTCGCCGTACCGGCCTCGGTCAGGCCATAGCCGGAGATGACCAGCTGGAACGGGAGTTCGGCCCGCACCCGGCCGATCAGGGAGACCGGGATGTCCGCCGACCCGGTGACCGCGACCCGAAGAGTCGACAGATCGTGGCGATCACGGTCCGGATGATCGAGGATCGCCTGGTAGAGCGTGGGCGGGCCCGGCAGCACGGTAACGCCCTGCGCCGCAACCCGCGCCAACACCGTCGCCACGTCAAAGACCGGCTCGGGCATCATCACCGCTCCCGCGGCGACGCATGCGAGGATCCCGGCCTTGAGGCCGAACATGTGGAAGTACGGGTTGATCATCAGGTAGCGGTCACCCGCACGCAGCCCGGTCATCCGCACCCAGTCGGTGGCGACCGCGAGCGTACGGCCGTGCGTCATCACGACGCCCTTGGCGCGACCGGTCGTGCCGGAGGTGAACAGAATGTCGCTGGGATCGTCCGGGCCGAGCGCCTTCGCCCGACGCTCAACCTCCGCGCTTGCCTCAGGGTTCGCGCGGGACAGGAACTCCGCCCAGGACGTCGATCCCGCGGACGCCGGGCCGTGCACGACGACGGTGTCCGCAAGATCCCGCAGCTCGTGCGCGCCGGCGTCGAGCATCGCAACGTAGTCCGCCCCGAGGAAGTCGGTGGTGGTCAGGAGCACCTTGGCGCGACTGCGCGCGAGGATGTCCCGCGCCTCGGCGCCTTTGAACCGGGTGTTGATCGGGACCAGCACCGCACCGGCCGAGAAGATGCCCAGCACCGAGACGATCCAGCGCACGCTGTTGAACGTCCAGATCGACACCCGATCGCCGGGGCCCACGCCACTCGCGACGAGGGCCGAGGCGAATTCGCGGGACTGGCGAGCGAGGTCGGCGTAGGTCAGCGTCTCCTCGCCGTCGACGACCGCGGGTTCGTCGGCATACTGCTCTGCGGTCGCCGCCAACATCGCCGGAATGCTTGGCCACTGCGCGCCTGCGCCCGCGGTCATGCCCGTCCTCCCATGCCCGTTCACCGGAACGAGAACGCGCTTTTCGCCTGTGCCATACTTGTTTTCGGCGAGATTTCCGCTCCCGGACCTGAATCGTATCCGCACCGACAGGACACTGCGGATACCGCGAGAGGCACAGATGACGATCGTCGATCCCGACGTCTACTACGACCCGTACGACTTCGACATCGACTCCGATCCGTATCCCATCTGGAAGCGGCTTCGGGACGAGCGGCCGCTGTACTACAACGCCAAGTACGACTTCTACGCGCTCAGCCGCTGGGTGGACGTGGAGAAGGCCTCCTCGGACTGGAAGACCTACGTCTCCAGCAAGGGAACGATCCTCGAACTGATCAAAGCGGACATGGAGATCCCACCCGGATCGATCATCTTCGAAGACCCGCCCGACCACGACCTGCACCGCGCGCTGCTCGCGCGGGTGTTCCGCCCGAAGAAGATCGCCGAGCTCGAGCCGAAGATCCGCGAGTTCTGCGCTCGAAGCCTCGACCCGCTCGTCGGAAGCGGCGGGTTCGACTTCATCGCCGATCTCGGCGCTCAGATGCCGATGCGCACGATCGGGCTGCTTCTCGGCATTCCCGAGGAGGACCAGGAAGCGATCCGCGATCAGATCGACGAAGGTCTCAAGCTCTCCGACGACGGCGTCCCCAAGCTCAACTATGGCGAGGTCGGTCAGACCAGCATGTTCGAGGACTACATCGACTGGCGGGCCAAGCACCCTTCCGACGACCTGATGACCGAACTCCTCGAAGCCGAGTACGAGGACGTCGACGGTGTGCAGCGACGGCTGACGCGTGCGGAGGTACTCGGCTACGTCAACCTTCTCGCCGCGGCCGGCAACGAAACCACCACCCGGTTGATCGGCTGGACCGGCAAGGTTCTCAGCGACCACCCCGACCAGCTGGCCGAGCTCGCCGCCGATCCCGCCCTGATCCCGAACGCGATCGAAGAACTCCTCCGCTACGAGTCACCCTCACCGGTGCAGGCGCGGTTCATGACGCGGGACATGGAGTACTACGGGCAGACGGTCCCGGCCGGATCGGTCATGTTGCTCCTGACGGCGTCGGCCAACCGCGATGAGCGCAAGTTCTCCGACGGTGGCCAGTTCGACATTCACCGCAAGATCGACCGTCACCTCACTTTCGGCTACGGCGTACATTTCTGCCTCGGCGCCTCGCTCGCGCGGCTCGAGGGGCAGATCGCGCTGCACGAGGTGCTCAAGCGATTCCCGTCGTGGCGGGTCGACACCGAGCGCGCGGTTCAGGCCCGCACGTCCACGGTGCGCGGCTGGGAGAAACTTCCCGTCCTCGCCGACTGACCCGTAGCGGCGTCACGCCGGTACGCCGGAGACAGTCAGCCGGCGCCGAAGAAGACCGCCCGCGCGATGTCGTCCTGCTCGAGCAGGTCGGCGGTGCGGCCCTCGAAGCGCACCTCGCCCTTTTCGAGGAAGACCGAACGGTCACACAGTTGCGCGGCGATGTTCAAACTCTGCTCGACGACCAGGACCGACACCCCGCTGCGGTTGATCTCGCGGACGATCTCCATCAGCTCGCCGACCACCACAGGAGCGAGCCCGAGCGACAGCTCGTCGATGCAGAGCACCTTGGGGTCGAGCAGGAGCGCCTTGGCAACCGCGAGCTGTTGCTGCTCACCGCCCGACAGGCGGCCGGCGGGTTGGGAGATTCGCTTGGCGAGCTGAGGGAAACGCTCGAGCACCTGCTCGCGACGCTGCTTGATCAGCGCGGGCTGCTTGCGCAACGCGAGTGCCTGCATTTGCAGGTTCTCGTCCACGCTCATGTCCGTGAACACGGCCTTGCCGCCAGGGATGAGGACCAGCCCCTGGCCGGCGAGGTTCTCGGCCGGGGTGCCGGTGATGTCGGCACCGTGGAAGATCACCGACCCCGCGCTCGGGGTCTCCAGTCCAGAGAGCACCCGCAGCAGGGTCGACTTCCCGGCACCGTTGGTACCGAGCAGGCCTACCGCCTCACCGTCGTCGACGTGCAACGAGACACCGAAAAGCACCTGGAGCGGACCGTAGGAGAAGTCGATACCGGAGACGGACAGCACCCGATTCGCCACCGCTACGTCGCTGTCCGGGTCGCTCGGGACCGTGTCGTCGCTCATCATTTCGCCCGTCATTGTGCGCTGGGACGGAAGGTCTGGTCGATGACCTGCCAGCACTGGCAGCTCTCGTGGAACTGTGTCGTGCGCCAGTATTGTCCGCCATAGGTGACCTTGTTACCGATTGCGAAGTCGTTGGGGCCTTGCGGATAGGAGAAGATGACCGACCCGGCCGCCTTGAGTCCGCCGGCAAGGCTCTCCCGCGACAGCGTGGGAGCGTGATCCACGGCCGCCGCGAACATCCACATCTGGTCGCAGGCGTTGCCCGCGGCGGCCGGCAGCTTGTACACCGAGGTGCCGAGCAGGTTGCTGCACGTGACGCTCGCCGGCGTTTGGGTCATGCCCGGCGTTCGCTCCTCGCCGTCCCGACTCGCCGTGATCGCGTACGCATTCGCGATGTTCTGCGCGTCCGGCGCTTGGGTGCCGTAACTGGTCGTGATCAGCGAGTCATCCGGCAGCCCGTACTTCGGTCGGAAGTTCTGCGCCTGCGCGAGCTTGGTGAAGGTGGGGAAATCGCCCACTCCACCGAACTCGGTCATGTTCGTCACGCCGGCCTTCTTGAACTTCAGGATCGCCTGCTCCAGCACGACCGAGGAGGTGAACGCCGACGGGCAGCCGACGTCGAAGTTGACGATGGTCGACGCCGGCACGCCCGCCTCGGCAAGCCACTTGGTGGTCTCCGCGTGGATCTCCGGATGGCAGTCCTGGTAGAGCACGCCGAGCTTCTGGTAGCCGTTCGCGGGCTTGAAGAAGCCAAGCCGGACCAGCCCTGCGATCGTGTCGTGGTAGACGGTATCGACCGAGTTGAGCTCGAAGAGGTAGGGGTAGAACTTGTTCATCTCGCTCGCCGGCAGCAAATAGCCACCGAAATACGGCACCCGGTGCTCGCCGAAGCAGTCGACGATCGGGAACGCCGCAAACGCCCCGGAGTCCACGGCCGCGAAGTCGCCATCGGAGACGACCTTCAAACAAACCTGCTGAAGGTCACTCGTGTCAGCCGGGTTCGCCGTGATGAAGTCGGGCACGATCTGACGGCAGTCGACACCACCGCTGGTGTTGATCGCGTTGATGATCGCCTGGAATCCCGCCTTTTGCTGGGTCACCGGGAGGATCCCGAACTGGGCGTTGGACGCCAGGCCGGTGATGTTGACGACGATCACGCCGAGCTTGATCTGGCTCGAGGTGACCCCCGTCAGGGTGCCGCTCGGGTTGGTGCACGACGACGGCTTGGGCGCCGGTGACGGCGGGGTGGACGGGTACGCCGCGACGGTTGCCCCGGTCGGATTGGACGTGGTCGAGCCGCCCGACCCACCGCTGGGGACGATCACCCAGATCAGCAAACCGACTACGACGAGGACGGCGATCCCGGCCGGAACGCGCTGCGTGTTCGGCGCCCGACGAACCCACAGCCGGAACTGCTGGAACGGCGTCACCTACTGCTCCTCGACATGCGACTCGGTCGCCGGCGCTGCCTGGGTGACGCCCGGCTCGGTGTCCCCCGAGCGGGCGATCGCGGCATCCTCAGTGCCCAGGTAGCTCGCGATCACTCGTGGGTTCGACCGGATCTCCTCCGGCGTACCCTCCGCGATCACCATTCCCGCCTCGAGCGCGTAGATCCGGTCACACAGGCCCATCAGCAACGGCATGTCGTGCTCGACGATCAGGATCGAACAGTCAAGCTCCTCGCGGATCTTGCGCAACCGCGGCCCGAATGCCTCCGCCTCACGCTGGGCCACTCCGGCCGTCGGCTCGTCAAGGAGCAGGAGTTTGGGGCTGGAGGCGACCTGGGCGGCGAGGTCGCAGATCCGCCGGGTACCGGTCGACAACTCGCTGGTCCTCGTGTCGGCCCAGCTGTGCAGGCCGAATCGTTCGACGATGTCACTGGCCTGCTCGCGCGTGCGCGCCTCCGAGTCGCGGACCCACGGGGCGCCGAGCATTGCCGGCACGATGCCTACTTTGTGGCGGCGGCTCAACGGAACCTGCACGGATTCGGTGACGGTGAGGCTGCCGAACAAGGTGGCGTCCTGGAAGCTGCGGGACAGCCCGAAACCAGCCGCCCGAATATCGGCGGGGAGGTCCACCACCTCCTCACCAAAGATCCGGATGGATCCCTGTGCCGGCGTCTGAAGACCGGAGATGACGTTCATCAACGTGGTCTTGCCCGCGCCGTTGGTGCCGATCAGGCCGACGATCTCGCCCGGGCGAACCTCGATGTCGGGCGAGTCCACGGCGACGATGCCGCCGAAGCGGACGCGGATCCCGCTGATCTGCAGCGGCAACGCGTCCGCGTCGACGGACTTGACCGCAGGCGTGCGGTTGGGCGGGGTGCCGTAGTCGGCTCGAGCCAGCGCATGCGCGGGCTCGGCGGGCTCGGCACCACGCCCTGCGGCCTCGAGTCGTTCGGCCCGGCGATCGAGATAGCCCTGCCAGATGTTCTGGGAGGCTCCGGCGATACCGGTCGGAGAACCGATGAGGATGCCGATCTGGGCGAGACCGGCGATGAACAGGCTGAAACCGATGTTGTTGCCGAGGTTGCCGAAGATGAACGACAGGTGGGGACCGATGAAGAAGGTGCCGGCGTACAACGTCACCGCGGCCGCGAGCGCACCACCGAGCGACCCCAGCCCGCCGATCACCGGGATGGCGACGATTGCGATCGACACCTCGGCGCCGAACTGGTCCGGGGACACCTGCTGCCAGGTGTTGGCCCACAGCACCCCAGCGACTCCGGCGACGAACCCTGACACCGCCAGCAGGGCAAGCTTCACGCTCTCCGGCGCGATCCCGAACGCTTGGCTGCCGCGCTCGTTGTCCCGGACGGCGAGCATGATTCGTCCTGGTCCCGAGTCGCGAAGCAACATCGCCGCGACGAACAGCAGCCCGAGCACGACGAGCGCGACGTAATAGATGCCGATCTCGGAGGTGGGCGACCTGAGCCCGCGGGCAACCCGCGGTGTGTTGACGGTCAACCCGAATGCCTGGCTGGACCCGAACCAACTCTGGCGCAGCAACCAGTCCTGGGTGATTACGGCAAAGCCGAGGGTGGTGACGGCGAGGGTCAGCCCTCTGACCCGCAATGCGGGCAGGCCGATGATGGCCAAGGTCGCCGCGCCGACCAACCCGATCACGAGACACAGGATCGGAAGGCTCAGCCCATGTTCTTGCCAGCGGGCGGTCAGGTAGGCGCCCATGCCGACGATGGCGAACTGGCCGAGGCTCACCTGACCGCCCCATCCGAGCAACATCGTCAGAGCGACGCCGAGCATCGCGTAGATCAGGATCAAGGTGAGCAGGAACTCATGCCCGGTCGTGTCGAAGTACGGCAGATGCGGCCAGACGAGCAGCAACGCGGCCACGACCAGACCGATCACCAGCCGGTAGTACCGACCGAACGCGGTCGCCCGCAACACCGCAGGCATCCGAATGATCGTGCGCTCTTCGGTGATCGTGCCGGCCAGGTCGAACACCCGGCCGATCGCACCGCCGCGGATGAAGATGATCGCGAGGATGACCAGGAACACCGCGAGCTCGGCGTCAGTGCCGTTCGAGTAGTGGGCGGCGACGAGCTGGTTGACGAGCCCAAGCACGAGCCCGCCGACGAGCGCGAGCGGCAGCGAGACGAACGCGCCGAGGGCGGCCGCGCCGAGGGTGAGCACGAGGAGGAGTGGTCCGAAGGAGGCGTACTGCGCGCTGGCCTGACCGGGGGCGAGGATGACTCCGGCAATGACCGAGCAGGCGCCTGCCATCGCCCAGGTCACCGCGGTCACCCGGCGGATCGGGATCCCGCACAGTCGAGCCGCGTCGGGATTGTTGGCGGCCGCCCTGATCTGCTTGCCCATCAGCGAGTAGCGCATAAACAGGGCGAGGGCGATCACCAGGATCGGCACGAGGATCGCCGTGAGGATGTTCATCCCGGTAAGCACCACGCCGCCGATGCTCACCGAGGAGTGGAATGGCTGCGGGTACTCGCCGGTGTCCGAGGTGCTCGGCTTCAACCACGACACATAGGTCAGCGCGAGCAACAGCTGGGAAACGGCGAGCGAGAGCAGCAGCAGGCGGATCGGTGAGCGGGTCCGGTTCATCATCGGACGGACGAACAGACGTTCGATGACCAGCGCGGTGAGGATGCCGAGGACGATGGCGAGCGCGAATGCGAGCCACCAGTTCCAGTGCTTGTCCAGGACCCACTTGCCGACGAGCAGCGCCGGGATGGTCCCCATCTGAGCGTGCGCCAGATTCAGGAAGCGGCTCGACTTGTAGACAAGGACGAGCCCGACGGCAAGCAGACCGATGGTCAGACCGTTGAGCACGCCCAGGACCCACGTGCCACCCGTCATGCCGTGTGCGCCTCTCGACCTCGTCGTCTTCGCCCAGCGGGCGCCGTCCCGCGCTCGTCGCGGGTCTTTCGATGAGTCCCCGAGCGAGGGACGTTATCACTCATCTCCGGAGCGAAAATCGTCTTCCCGAAAGAGGTAACCGGTAAGTCAGTAGGCACTCAGTGACATAAACCCGGGAGGCGCATGGCAGGATCGGAGCGCGATCCACCAACCTCAGGGAGCACACGCATGAGTCTGTTCGACGCCTTCGGCTACCAAGGCAAGCGAGTACTGGTCGTCGGTGGGGCGACCGGCATGGGCGCGGGGGTGGCGGCCGTCACCAAGGACGCCGGCGCTGACGTCGTCGTCATGGACCGGGCCGACGTCGACCTCGAGGGCGTCACGTTCATCCGGGTCGACATGTCCGACAAGGCCTCGATCGATGCCGCCGTCGACGAATGCGGCGGCCCGATCCACGCCCTGTTCTCCTGCGCCGGGGTCGCCGACGGCACGCCCGGGATCGAGCGGATCAACTTCATCGGACACCGGCACATGATCGACCGGCTGATCGCTGGCGGTTACCTCGGTCGCGGCGGCGCGATCGGCTTCATCTCCTCGGCCGCCGGTCTCGGCTGGGAAGCCAACCTGCCGACGGTCAAGCAGTTCCTCGCAATCCCCGATTTCGAGGGCGCGACGAAATGGGCCGTCGAGAACAACAAGTGCGACTACATGTTCAGCAAGCTCGCGATCAACGGGTACGTCGCGTCCAACGCCTTCCCGTTGCTGAAGCAGGGAATCCGGATCAACGCGATCCTTCCCGGCCCGACCAACACGCCGCTCGCCCGCGCCAACGCCGAGATGTGGCTGGGCTTCGGCTCGGACTATCGCGAGGAAGCCGGGATCGAGGCGTCCACCCCGCTCGAGCAGGCCTACCCGCTCGTCTTCCTGTGCAGCGACGCGGCCTCGGGCATCACCGGCATCACGCTGGTGACCGACGCGGGGTACGTCGCCTCGGGCGTGACCGAGTCCTTCCCCGCCGCGACGCCAGTGGTCGGGTTCCTGCGCGC
>DATJWM010000049.1:0-34696 GCA_035501255.1 Mycobacteriales bacterium | reverse complement strand
CGCCCGATCGCAGCACGGTGATCGAGAAGGCGTTCCCGCTCCTCGGGCCCAACGGTGTCGGCCTCTCGCCCGACGGTGCACGGGTCTACGTCGCGGAGACCTACACCGGGCGGTTATGGGCGTGGGATCTTGCCGGTCCCGGCGAGATTCGTCCGGCCGCGGGCTCCTTGGCGATCCGGCACGGCGGGGTGTGCCTGGCAGCCACCGCCTTCTCCTTCGACTCGCTCGCGGTCGAAGCCGACGGCAGGATCGCGATCGGTGCGATCACGGACGGCATCGTCGTCGTCACTCCGGATGGTCGCACCATCGACGTCCACCCCATCCCCGGCGATGTCACCACAAACATCGCGTTCGGTGGCGAGGACGCAAAGGACGCGATCATCACGCTGTCCCGATCCGGGCGGCTGATCGCAACCCGCTGGCCACGCCCGGGGTTGGTCGTCGGCGGAGCCGGTTCGTGACCGACCTCGCGACGATCAACGACCTGCTTCGCCGACAGGCGGCCGGCGACGCTCCCGCGCTGCACTTTGACGGTGACGTGCTGACCTATCGCTGGTTGCTCGACGAGGGTGCCCGCCGGGCACACCTCATCGACACATACCTGAACCCGACCCGGCCACCTCACATCGGCGTGCTGCTCGATAACGGCCCCGAGTACCTGTGCTGGCTCACGGCGGCCGCGATCTCCGGATCCGTGCTGGTCGGTATCAACTCCACCTACCGCGGCGCTCAGCTCGGTCAGCTCGTTCGCCATACCGACTGCCAAGTCGTTGTGACGGACTCCTCCTTCCATCCTCTGCTGGCCGGGGTCGACACCGGGGTGGAAGCCGACCGGGTGATCGTCACCGATCAGGCGCCGTACGCCGAACGGCTGTCGTCGCAGGCGACGGACCTTCCCGATCGCGTGGTCGACCCCGAGGACCTCTACCTGCTGATTTTCACCTCAGGGTCGACCGGACTTCCCAAGGCGGTGCGGTGCACGCAAGGTCGCCATGCCCGCACCGGACTGCACGTCGCGTCGGTCGCCGATCTCGGCCCGCGCGACGTGGTCTACACCCCGCTGCCGTTCTTCCATACCAGCGCGTTGTTCACGGGTTGGGCGTCGGCGCTCGCGGTGGGCGCCGCGATCGCCACCCGAGCGCGGTTCTCCGCCTCCAACACCCTGCCGGACATCCGCAGGTACGGCGTGACGATGCTCACCTACACCGGGAAGGTGCTCAACTACATCCTCGCGACGCCGGAGAGGCCGGACGACGCGGATAACCCGCTGCGGCTTGCGATCGGGAACGAGGCGTCGGCGCGTGACATCACCGAGTTCGCCCGCCGGTTCGGTTGCAATGTCCGGGACAGCTACGGCTCGACGGAGGGCATCATCATCATCCGGCGGGATGCGGCGATGCCGCCGAACGCGCTCGGGACGTCGGAGGCCAGCGTGAAGGTCCTTGACCCGGAGACCGGTGAGGAGTGTCCGCCGGCGACCTTCGGTGACGACGGACGACCGATCGACCTTGAGGCGGCGGTCGGGGAGATCGTGGCCACCGCGCCGGCACAGGAATTCGAGGGTTACTACAAGAACGAGGCGGCAACCGTCGAACGGTTCCGGGAGGGCAAGTACTGGTCCGGCGATCTTGCCTACCGCGACCGCGACGGATGGCTCTATTTCGCCGGGCGGTCCAACGACTGGTTGCGGGTCGACGGCGAGAACTTCGCCGCGGCTCCGGTCGAGGCGATCATCGCGCGTCACCCGGACGTGCGGTCGGTGGTTGTCTACGCCGTACCCGACGACCCGGTCGGTGATCGGGTGATGGTGGCGCTCGAGCTCCGCGACGGCGCCACCTTCGACCCTGCCGGATTCGACGCGTTTCTTGGCGAGCAAGCCGATCTCGGCACCAAGTGGCTGCCCGCGTTCGTCCGGACGACCGCGGAGCTTCCCAAGCTGGCGAGCATGAAGGTCGACAAGATGCGGCTGCGCCGCGAGGCGTGGGAGTGCGACGACGTCGTCTTCTGGCGACCGGAGAAGGGTGCGGCTCTGTGCGAGCTCGGTCCCTCCGAGGGCAGCAGATTGCTCCCGTTGCTGGGAACTCGCTAGCTCGCCACCGCCGGCCTCGTACCATCACCTCTCGTGACCCAGGAGCAGGCAGCGACCGGACGTCCGTCCGGCTGGTGGGGTGGCGAGAGCCCACTGCTCGACGACGACGAGGCTCGGCGCCGGTTGCTCGACGCGGCAAGCCGTTGCATCGTGCGGCGCGGCAGCGCTCGGATCCGGATGGCCGAGGTTGCTGCCGAGGCCGGAGTGGCCCGCTCGACCGTCTACCGGTACTTCCCGAGTCGGGACGACCTGATCATCGGGCTGTTCCTCGTCCGGATCGACGCCGCGTTCGCCTCGGTCGTCGCCGGGCTCGAGCATCCGGATGACGCCGCGCGGTCGCTTCCCGAGCTTGTTCTTGGACCGCTCGGGTACGTCGAGGGAAACCCGCTCAACGAAGCGCTCTTCTCGACCGGCAGCCGGGAGATGGTCGTCGCGCTGGAGCTCCGCTCGGTGCCGCTCCTCGACGCGGCGTACCGGCAGTTCGGACCGTTGTTGGAGCGCTGGCAGGCCGAGGGCCAGATCTACGCCGATGTCGACCTGCGGGATGCGATGCGCTGGATCAGCCTGGTGTCGATCATGTTGCTGTCGCCGCCGTGGTCGGAACAGCCGGTCGGGGACAAGCGGGCGTTCCTCGACCGCTACTTCGTCCGCTCGCTCGTGGCCGGATCTCGATAGGACAGTCTCGCGACCCTGTCGCCCATCGGACATTAATCTGTTATTGTCCGATCAGGCCACGCGGTGATGCGGACCCGCGACGACGCGAGAGGGGCCTTCCGGTGCCGAGCTATGACCTGGTGATCAAGGGCGGGACCGTCATCGACGGTCTTCAGACGCCGCGTTACAAGGCCGATCTCGGGATCACCGACGGCCGGATCACGCAGATTGGGCGAGTCGACGCCTCGGACGGGCGCACGGTCATCGACGCGGCTGGAAAGTTCGTCGTCCCGGGGTTCGTGGACCTGCATACGCATTACGACAGCCAGCTGTTCTGGGATCCCTGGTGCACGATGTCGGGCTGGCACGGCGTGACGAGCGTCGTCATCGGCAACTGCGGTTTCGGCTTTGCTCCGTGCAAGCCCGAGGATCGCGAGCGGGCGATGCTCAGCCTCGCCCGCAACGAAGCGGTTCCGCTGAAGACGATGCAGGCCGGCATGCCCTGGGACTGGGTGAGCTTCGAGGAGTTCCTCGCGAGCGTCGACCGCGCGCCCAAGGGCGTCAATGTCATGTCCTTCGTGCCACTCGCGCCGCTTTACGGGTATGTCGTCGGCATCGACGAGGCGAAAGAGCGGCGCTGCACCGACGAGGAGCTCGCGCAAATGTGCGCCTTGCTCATCGAGGCGATGGAGGTCGGTGGCTGCGGGTGGAGCGCTCAGGTCAGCGGTGACGTCGGCAACGTCCAGCTCGACTTCGACGGTACGCCGATGGTGACCGACATGATGACCGAGCGCGAGGTCGCAGCGTTCGCCCGGGCGCTCGGCAGCCTGGGCCGCGGCGTCATGCAACTGACCGGAAATCTCGACTGGGCCGAGCTGATGGCTCGCGAGAGCGGTCGACCCGTGATCTGGAACGCCCTGCTCGCCGACGGGGCGTTGAACCAGCACGGCGGTCAGCAGCTCTCCCACCGGGACGCGATCAAGCGAGTCAACTACCTCAACGAGGAGGAGGGTCTGCGGGTCTACGCGCAGGCCCTGACGACGAACTTCGCGTCGGAGTTCACCCTCGAGGACTACAACCTCGCGGACACCATCCCGTGCTGGCGCGAGGCATGCCTAGGGACGGTCGAGGAGAAGGTCGTGAAGTTCGCCGACCCGGCACGTCGCGCCCAGATGAAGGCGATCCACGAGGAGCGTGGCGGCTTGTTCGGTGCCGGCTACGACCTGTCGGAGATCAAGGTGCACTGGATCTCCAGTGACGTGCCGAACGCTCGCGATCTGAAGGACACCTACGAGGGCTATTCCGTGGGCGAGATCGCGGCGCGCGAAGGAAAGCACGAGATCGACGCGTTCCTCGACGTCGCCGTCGCCGGTCAGCTTCGGGTCGGCTTCGCGACGCCGGAGATCAAGACACCGCCCGAGAACATGCGGGAGATCGCCACCATGCCGGTCGCACTCCCTGGGGTTAGCGACGGTGGGGCGCACACGAAGTTCGTCACCACGGCTCGTTATCCGACCGATCTGATCGGCTACTGGGTGCGCGAGCACGAGATCATGAGCCTCGAACAGGCGCACTGGCGACTGTCCTACCTTCCGGCGATGGCCGCCGGGCTGAAAGGGCGGGGCTACCTGGCACAAGACGCGCCGGCCGACGTGGTCGTCTACGACTACGACCGACTCGACAGCACCGAACGGGAACGCGCCTGGGACTACCCGGCCGGGGAATGGCGGCTGATTCAGAAGGCCATCGGCTATGAACACATCATCGTCAACGGCGTACAGACTTTTGTCGACGGCGAGTGCACGGACGCGACCCCCGGCCGGTTGCTGCGGCACGGAAGGGACTGAGCGGGCCATGGCCGACGAGCCGATCACCACCATCTTCGACGCGGATAATCACTACTGGGAGACCCACGAGTCGTTCACCCGACATCGCGACCCGAGCTACGCCGACCGGGGGTTGCGACTCGTCGAGGTCGATGGCGTGCACAAGTACTACATCGGCGACCGGTTGCACCCGATCCTGCCGGGTCCCGGTGACGAGCACGGGCGGCCGATGCCGGGCGCTTTGCGCGACTACTTCGCGGGGACCGGCGGCCCGGCGAGCCTCGACGCGCTCAGCGGTGAGGATCCGAGCGCCCACCCGGAGTGGTTCAACCGCGACGCCAGGCTGGCCTGCATGGACGTCCAGGGCGTGGAAGGCGCGTGGCTCTTCCCGTCTCAAGGGGTGTGCATGGAAGGTCCGATGCAGCCCGACGTGGAGGCGTCGGTGCACATCCTCGGCGCGTTCAACCGGTGGATCGACGATGAGTGGGGTTTCGCTTACCGCGACCGGATCTTCGCCGTACCGTTCCTGACCCTGTCCGACGTCGACGCAGCGGTGGTGGAGCTCGAGTGGGCACTCGCGCGGGGGGCGCGCGTGGTGAGCATTCGCAACGGGCCGGCCTTCACCCCTGACGGCACCAAGTCTCCGGCCGACCCGGTGTTCGACCCGTTCTGGGCGCGGGTTCAGGAATCGGGCGTCGTCGTGGCGCCACACGCGGGCTTCGAGGATGGTTATCGCGCGGTTGAGGACGCGGTCGCACGGGCGTGGGGGTATCTGAGTGCCCAGCACACCGGTGACACGACCGCACTGACCTGCGTCGAGCCGCTCGTCCAGATGCTGATGAAGCACCGGTTGGTCCATGATTTTGCGGCCGCGCTCGTCGCGCACCACCTGTTCGAACGGTTCGGGCGACTGCGGGTCGCGTTCATCGAAAACGGAGCTGACTGGGTGGCTCCGCTCCTGCACGGCCTTCAGCTACTTGCGAGCCAGAATCCGGGGATGTTCTCCTCCTCGCCGGTGGACCAGTTCATCGAGCACTGCTGGGTTGCGCCGTTTGTCGAGGACCGGGTCGAGGAGCTTGCCCGGCACCTTCCGGTCGAACGGATCTTGTTCGGGTCGGACTGGCCGCACGCCGAGGGGATGGCCCACCCGCGGGACTTCCTGGCCAACGTCTCGTCCCTCCCGATCGATGCCCAGCGGCGGATCATGGTCGACAACGCCCGTGAGCTCACGTTCGCGTGAGCACGGTGATCACCGACCTGGACGCGGCGCCGATCGGCGCGCTCTTCGATGCCGACAACCACTACTGGGAGCCGACCGACGCGTTCACCCGCCACCGAGATCCGAAGTACGCCGACCGGGGCGTGATCGTCCGGGAGGTCGACGGACGGCTCCGCTATGTCGTGCACGGCCGGATGCATCCTTGGATCCCCGGACCCGGTGACGTCAACCCGCGACCGCGTCCAGGAGCCTTGTTCGACTACTTCGCCGGCCGCGGGGTCGATGCGGATCTGGCCGCCGCGCTGACCTCGGAGGATCCGGCCGCGCATCCGGAGTGGTTCGATCGCGAGGCCCGGCTCGCGACGATGGACGCCCAAGGGCTCGACGGCGTCTGGCTCTTCCCGTCACAAGGTGTGTGTATGGAGGGGCAGATGCAGCCCGACATCGAGGCGGCGGTCGCGGTCTATCGCGCGTTCAATCGCTGGCTCGACGACGACTGGGGTTTTGCTCATCGCGACCGGATCTTCGGTGTGCCCTACCTCACGCTGTCGGACGTGGAAGGCGCGATCGAGGAGCTCGACTGGGTACTCGGTCGAGGCGCACGAGTCGTCGCGATCCGCCCGGGACCGGCTTTCACCCCGCAGGGATCCAAGTCGCCGGCGGACCCGATGTTCGATCCGTTCTGGGCCCGGGTGGCGGAGGCGGGCATCGTCGTGGCCACTCACGCCGGGTTCGACGACGGCTATCGCGAGATCGAGGACGCGCTCGCCCACACCTGGGGATATCCGAGCCGGCGGCGCCAGGGCGTGGTGTCCTCTCTCGCGTTCTACGAGCCGTTCGTCGACGCGCTCATGCACGACCGCCGGATCCACGACTTCCTCGCCGCGCTGGTTGCGCATCGTTTGTTCGAGCGGCATCCCGGCGTGCGCATTGCGAGCATCGAGAACGGCGCGTCCTGGGTGCCGTCGCTGCTTCGGGTGTTGCGCCGCCTGCACACTCAGAACCGGGGGTTGTTCGGGAGTGATCCGGTCGCGCAGTTCCACGACCATGTCTGGGTCGCGCCGTTCGTCGAGGACAGCGTCAGCGAGCTCGCTCGCTTCGTCCCGGTGGAGCGGATTCTCTTCGGCTCGGACTGGCCGCACGCCGAGGGATTCGCCCGGCCGCGCGACTTCCTCGCCAACGTGGCCGACCTGCCTCCGGAGGCCCAGCGACGGATCCTCGCCGACAACGCCCGCGAGCTCACGTTCGGTTGAGCGATCCGCCGTTGTCGTTGCGCACGAGCGTCGTCCATCCTTCAAGCAACGCGCTGAGCTCGAGCTGGAACAGCCCGTCGGCGGATTTGGGTCCCACGCGCAACGCCCCGGCGAGGGACGGGGTATCGCCCGCCCGCGAGCTGAAACGCTGGGCGGGGCGCAACTTGCGCGGGTTGAGCGCGGCGGACCCGTAGGCGAGAGTCTCGACGCTTTCGAGAATCGCGTATGCGTACTTGGAGGGGACGCCGTCCTCGGTCATCTTGCGGATCAGGTAGTCGTGCGCCTCGGCCGCGTGGGGTCGCATCGCATCCGGCGCCATGAGCGGCGCGGTGTTCGGATGGTTGAGCAGCGCTTTGCGGTAGCGCGTGACCGAGCGCGTGACGTGCTCCTGCCAAGTCATGTCGGGCGTGTCGCGAAACACGACACCGGCCTCGCGGAGCACGAGGTTCTTGACGCCCTCGAGGATGTCGTCCTTGTCCTTGAAGTGGTGGTAGAGCGAAGCGCCGTTGACACCCAGCTCGGTGCCCAGCTTGCGGATGCTGAACCCGTCGACGCCATCGCGATCGATGATGTCCAACGACCGGGCGATTGCCGCTTCGCGGTCGATCAGCGGTGTCTTGGGGCGGCCCATGCCGACATTGTTCCGTAGTGGTCGGCCCGCCGCCGAAACACGACGGTGTCGCCGATCGTGGCGAGCAGGAAGGCGCACGTCGCGAAGCCGATCCGAGGCAGGATAGAGCCGGACGGGAGAACGCGGTGTCGCGGTTACCGGGTGGATGGCGGCGATGGGCGATCGCGACCGGTGTCGCTGTAGCGCTCATCGTCGGCGTGGTGATAGCGCGACCGGCGTTCCGCAGCTACACCGGGACGGCGCCGCCGGACCAGTTCTTCCGAGCAGTGCAGATCACGCCCTCACTCGCCGCGAGATATCCGGCCGTGCTGGGCGTTGCCCACAACGCGGGCAACAATCTCGGCACGCTCGCGACCGCGTTGCGCTACGGGGCGGACGTGATCGAAATCGACGTGATCTCCGCACACGGTCGCTTGGTCGCGGGTCGTGAACAACCGTGGCCCTGGCTCGCCGAACACGTGTTCCGGGGTCCGACGCTTCAACAGGCGTGGGACGCGGCGGCCGACGCGCCGGTGACCAAGTTGGACCTGAAGTCCTCGGAACCGTCCTTTCTGGCGCAGGTCGTCGCGTTCCTCTCGACCCGGGTGAAGGACCGCAGGGTGATGATCTCCAGTCCAGACGTCGACGCGCTGGTCTATTTGCACCGCGAACTTCCGACCGTGCAACTGTTGTTCAGCGTCTCGCATCCGCCCGCGGTGGACACGCTCACGTCGAACCTCGCACTTCAGGAGGTGATCAGCGGAGTATCGATGTTCGCCGGGCTCGTTACCCCCTCCGTCGTGCGTTGGGCGCATGAACGGAATCTGATCGTGATCGCCTGGACCGTCAACGATGGTGACGAACTCAACCGACTCGTCGCGCTGGGAGCCGACGGCATCACCACAGCCAACCTGGCCATCCTGTCCGCACTACGGTGACCTCAGCCGAGTGCGTGACACGGCACCGCAACGGGAAGGTCCAGCGAGCTGAGGAGACCCGGCGGTGCGGCGACGACATAGGGGATCGCATTCACGACCCTCATCGCGGTTGCGACCATCGCGCTGTTCGCGGCGTCGTGGCCTGCGCTGGCGCCCGTGGTCATCACGCAGTCGATGTCGGGATCGCCGGTGATGGAGATGCGATAGGTCGCGTCGCGCTCGGACGACGGCCAGTCGGGCGCGACGTCTCGTGACATCCGGATGATGTGCTCGACGACGATCGCATCACGGCGTGTCCCTCGCCCGACCGGCAATACCGAAGATTTGTTCCAAACGTTAACATCGGATCATCGGCGAGCGCCGACACCTGATGGGCGATCCACATCCGTAATGTGAGGGTGTCGCGAGTCCATCCGGCACGGGAGGTGGCGGTGATCGAGGCGGTCCAGCCCGCGATCGATGTGCGCTTGACCGCTGAGCTGCGTCGCCGGGACGAGATCCTCGACACCGCGTCCGCACTCTTCGCTTCGCGCGGCTTGCGGATCTCGTTGGAGGAGATCGCCGGCGCGTGCGGCATCAAGCCGGGAAGCCTCTACCACCATTTCGATTCCAAGGAAGCCATCGTCATCGAGCTCATCCAGCGCTACCACGCTGCGCTCGACCACCTCGCCGAGGTGTCGATGGACCACGACGGCGCCCGCACCACGGGCGACCCGATCGACCGAGTGATTGCCCTCGCGACCGCGATTGCGGCCTGTGCCTCCCGGCACAGCGCGGCCGTTCAGTTCACCTTCTACGACCCCCCTGGCGGGGCCAGTCAGGAACTCGTCCGCGTCGCCGGCAGAGCGCCGACGGCCATCCAGACTGCGATGTTCGAGACCCTGCGAACGGGCCAGGAGGCCGGCAGCATCCGGCCCGGACTTGACCTTGCGATCGTTAGCGACCGGTTCTGCCAGACGATGCTGCATGTCGGTTTGGGCTTGTTCCATAGTCTTGCGCCCGATCAGGTCGCGAGGACTTTGTCCGCGATCTTGTTGCACGGGCTTGCTGCGGGTCAGCCACGATCCGCCGACCTCGACCGGTCAGCCGCGCTCGCTGCGGTGAAGCAAGTGATCAAGACCTGGCCCGTGCCGGAGGAAGATCCGCCGACCGATCGCGCGTCGATGATCTATGCTGCCGCGCGCGCCGAGCTTGGCCGCCGCGGCTATGAGGTGACGACGATTCGCGACATCGCGGCGGCCGTCGGACTCGGGACCGGAAGCGTCTACCGGGTGATCGGTTCGAAGGAGGCGCTCCTCGCCTCGATCATGCGCGACTTCTCCGAGAAGGCGGTTGCCGGCTGGACGGCGGCGCTGAGCTCGGATGCCACGGCGGTCGAGAAGTTGGACGCGGTCTGCTGGCTTCAGATCAACGTCATGGAGCGCTTCTACGACGAGTTCAAGATCCAACTCGCCTGGTTGCGACAGGTGCCGCCCGACATTCCCGACCTTGGCTGGTCGTTCCCGGCCTTGCTCCGCCGGCTCAAATCCCAGCTTGCCGACGGTGTGCGCGCGGGCGAGTTGACCATCGAGCGTCCGACGAGCGAGCTCGCAGCCCGCTGTGTCGTCGAGGTCACCTGGATTCCGGAGAACATCGTCCGCGACATCGGCGACCGGGCCGCGTTTCTACACGCGCGAGACACCGTCTTGCGCGGCATCGCCACGCGCTGAGCCGACGCTGTGCGTTGACTCGAGGGAGGCCGCGTGGTTAGGTCATGTGGAACAAATCTCAGGTTCCGCAGGACGGTCGACTGGGAGCGGGCGTGTCGTTCGAAAGCGGCGCAGAGCCGATCAAGCTCGGTGTGCTGATGGACTGGGCGCTCCCGCCCGACCACCCGCAGGAGCGGGTGGAGGACTTCTTCTTCCCGCTGGAACTGGTCTTCCGCGACGGTCTCGAGGGCAAGGTGATCGATCGTCCGGTCGAACTGATCGTCCGGTCGACGTGGGGACTTCCGATGGGGTCGGTCAAAGCGGTGATCGACGCCTTCGGCGAACTCGTCGACGAGGGTTGCCTCGCGGTGTTCGGGCCGAGTATCAGCGACAACTGCATTCCGATGCGCGAGGCGATCGAAGAGCGCTTCCGGGTCCCGGCAATCAGCGTGTCCGGCTCCGACGACTGGCTCGGAGAGTGGACCTTCTCGTTGCCGCAGGGTTCGCTCACCGACGAGCCGATCTTCTGGGCGGACATCCTCGCGCGGGAGGGGCACACCGAGGTCGGAGTGCTGATCGAGCAGTCGCTCGTCGGAGATACCTACGCTCGCCACTTCCGCGCTGCGTGCCAGCGGCTCGGGATCCGGATCGTCGCGGAGGAGCAGATCGCGCAGACCGCCGACAACGTCGAGCCGGCACTGCGGTCCGTCCGGGAGGCCAAGGCCACCGCGTTTGTGCATTGCGGGTTCGGGTTCGGTCTGATGATGGTCAACTCGGTGCTCGGCACGCTCGACTGGGATCCACTGCGCCTCATGGGGACCGCCTTCCAGAACGCCTGGTTCCATCAAGCTGCCTGGGACGCGATGCTCGGCTGGACCGGCGTGGACCAGTACGACGAGGCCAACGCGGTCGGGCAGTCATTTCTCGACCGATTCAGCGACGTCTACGGTCGCCGCCCCGCATGGGTCGTCCCGCTCATGAACCGCGACATCGCCACTGCGCTGCTGCACGCCTTCGCTGACGCCCACCCCCTGAGCCCGCGTGGGGTCAAGGACGCACTCGAACGCGTGAAGATGGTCCCGGCTGCCGCGGGCTCGCCAGGAACGCGGATCTCGTTCGGGAAGTGGACCCGCAGGGGGTGGATGGGCGCCGGGTACCTCGTCGCCCGGCGGCTGGACCCGGACGGCGAGAACTCCCATCTGGTCGCCCGGTTCGGAGACTTGTGATGTCCGCTACCACCCAGGTGACGCGCTCGGGTCCGCTCGACACCGGTCGCGGCCCCACCCCGAAGTCGACCCGATCCAGCATCGGGTGGGCGCTGCTGTGGGTCGGCGTGGTCGGTGCGCTGATCGTGGCCGGGCACAACCTTCGCCCGGGCGGCGACCTTGACCCCCGCATCAGCAACCCGGCCGTCCACGGTCACCCGCGTCCCGTGCGCCCACTTTTCGGGGATCCGCACTGGATCGCGAAGATGCAGTGGGGCACGGTGGCGGCGCTGGTGCTGGTGATCGTGCTGTGTTTCGTGATGTGGCGCCGCCACCCCAAGCATCCGATCTTGCTGATGGCGATCGCGGTCGAGGCCATTCTCTGGATGGACCCGGTGATGAACTGGGCGCCGTACGCCGTCTACAACCCCCAGTTGTGGCACTGGCCCGAGTCGTGGGCGCTGGTCTCGTTGTCACCGACGGTCGAACCGCTGGTTGTCTTCGGCTATGTGACGTTCTACCTGTTGCCGTTCTTCCCGGCGATCTGGATCCTGCGCCGTGCGCAGCGACGCCGACCGCGAACCTCGTTCGTTTGGCGGCATCCGCTGATCAGCCTCGCAGCGCTGGTGTTCGTGATCGGGTTCCTCTACGACGCGATGCTCGAGGTGCTGTGCATCCGGGCCGGCCTGTACATCTACTCGCAGGTGATTCCGTTCGGCTCGATCTTCGCCGGCAAGGCCTATCAGTTCCCGCTGTTGTGGGAGTCCAGTCTCATTACGGTGGTAATGATTCCTGCGGCCGTCATGCTCTATCGAGACGAGAGTGGGCGCACGGTAGCGGAGAAGCTCGCGCAACGGGCGCACGCGTTCCCCAGGCACCCGGCGCTCGGGCTGCTCGTCGTCATGTTCGCCGTCATCAGCGTCGCCTATGCCGCGTACGGCGGTGGCTTCGCGATCATCAAGTGGTCGAGGGCCGCCACCAGCGTGGCGTGTCCCTACCCCTACCCCGAGGCCAAGGTCTACGACCCGCAGGGCTTCTATGCGAAGGCAGGGCAACCGGGCCCTTACTTCTCCGGGATCTGGAACGGGTGGGAGGCTGGTCACAGTGGCCGACCGGCCACCCCCACGGCACTTTCCGGTCGATGCAGTCCGTCGTGATCCCGACCGACCCGCCCCGCGGGGGAGTTAGGGCGCCATCAGCACGCTGTCGGTGACGCGGGCGCGGGAGACGTCGAGGATGGCGTCAAGGTTGGCGGCGATCTCTTCCGCTGTCAGCGCGGGGGACGCGATCCCCTCCGTGTGGACCACTGCCAGCCGCGCGATGCCGCCCATGCCGACCTGGAGCACCTCGCCGTTCAGCGGGCACGACTCGTGGGCGAGGAACGCGACTGCGGGCGCGCACAACTCGGGGGGCATGCTCGCGTTGACCGCGGCCATGTCCTCCTCCGAGATCCCGAGCTTGTCCGCGACGTCGTCCGAACTCGATGCCGACATCCGGGTATACGCGCGTGGCGCGATGGCGTTGACGGCGATCCCGAGGGTCGATCCTTCGGTGGCGAGGTTTCTCGTCAGACCGAAGACGGCTCCTTTTGCGGTGCCGTAGCTGGACAGGCCCGGAATGCCGCCGAGCATGGCCTCGGAACGGTGTTGACCACCCGGCCATAACCGGCATCGCGAAAATGGGCCCAGGCGGCGCGAGTCACGAGCATGGTCCCGAACAGATGGACGGACAGCATCCGCTCGAACTGAGCGGCGGTCAGTTCCTCGAAGGCCCCGGGGTCGTGGATGCCGGCGTTGTTGACGACGATGTCGATCTGCCCGAACGCCTCGATCGCGGTTTCGACGATCGCCTCGGCACCGTCAGGGTCGGCGACCGATCGGGCGGCCGGCACCGCGACCCCTCCCAGGCTGCAGATCTCCTCCGCCACCTCCTGGGCAGGTGTCACCGAGGTGCCGTGGCCGTCGATCGCGCCGCCGTGATCCGCGACGACCACGCGGGCACCGCGGGCTGCGAGGAGCGTCGCGTGTGCCCGCCCCAGCCCCCGTCCCGCGCCGGTGACGATCGCGCTTCGCCCGTCGAACCGAAGTTCTTCCGTCATGCCGGTTGCCCATCCTGCCTTGCTCTGCAATGTTGCCCGTGATGTGGAACAAACATTAGGGTGATTCAGATTAGGGTCACGGCCGAGTGGCGTCAACGAGTGAGGAATCCCGATGGTCGACGAGGCGGCAGTTGATTTCGCGGCGGTGGACTTCTTCACCGACCCGTCGATCATCTCCGATCCCTACCCGTATTACGACTTCCTGCGGACCGACCGTGGACCGGTCTGGTACGACGAGCGGTACAACCTCGTGGTGGTCAGCGGACATCCCGAGGCGATGGCCGTCTATCGCGACGGGGACCTGTACTCCTCCTGCAACGCCGCGACCGGGCCCTTCACCGGGGTCGTCATCGAGGCCGAGGGCGACGATGCCGGCCCCGCCATCGAGGCGTGTCGCGCGCAGATGCCGATGTCGGAGTTCATGGTCACGATGGACGCCCCGATGCACGGGGAGTACCGCAACTTCTTGTCCGGATTCTTCACGCCGCGACGCCTGAAGGACAACGAGGCATTCATGTGGCGCCTCGCCGATGCTCAGCTCGACCGGTTCATCGACCGCGGTCGGTGCGAGTTCGTCAGTGAGTATGCGAGCCCGTTTGCCGGCCTCGTCATCGCTGATCTTCTTGGCGTACCGGAAGCGGATCTGCCCCGCTTCCGCGAGGGGTTCGAGTCCTCGACCACGTTCGTGGTCGACGAGGCACCCCCGGACGTTCCGGACAACCCGCTGGCCTTCATCGAGGAAGCCTTCCGGGACTACATCACGGATCGTCGGGAGCGACCGCGGGCGGACATTCTGACCCACCTTGCGCAGGTCCGGTTCTCCGACGGCAGCGAGCCGGACGTGGAGATTCTCGCGCGGGAGGCGTCGTTCGTCTTCGCGGCCGGCCAGGAGACGACGGTCCGGCTGATGGCCTTCGCGGCCGCCCACCTAGCCGAGCACCCGGACCTCGCCGAGAGGCTGCGCCGTGATCGAGACCTGATTCCCGGGTTCGTCGAGGAGATGCTCCGGATCGAGAGTCCGATCAAGAGCCACTTCCGGATGGCCCGGCGGAGGACCACGCTCGGAGGCGTCACCGTGCCCGCGGGGGCGGCTGTCATGCTGCTGATCGGTGCCGCCAATCGCGACCCCCGACGCTTTCCCGAGCCGAGTAAGTGCGACATCGCCCGGCCCAACGTCACTACCCAGGTCGCGTTCGCCCGAGGTGCCCATAGCTGCATCGGGCAGCCGCTGGCTCGGTCCGAGGCGCGGATCACGCTCGAACGCATGTTGGACCGGCTGAGCGGGCTGGAGCTGTCCGCGGATCGGCACGGACCCGTCGGCGAGCGAGACTTCGACTTTCTCCCGACCTACATCTTCCGCGGTCTCAGCGCGCTGCACCTCACCTTCACCGCGGTTCCCCACGGATGAGCGGGACGGACCTGCGCGGCCGGCGGGTGTTGCTCACTGGCGCGTCGAGCGGAATCGGCGCGGTGACCTGCCGGGCCCTCGTCGCCGCGGGCGCCTCGGTGGCGATGGTCGCGCGCCGTAAGGAACGGCTCGAGGCGCTCGAGGTCGACCTCGGCGAGCGTGCCATTGCGGTCGCCGCCGACGTCACTGACTCCGTCGCGTTGGCCGCCGCCGTGCACAGGGCGGCGGAGCGCCTCGGCGGACTCGACACGGTGGTGACCGTCGCGGGTCGCGCGATGGCAGGCGGCATGGTGACTGGCGATCCGCAGACCTGGCGCGCTTTGTTCGAGCTCAACTTGCTCGCGCCACTCGCCACGGTTCGCTACGCCTACCCGTACTTTTCGAGCGAGGGTCGGCGGGACATCGTGGTCGTCGCATCTGCAGCGGCTTTGACGCCGCTACCGACGGCGGGAGTCTATGGCGCTTCCAAGCGCGGGCTGCTTGCCGCCTGTGAGACCTTGCGCCTCGAGGTGGCTGCGGACGGGGTCAGCGTCGGGGTTGTGATCCCCGGAATGTTCGAGACCGAGGGGTTAACCCTCGAGGGCATCGTGATCGACGGTGACGTTCCGGTGAACGATTTCCCGCTCTTCGCGCCCGACACCCTTCCCGGCCCGCCTGAGGTCGTCGCCGACACGATCGTGTTCATGCTCGGACTGCCACAGGGCACGGCGATCAATCAGGTCGTGATCCGGCCAACCGGTGAGTTCACGCCCTGAGCGTGTCCCGACCGATCGCAATCAGCCGATGGGCCAGGCGACCGACTTGACCTCGAGGTACTGGTGGAACCCCTCGATGCCGTTCTGCCGCCCGACGCCGCTGGCCTTGTAGCCACCGAACGGCACGTCGGCACCGTAGGCGGCCCCCCCGTTCAGGCCGATCACTCCGGCGCGCAACCGCTTCGCCACCGCGATCGATCGCTCGACCGATCCGGACATCACGTTGCCCGCGAGGCCGTACTGGCTGTCGTTGGCGATCCGAATCGCCTCCTCCTCGTCGTCGTAGGGGATGACTGCCAGAACCGGTCCGAAGATCTCCTCCTGCGCAATGGTCATGGCGTTGTCGACGTCGACGAACAGGGTCGGCTTGACGTAATAGCCGCGGTCCAGCCCGGCGGGAGCGTCCGGTCCGCCAACGACGAGGGTGGCGCCTTCGTCGATGCCGCGTTGGATGTAGCCCGTGACCCGTTCGCGCTGCTTGGCTGAGATCACCGGCCCGCAGAGGAAGTCCGGCTTCTGCGGGTCGCCCGGGACGATGCCCTCGTACATCGCGCGCAGAATCTCGACGCCCTCGTCGTAGCGAGCGCGCGGGAGGAGCATTCGAGTGGGGATGGCGCACCCCTGACCGGCGTGCATGCACGGTGCGATGCCGAGCATGCACGCGAGGTCGAGTTGGGCGTCCTCGAGCACGATCGTCGCGGACTTGCCCCCGAGCTCGAGGAACAGCCGCTTCATGCTGGCGGCGCCTTTCTCCATGATTCGCTTGCCCACCACGGTCGACCCGGTGAAGGAGATCAGGTCGACCTTGGGCGACAGGGTGAGTTCCTCGCCGACGAAGTGGTCCGACGCGGTCACCACGTTCACCACACCGGCGGGGATGTCGGTTTGCTCGGCGATGAGCCGGCCGAGGCGGTTGGCGTTGTACGGCGTGTTGGGGGCAGGCTTCACCACCACGGTGTTTCCGGTCGCGAGCGCTTGACCGAGCTTGTTGATGGTGACCTCGAACGGGAAGTTCCAAGGAACAATGGCCCCCACCACCCCGACGGGCTCGCGCCACACCTTTCGTCGGGTCAAGGCGCCGGTGAGATCGACGATGGCGTCGCCGAGGTCGGTCTCCCATTCGAAGGTGTCGATCAGTTGGGCGGGATAGGTGAGGGCGGCGGACAGCGGTGCATCGAGCTGAGGTCCGTGGGTCGTCATTCGCGGGCAGCCGACCTCGAGGATGAGCTCTTCGCGAAGCGCCTCCTGATCAGCCTCCAGTGCTTGCTGGAGCTGTTCGAGGCAGCGTTTGCGCAACGCCCGGTTGGTGGCCCAATCGGTGTCGTCGAAGGCCCGCCGGGCGGCAGCGATCGCCCGGTGCATGTCAGCCGCAGACGCGTCGGCGACCTCGCCCAGGACTTCTTCGGTGGCCGGGTTGACGTTGGTGAAGGTCCCCGCCGCGCCCTCCACGAGCGAGCCGTCGATCAGCATCCTCGGCTCGAATACCGGGGTCGTGGGTGTCGTCATCCGCTCGCTTTCCGGGTGGTGGAAGCTGTCTTCGGGCAGAACCTGAGATTTGTTACGGATCTTATAAGACGGGGGGAGTCCGTCAACGGTTGACCCGGCGGGGTGGTTGACGCGCCCAAATGCCGATGGTTAGCGTAGGGCCGAATATTTGTTCCAGGCGGAGGCGGCGTGGATTCTCGGGCTCAGGCTGACGGGGGGTCGGCAATCGGGGCGGACGACCCGGGCGACGCCGATCGCGCGTTCGCCGCCTTCGATGACGCGGTCGCCGGCGACGTCCGCGACCCGTACCCGGAGTTGGCGATTGCCCGCAGGCAGCATCCGGTACAGGAGCTCGACATGTCCGCGCTGCCGCACGACGACGCTCATCCGGTGTTCTTGGTCTACCGCTACGAGGATGTGTTTCGGGTGATGCGCGACGCAGACACCTACTCATCCGCGCACATCATCGAGCGGATCATGGGCGAGGTCATGGGTGAGCACATCATGCTCGGCATGGACAGCCCGAACCACGGTCGTTACCGGGCCCTGGTCGCGACCGCCTTCCGGCCGAAGGCGCTCCTGCGATGGGAAACCGAACTGATCGGCAGCACGGCGAACGACCTGATCGACCGGTTCGCGGGTCGTGGTCAGGCCAATCTCGTTCCCGAGTTCACCTTTCCCTATCCCACGAAGATCATCGCGGCACTGCTCGGGCTTCCGGGTCAGGACTACAAGCATTTCCAGCGCTGGTCGATCGACATCATGAACTTTCACAGCCTGCGCGAGCAGGCGATCGTGGCCAGCCGCGAGGTCCAGGACTATCTCGTCGGCATTTTGGCCGATCGGAGGGAACACCCGCGCGACGACCTGATCAGCGATCTCGCAGCCGCGGAGCTCGATGGCGAGAAGCTCACCGACGAGGAGATCTTCTCCTTCGTGCGCCTTCTGCTGCCGGCCGGCGTGGAGACGACGTACCGATCGCTCGGGAACATCCTCTACTGCCTGCTCTCGCGCCCTGATCAGCTCGACGCGGTACGCAATGACCGGGCGCTGATCCCGCAGGCCATCGAGGAAGGCCTTCGGTTCGAGACGCCGCTTCTGACCTTCACTCGGGTCGCGGTGCGTGATACCGAGCTCGCAGGGGTGGCCATTCCCGCCGGATCCACGATCCTGCTGATGAACGCTGCGGCTAACCGGGACGAGTCCCGTGTCCCGGAGCCCGACGAGTTCGACATTTTTCGCTCCGATCCCAAACCGCATATCTCCTTCGGGAGCGGCCCACACATCTGCCTCGGAATGCACCTCGCGCGCCTCGAGATGCGGGTGGCATTGAACGCGTTGTTCGATCGACTTCCCGGTCTTCGCCTCGATCCGGTCGGCGATCCGCACATTCACGGGCAGGTATTCCGCTCGCCGACGTCGCTGCCTGTGCTCTTCGACGCATCAGGCGAATGACAGGAGCCGTGACAACGCGGCTGAGCGTTCCTACGGCGGCTCGTCGTTGCGGGTCGCCCGGATGCTCGCCGATAAGGTCGGGGGTGTGCAGTGGCGTGCCGGCCGGGACCCGGAGCGGGTGCCGCGGGTCCGCAGCCCGCAGCCGCTGATCTCGACCCGGGTCCGCTCCGGCCGGGGCGCGACCGAACAGCCGAACGCGTCCGGAGACGACACGGCGCCGCTGACGCCGATCTTCTGGTTGCTCGTCGTACTCGTCGGGGTTGCCACCGGGCTGATGGGTGCCGCACTGATGTGGGTGCTTCGGTCGTTTCAGCACTTGTTCTACGGGTACCACGGCGGCAGCTTCGGCGTTGCCGCCGATCACGCCTGGCCGGTGCGCCGACTGATCGTCTTGGTCGTCGCGGGCGCGATCTGCGGCCCGGCCTGGTACGTACTGCGTCGGGTCACCGCGGGGGAGAGCTCCGACCTCGATGACGAGTTGTGGACGGGCACCGGCAAACTGTCCTTCCGTCGAAGTCTGGGCACGTCGGTGCTGTCGGAGTTCGCAGTCGGCGCGGGTGCCTCGCTCGGGCGGGAGGCGGCGCCGAAGTTGATGGGCGGGGCGGTCGCGAGTGTTCTCGCGACCTGGCGAGATCTCACTCCCCAGCAGCGCCGGTTGCTCGTCGCTTGTGGCGGCGGGGCCGGCATGGGGGCGGTGTACAACGTCCCGCTCGGCGGCGCGTTGATCGCGGCCGAGTTGCTCTACGGAAGCCTCGCGCTCCCCGTCATCCTGCCTGCGCTCGCGTGCTCGTGGATCGCGACTGCGGTGTCCTGGATCTATCTACCCACTACGGCGACCTACGTGAGCATCCCTTCCTACCCGCTGCGCGCCACTCTCGTGGTGTTCACCTTTGTGGCGGGACCGCTGATCGGGTTGGTTGCCGTCGGGTACATCCGGCTCATCGGGTGGGTGTCGTACTACCGCGCCGCGGGCCGCTGGCTTCTCGTCGCGCCGCTCGGCGCCTTCACGATCTTGGGTGTGCTTGCGTTGCGCTATCCGCTCCTCCTCGGCAACGGGCGGTACCCCGCTCAGTTGGCGTTCTTGGGCATTGGTGGTTCCGCCCTCACATTGCTTGTCCTGATTGCGCTCAAGCCGCTGGTCACCGCGATGTGTGTCGGCAGTGGAGTCACCGGTGGGTTGTTCACCCCCACGCTCGCGACCGGCGCGATGTTGGGTCTGCTCCTCGGAAGGGCGTGGACTCACTTGTGGCCCGGGAGTCCGCTCGGGGCCTACGCGGTGATTGCTGCTGCGGCGATGATCGGGTCGTCGATGCAAGCGCCGCTTGCTGCCCTTGCGCTCATGGTTGAGCTGACTCGAACGACGGATGACCTCATCGTTGCGATGATCGCCGCGACCGTTCTTGCCGCGGTGGTCGTCCGGTATCTCGATGGCTACTCAATCTATTCATCGCGACTTCCCAAACGCAGCGATTCACGTCGCGGTGAACGAGCGGCGACGCCGGCCGGCGAGCGGCTGTGATGCGGTCGCTCGAGTGCTCGCCTCATCCGTTCGGGTCCGGATGGAACGCGTAGAAAATCGACCACGCCTCGCCGTTGACCCGTGGCGGAAGAGCGGCGTACTCCTCGAAGAGAGACTGGATGCGTTGCTCGAACTTCTCGCGCTCGCCCGGCCCGAATCGCAGTCCGAGCCGGGTGGTGTGGACCTCCTCGATCGGCACCAGCGACAGCTCCTCGAGGAAGGTGTCGAGAAGAACGCTGTCCTTGGCCGGGGTGTCGATCCGCCATGACTTCCCGGTGGCGAGATAGGGAATCTCGCGCGCTCCGCGAGCGCCTTTACGCGGTGGCTCTGCGGTCAGGAATCCGGTGCCGACCAGCTGCCGAACGTGATGCAGGGTTGTGGCCGGGTTCGTGCCAAGAGTCTGTGCGATCTCCTTGTTTGTGCGCGCGATCCCGCGGCACATGCGCAGGATTCGCAGCCGCGTCGGGGATGCGAGGGCCTTCGCCTCGGCCTCCGTCGCCGGACGGCGTCGAGGCGTCTTCCGGTCCGATCGGCGAGGTGCCATCTCGTGAGGATAACTGATTGACAAATCCCAATCACTAAGCCGACTCTGTAAACGTGTCGGAAGCGGACGAGCGGGCGACGATCGCGCGCAGGCGCGGCGGGTTGTGGCATCACGTCGACTTCCGCAAGCTGTGGATCGGCGAGACGGTCAGCCAGTTCGGGACCACGATCAGCCAGCTCGCGCTCCCCTTGACCGCGATCCTGATCGTCCACGCGACGACGTTCGAGGTCGGCGTCCTCGCGGCGCTGGAGTCCATCGCCTTCCTGGTGGTCGGCCTGCCGGCCGGCGCCTGGGTCGACCGAATGCGCTTCCGGTGGGTTCTCATCACCAACGACATGGTCCGGTTCGTGGCCATGGCCTCGATCCCGGTCGCCAATGCCTGCGGCATCCTCACGATCGGTCAGCTGTTCGTGGTCGCCGTGGTGATGAGCTTTTCGACCGTCTTCTTCGACGTTGCCTACCAGTCGTACCTGCCGCAGCTTGTCGAGCGCCATGAGCTCGTCGAGGGCAATGCGAAGTTGCAGGCGAGCGAGTCGGTGGCCCAGATCGCGGGTCCGACCCTCGGCGGCATTCTCATCCAGGCACTGACCGCTCCGTACGCCGTCGCGGTTGATGCGGTGAGCTACCTGTGTTCCGGGCTATGGGTGTGGTCGATCAAGACGCGTTCACCGAAGCCGGAGCGGCGGGCGGAGCGCAACCTGCGCCGCGAGGTGATGGAGGGTCTGCGCTTCGTCGTCGGAAACCGGCTTCTGCGGGCGATCGCGATGTGTACCGGCTCGTCCAACCTTTTCAGCAGCATGGCCTTCGGGGTGATCTTCGTCTTGCTGGCGCGTGAGTTGCACCTGTCCGCGGGGGTGATCGGGCTTGTCTGGTCGATCTCCGCCGTGGGTGGTTTCATCGGCGCGTTGTCGGCCGCGCGGATTGTCCGCGGGTTGGGGCAGGGACCGACGATCTGGATCTCGATCGCGGTCTCGCTCCCGTGTGCGTTCGTTGCGCCGTTCCTCGAGCGGAACTGGACGATCGCGCTGTATGCCGCCGCCCAACTGCTCTGGTGGGCGACCGTCGTCGTTTACAACATCACTCAGGTGAGCTTCCGCCAAGGTCTCTGCCCGGCGCACCTGCTCGGCCGGATGAATGCCACGATGCGGTTCCTGGTCTGGGGGACGATGCCGATCGGAAGCCTGATCGGTGGCGCGCTTGGCGCTGTGGTCGGGGTCCGGACAACGCTGCTCATCGCCGCCCTCGGCGGCTGCATCGCAGTCGTGCCGGTCTTCTTCTCTCCGCTCCGACACCTCAAAGAGCTGCCGTCGTCCGCTGAATCCGTCAGCGCGGAAGTCGGGGTCGCTTAGACCTCGAGTGCCTCGACCCCCTGCTGAATGTCAGGGCGCGCGATTGCGAGATAGGTGACCAATGCTCCCACCGCGACGATGCCTACCGCGGCCGTCGGCCCGTCACCGAAGCCCAGACCGCCCGATGCTGGGAGGTTTGCTCACGTAGTCGGCGAACGACGCTCCGAGCGGCCGGGTCAAGACGTAGGAGGTCCAGAATGCTGCGACCGCGTTGACCTGCCATCGCCACCGGGCAACGCCAGGAAGGACGATCAGGATGCCGAAGAAAATCCCGGACCCGAGGTAGCCCATGTTGAGGGCAGTCGCGGTGAAGTCGCCGAGTGCGGTGCCGAGCGCAAACGTGGCGAACACGGCGGCCCAGTAGTACACCTCGCGACGTCGGGTATGGATGCTATGGATCGACAAGGTCTTCTCGGCGCGGTGCCAGCTCCAGAAGACGGCCGCCAGGAGCGCCGACCACATCACGGTCGTGCCGAGGTAGGAGATGTGGACATCGAGATGCAGGAAGTCGGCGACGCCGGTGCCGAAGATCGCGATCGAGAACGCAAGCCACCAGTAGGCGAATGCTCGGTAACGTCGAGTCCGCAGCTGGAGCAGGATTCCGATCGCGAGCAGCAGCACCTCGATGCCGCCGCCGCCGACGTTACCGAAGCGGGTGAGGTAGTCCGAGGCAGCCTCGCCGCCTGCAGTGGTGAGCACCTTGACCACCCAGAACAAGGCGATGATCTCGGGCACCTTCGGGCCGGTCGGCTCGACCCAGACCCGGTCGATCAGGCTGACGGGTCCGGAGCTGGACCGCACAACGGTTGTCTCCGACAATCCCCACCGCTCTTCGTCCCGGAGCGAGTCCAGGCCCCGTCGCTACAGGTTGTAGTAGGTCGTCATCGTCGAGACCCAACCTGAAGATTTCCTGTGCTGAGAACTGAGCATGGGACGATTCGTCAGCAATGTCGGGTCTGTACGGACTGGGAGGGCATGGCATCTCCGACTCCGCTGGGGTAAGACACGCGACGGCCCGACCGCTCACCGACGGCGAGGTCGCGCAGCGCGTTGCGGCCGGCCAGGTCAATCGGGTCGACTCGCGCACCAGCCGAACGCTGGGCGAGATCGTGCGGGCCAATGTCGTCACCCCGTTCAACGGGCTGCTGTTCACCCTCTTCGTTGTGGTGGCAGCAACCGGACGCTGGCAAAACGCGCTGTTCGGGCTCGTGATCGTCGCGAACTCGGCCATCGGCATCATCCAGGAGCTTCGCGCCAAGCGGATGCTTGACCGGCTCGCCCTGCTCAATCGGGCTCCGGCGCGCGTCGTCCGTGCGCACGGTGCCGTCGAGCTCGACCCGGCTGACATCGTGCTCGACGACGTCCTGGAGCTGCGTGGCGGCGACCAGGTGCCCGTCGACGCCGACGTCGTCGACGCGACGGGTTTGGAACTGGACGAGTCGTTGCTGACCGGCGAAGCCGATCCGGTTTCTCGCCACGTCGGGGAAAGCGTCCGGTCCGGCTCGCTCGTGGTGGCGGGGTACGGCGTGTGCGTCGCTCGCTCGGTCGGTGCTGACTCCTATGCCGAGCGGATCGCTGCCTCGGCCCGCCGCTTCTCCTTGGCTCGCTCCGAGCTCGTTGCCAGCACGAACACCCTTCTGCGCGCGATTTCGGTTCTGATGGTGATCATCGGCCCGTTCATCCTGTGGAGCCAATTCCGCAGTTCGGACAATCACAACTGGCAGGATGCGGTGACGGGCACGTCGGCGGCGCTCGTCGGAATGGTGCCGGAGGGCCTTGTCCTGCTGACCAGCGTCGCGTTCATGGTGGGCGTCCTCACCCTCGCCCGGCAGGGCACGTTGGTGCAGGAGCTGCCTGCGGTCGAGGGTCTTGCCCGGGTCGACGTCATCTGTCTCGACAAGACCGGGACACTGACCGTGGGTGATCTGGCCTTCGACCGGGTCGAGTCCGTCGGCGCCACCGCGCCCGACGAACTCGGGGCACCGCTCGCGGCGATCGCCGCGATGCCGGGTGCGAACGCGACTGCGGCGGCCCTTCGCTCCGAGTTCCCCGAGGTGGGATCGACGGTGACGTCGTCGGTGGAGTTCAGTTCGGCGCGAAAGTGGTCGGCGGTCACCCTGGGCGGACTCGGTACGTGGGTTTTCGGCGCTCCCGAGGTGCTGCTCGCCTCGGTCGGCGGGTCCATTGCCGCGGACACCCGGCGCCGCAGTGACGAGGTCGCCACTGGCGGCGAGCGCGTGGTGTTGCTCGCTCGTGCTGCCGCACCGATCCACGTCGGCGACCAGGGGGACAACGCCGCCCAGCTCGGCGCGGTCGAACCGGTGGCGCTCGTCGTCTTCCGGGAGCAGGTCCGCGACGATGCGCCCGACACCCTGCGGTTCTTCGCCGAGCAAGGTGTCACGATCAAGGTCATCTCCGGTGACAACCCGCGGACGGTCGCCGCGGTGGCCGCGCGCGCCGGCGTGCCGGGGACCGAACACCCGGGCGAGGTGATCGACGCCCGCGAACTCCCGGTCGATCCGGACCTTCTTGCGGGCGCCGTCGAGGGTGCGACCGTGTTCGGGCGTACCACCCCTGAGCAGAAGCGGGCCATGGTGTTAGCGCTCCAGCGCAACGGGCATGTGGTGGCGATGACCGGTGACGGGGTCAACGACGCGCTGGCGCTCAAGGACGCTGACATCGGCGTGGCGATGGGGAGTGGATCGGCGGCCGCTCGCGCGGTGGCGCAGATCGTGTTGCTCGATGGGCGGTTCGCCCATCTTCCCCAGGCCGTTGCCGAAGGGCGCCGCGTCGTCGCCAACATCGAACGTGCCGCGAGCCTCTTCCTCGTCAAGAACGTGTACTCGCTGGTGCTGGCGGTCATCGCCGCAGTGACTTTGGTCGCCTACCCGCTTGCGCCGATCCAGCTCACGTTGATCTCGACGCTGTCGATCGGAATCCCGGGATTCTTCCTGTCGTTGTGGCCGAATCGTCGGCGGTACCAACCGGGCTTTCTCGGTCGCGCACTTCGGGTCGCGGTTCCTGCCGGCGTGACGATCGCCGCGGCATCCTTCGCGAGCTATCGCCTCACGCGGACCATCGAGTCCGCTGCGACCGTCGACCAGGCCCGTTCAACGGCCACGATCGCGGTCCTGGCGATGGCGCTGTGGACGCTCGGGCTGGTGGCGCGACCCCTCACCAGGGGGAAGATCGTGTTGCTCGCGGCAGTCGTGGTCGCCGCGGTGGTTGCGGTGTTGGTCCCCCCGTTGGCTCACGGCATCTTCCTGCTCGACCTGAACTGGTCACGATGGGTGACCGCGGGCGTCACGGCGGTCGTCGGCGCAGCCGTCATCACGATCCTGGTGTGGCGTCCGCTCAGGGCGTACCAGGCCCGGTGACGACCGACCGCTGACCCGTCCGTGCCGCGACCGGCGCGGTCAGGTAGCCGGCGAATCCGTCGAGCAATCCGCCGGCGAACGAGGAGAAGGGAGCGCTGGGATAGCCGAGCGCGATCGCGCGCTCCCGGCTTGCGGCCGCGTGGAGGTTGAACGCCTGTACGTCGTCGATTCGCGTCCGCAGCGCACGACGGGGCACGGCCGTGACCGCTCGCTCGACGTCGGCGACGAACGCCCGCTGCGAGCTCGTCACCGCAGGCAGCGCATCGACGAGCCGGCGTTCGATCCCACTCGGCCCCAGTTGATCGAGGAACGAGACGTAGCGGGTGTCCGGGCGGTCGGCCAACTCCAGGACGGGCCGGAGATGCACCTCGAGCGCATCACGAAGAGTCCGGGGATCGATCTCGGCTCTCAACTGTGAGCGTCGCTGGAGAAGGTCGGGCATCCGATGCGCGATGATCGCCTGAACCAGACCGGCCTTGGAGCCGAAGTAGTAGTGCACGGCAGAGGTGTTTGCGCTCCCCGCCGCGGTGGCGATGGCGCGCAGCGAGACGCCGGCGACGCCGTCGATGGCGAAGAGCCGCTCGGCGGTGAGGATCAGCTGAAGCGACGTTGGGTGTGGTGCGTCGGGTCGGCGGCTGACCGCCGGCTCAGCCTCAGGTGTCACGGAGATCGCGATCCGGGTGCATGGCGTCGATCCCGTGGGCGGCCACCTCCACGACGAGGGGGCTTGATGGGGCGAGGAGTTCGGAGAGGATGCCGACGTCCTTGCGCAGGAGAGGGCCGGCAAGGTCAGCGAGCGAATCAAGGCGGTACCCCGATGCGCCGAGGACCTCCGCTGCGTAGCTTCGCCCGCTGCCGTCTCGCAGGACAGCGGCGACTCCGGCGAGGTCGAGGCCACGGGTGTCGGCGAGTTCGAAGACGTCGGCAACCAGGGTCAATTGGGCGGTAAACAGCGCGTTGTTGACCAGCTTCGCTTCCTGGCCGCTTCCGAGCGGTCCGAGGTGCACCAGCGGGTCCCCGTAGGTCGCCAGGATCGGCTCGACCTCGTGAAAGACCTCCTCCTCGCCACCGATCATCACCAGGAGAGAGCCGTCGGCTGCGCGCTGGCCGCCACCGCTCACGGGCGCGTCGAGGAACCGCAGTCGCGGGAAGTCCGCCTGCAGTCGCCGACAGGTGTCCGGATGGGTGGTGCTGTGGACGACGACGACACCACCGCTGTCCATCCCGGCGAGGGCGCCTTCCGGTCCGCGCAGGACGTCGTCAACGTCCGCATCGTTGACGACGCAGACGCACAGTACGTCGCTTCCGGCTCCAAGGGCGACCCGCGTGGTCGCGCGGGCGGCGGTCGTGCCGGCGTACGGCTCGAGGGAGGCGGCACGGCGGGCCCACAGCATCACCGGAAGCCCTGCATCGATGAGGCGACGGGCCATCGGGGCACCCTGGCTACCGAGGCCGATGAACCCGACCCGTGGCTCGCTCGCCGCGCTCACGCGGACTGCTCAGCGATGCGCCGTTGGAGGTAGGTCTCGATGTCGAGTGCGCGCTCGACGAGTTCGTCCCGGACCTCGGGGACCGTGAGCACCAAGAAGTGCCCGTTCGTGACCGCCTCGGCCGTTGCCTCGCCCACTTCCTCGGGCCCGACGATCGCATAGTCGGGTGCGCGCGGAGTGGCTGCGACGCCACCGTGGACCGAGATCTGCTCGACGATGTTCGTCATCACTCCGGACGGACACAGGCAGGTCACGCCGACCCCGCGAGGGCCGAGGTAGAGCGCGAGCGCTTCGGTGATGCCGACGACCGCGTGCTTGCTGGCGACGTAGGGCAGCCGGTCGAAACCGTAGGCAAGCAGCCCTGACGCCGATGCGGTGTTGACGACGTGCCCGCTGCCCTGGGCAATAAGTGTGGGAAGGAACGCGCGGTTGCTGCGGGCCAGGGCCATGACGTTGACGTCGAGCACCCGCTGCCATGCTTGGTCCGGCAACGACTCGGGTGCGCCCATAGCGAGGACGCCGGCGTTGTTCACCACCACATCCACCCGGCCGAACCGGTCGAGCGCAAGGTCCCGCAAGGCCTCGAACGCGTCCTCGGAGGTGACATCGACCGCGACCGCGGCGGCTTGGGTCCCGGTTGCGCGGATCTCGGCGCACACCGTCTCGGCCCGGTCCGCGAGCAAATCGCTGACCACGATCGACGCCCCGCGCTCCGCGAAGGCGAGCGCGATTGCTCGCCCGATCCCACTACCCCCGCCGGTTACCACCGTCACGGCCCCACCCAGGTTGAAGGGAATCGTCATGCTCCGTCGCCGTCCTCCGGTCGGGGATGCGCCCAACCTAATGCATATGCATTAGGTTGGCGACCGAGGGAGAGGTGCATCGTGGTCGAGTGGATGAATCGGGACGAGCGTCAGGCGGCCGCGCGGGAGGAGTACGAACGCATCAACACGACCCCCAGCCCGCCAGTGATGAGCGCGTACATCGACGCCGGGGTCCTCGGCTACGTCTTCGGCGAGATGTGGCGTCGCGGCGTACTGACGGCTCGCGATCGGCGGTGGATCACCCTCGCCTGCGTCGGCGCCATGGACACGGCGTTCCCGATCGAGTCCCACGTCTGGGCGGCGCTCGCGAGCGGGGACATCAGTGCGGAGGAGTTCGACGAGTTCGTCCTTCACTTCGCCACCCAGATGGGCTGGCCGAAAGGATCAGCACTTCAGATGTACGGCATGCAGGCGCGGGCCAAACTCGCCGAGCAGCGCGGTGAGCCAGATCGGCCGCTGGAGTTCCTTCCGTGGGCCGATCCGGTCGAGGAGTCCCGACGCCGGGCGGCCGGCGAGGCCGCGTACCGCGAGATCCACGCCAGCCCGCCGCCACCGGCCGTCACCGCCTTTCGCGGCGCGGCCTATCTCGACTTCCTGTACGGCGAGATCTGGAGCAGGGACGCCTACCTCACCAGGCGAGACCGTCGGATCATCAGCATCTGCTGCTCGGCCGCCGTCGGGGTGGACGAGGAAACCCGCGAGCACCTTGGCGCGGCGTTGGCGCTGGGTGATCTCACACTCGTCGAGTTGCAGGAACTCGTCGTTCACTACGCGACGTACGTCGGATGGCCGCTTGGACGCCATCTCGACGACTTGCTTATCGAGGTGGCGGGCTAACGACGGTTGACGTTGCCCGCGTCGACCGGGACTACCGTGCCCGTTACGTAGCGCGCATCGTCCGAGACCAACCAGGCGATCGCGTTGGAGATGTCAATCGGGTCGACCGCCTCCACCGGCATCGCGTTCATCAAGGAGTTCGCAAGCTCTGGGGCGTGCTCGATGATCGCGCTGACATTGCCACCGCCGGCCATCGGCGTGCGGACGGTCGTGGGGGCAACCGTGTTGACCCGAATGAAGTGCGGGGCCAGGTAGTTCGACCACGAGCGCATGAGCCCGATGACCCCGTGCTTGGCGGCCACATATCCGAGCATGCCTGCGTGTCCCGCTCCGGGACCGACCAGACCGCCGGTTGAGCTGGTCAGCACGATCGCGCCGCCCTGCTTGCGCTCGATCATGGAGGGGATCGCGACCCGACCGGTGTTCCACACCCCGGTCAGGTTGACGCCGATCACCTCGTCCCACTGCTGCTCCTCCGGCACGGCGGTTCCGCCAGGCCCGATGCCGGCGTTCGCCAGCACGATGTCGACCGGACCGAGCTCGCTGACCCCGGCCTCGAACGCCTTGCGAAGCTGGTCGACGTCGCGGACGTCGGCCGCAGTCGCGACGATCGCGCGGCCGAGCGCCTGGACCTCTTTGACGGTCTGCTCAAGCTCCTCGGTGGTGCCCATCGGATAGGCGACAGCGCCCATCTGCTCGCAGATGTCGACGGCGATGATGTCCGCGCCCTCTTGGGCGAGACGGACCGCGTGGCTGCGGCCCTGCCCGCGGGCGGCTCCCGTGATGAAGGCGACCTTGCCCTCGAGCTTTCCCATCTGTGTCTCCCATGTCGAGTGTGCGCCGGGTGGAGCCCGGCCGCGTCAAGGGTGCGGCACAGACAATGTAGTCGCACGGCGGAGGTCGGCGGAGGGTCAGCCGACAGTAACCGGCAAGGTCTCCCACCCTCGCATCGTCGAGGTTGAGGACAACGCCGCGCCGTCCCAGTCCACCTCCCAGGTCGGATAGCGACGAAGAAGCTCCTCGAGTGCCACCCGGCCTTCGAGGCGGGCGAGCGCCGCCCCGAGGCAATAGTGCGTACCGAGCCCGAAGGTGAGGAGTTGGCGAACCTCCCGGCGGATGTCAAACCGATCGGGATCCGGCCACCGGTGCTCGTCGCGGTTCGCCGCGGCGACGAGCAACATCATCGTGCTTCCGGCCGGTACGACCTGGCCGTGCAGCTCGACGTCGGTCGTGACGTAGCGCCCGATCGCATGCCCGGTCGGCTCGAACCGAATTGTCTCCTCGATCGCGCCCGGAATCAGGCCCGGGTCAGTGGCGAGCCACGCCCGTTGGTCCGGGTGCCGGTCGAGCACGGCGGTCAACCAACCGATCAGCCGGGCCGTGGTCTCGTTGCCCGCGCCGGCGAGAACGGTCACGTAGGTCAGGATCTCCTCGCGGGCGAGCGTGCGCGTCGTCCCCTCCGCGTCCTCGAATTCGGCGTTGATCAGTTCGGTCATCAGGTCATCCGACGGGTGCTGTGCGCGCCAGTCGACGTAGTCGGCGAACAGGTCGACATCCATCAGCGCCCGGCTGGACACCTTCATCTGCTCGCCGGGTTCGGTGCGCAGCTTGGCGTCGGCTCGATCGCGGACCGCGGACTGGGCGTCCTCCGGGATGCCGAGGAGCATGCCGATGACGCGCATCGGCACCTCGTTGGCGAACTCCGTCATCATGTCGAAGCTCGAGACGCCATCGAGGTGGTCGAGGCAGCGGATGCAAAACGCTCGGATCTCCGGCTCGAGAGCGGCCACCCGGCGGGGGGTGAACACCCGGGCAAGCAATCCGCGATTGATGTCGTGGCTGGGCGGGTCCTCCATGAGCAGCGTGCCCGGTGGGATCTCGATGTTCGCCTTGATGACCTCGAGAATCCCACCGCGAGCCGAGGAGAAGGTCCGCCAATCGGTGAGCGCGGTATCCACGTCTCCGCTGCGCGTCAGCGCGAAGAAGTCGTGACGGTCGTTGTAGTACAACGGCGCCTCGGTCCGCATCCTTGCGTAGATGGGGTAGGGGTCGTGCGCGATGTCACGGTCGAAGGGGTCCCAGTAGACCGCCGTGCTTGCGCCCACGGCCGGATCCTTCGTTTTACTCGGCCGGAACGTCAAGGGGAACGATGACCACCGGGCAGGGACAGGCGCCCGTCGTCCACTGCTGGGAGAGGGAACTCTGGTCGGCTTCCTGCGCGGCGCCGATGACGAGGAGGTCCGCCCGCTCGGCTTCCCGGGCGAGAACCTTCGCCGGTCGCCCCTCGATGACGGCGGTCTCCGCCGGGAGGCCATCGACCGAATCGTGCACGAGTGTGCGCAGTCGGTGCTCGGTCATCGCGACCACCTCCGCCTCGATGCGGAACGGAACGAAGCTTGCGAACTGCGGGTTCTGCCAGGCCAGGACAACCCGGATCCGCCCGTTGACCGCGCGGGCATAATCGGCGGCCCACCGCAGGACGACGACTCCATCCTCGGACCCGTTCACACCCACCACGATCAGCGGTTGGTCGTTCTCGGCCATCGTGCCTCCGGGTTGGTCGTCATTGAGACTGCCAGGGTAAATCGTCCCCCACGCCATCGAGGCGGTCCTATCATCGATCGTGCGATGGGCCTCTCGGCAGAGCTGACCAGGAGCCGGTCATGACCCTGCTTTCTCTGGTCATCCACAACGTATCGGTCAAGAAGGTGCGCTCAGCACTGACCGTGCTGGCGGTGGCGGTCGGTGTTCTCGCGGTCGTGACGCTCGGTCTGATCAACCACAGCATCCGGTCGAGCGCATTGGCACTGCTCCAGACCGGTCGGGCGGACTTCACCATTAGCCAGACCGGTGTCTCCGACATCGTGAACAGCAACATTCAGCAATCCGATGTTGCGAAGATCCAAGCGACCCCTGGTGTGGGGCGGGCGATCGGCGTGCTTCTCGGAAGCACCAAGCTGAACCAGGACAATCCTTTGTTCCTGGAGATCGGCATCGACCCTGCCGATCTCCAGCCCTTCGGGGTGACAATCACGGAGGGTCGTGCGTACCGCCGGAACGCCACCCACGAAGCGCTGCTCGGCTATCGCGCCGCGGACAACCTGCACAAGACGGTCGGCGACTCGTTGACGGTCGACGGCGTGACCTACCGAATCGTGGGCCTCTATTCGGTCGGGCAGGCGCTGGGCGAGAACGCAATCATGATCCCGTTGCAGGCGTTTCAGGCCCATCAGCGTCAAGACGGTGAAGTAACGCTGGTATTCGTCCAGCTTGACCAGGGCGCCAATCTCAAGGCCGTGCGGGAGCGGATCGACGCAAACTTTCCGGGTTTGACCACGATCCGCACGGCGGCGGACTTCGGTCGCGCCGACCGAAGTCTCCAGCTGATCAACGCGGCCGATCGGGGAAGCCGCCTACTGGCCATCGTGGTGGGCGGTCTGATCGTCATGAGCATGATGACGATGGCCTTCATTGAACGCATCCGTGAGTTCGGCGTCCTTGCAGCGGTCGGTTGGCCGCGGCGTCGAATCCTGGTCATGGTCCTGTGTGAAGCCGGCTTGCTCGGTTTCATCGGTGCGGGCGTGGGTGCCGGCTTGTCGGTTCTCGCCGCGCGGCTGCTCGAGAACTCTTCGGCACTGCACGGGATCGTCCATCTCGACTACACCGCCCAGACCTTCTGGCGGGCGATCTACACGGCGGCGGGAATGACGATCATCGGCGCGCTGTATCCAGCGATGCGTGCGGCGTTCCTCGCCCCCCTGGACGCGCTGCGTCATGAGTGACGTGGTGATCGAGGCCTGTGACCTCGGCAAGTACTACGACACCGACAAGGTGCGCGCTCTGGACGGTCTGAGCTTGCGGATCGACCGGGGCGAGATGGTGGCGATCACCGGCCCATCCGGGTGTGGGAAGTCCACCTTCCTGCACTTGGTGGCCGCGCTGGCGACACCGACGTCGGGACGGCTCCTGGTCGAGGGGCAGGACATGGCCCAGTTGCGCAACGCCGCGCGGTACCGGCGGGATCGGGTTGGCCTAGTCTTCCAGCTGCACAACCTGCTCCCGCACCTGACGGCGACCCAGAACGTGGAGATCCCGATGTTCGGTGCCGGGCTTTCCCGCCGGGCTCGTCGCGACCGCGCCCGTCTGTTGATCGCCGACGTGGGGCTCGAGCACGCGTGGAATCGCAACCCCACGATGCTCTCCGGCGGCGAGCGCCAACGGGTGGCGTTCGCGCGCGCGCTCGCGAACAACCCGCCAATCCTGCTGGCGGATGAGCCGACCGGAAGCCTCGATCAGCGAGCGGTACACCACACGCTCGAGTTGATGTCGACGCTGCGGGCTGATCGACCCGACCTGACAATCGTGGTCGTGACGCACGACGATCGGGTGGCGCAAGCCTGCGACCGGCTGATCCGGATGATCGACGGTCACGCCCTCGAGGGAACGAGCGAGATCAGCGGAAGTTGATCCGCACCGTCGCGGACTGAGTCGGGTTGGGGGTTGCCTGGCTGACCGACAGGATGCACGGGTGCGTGCGGTCGCAGATGTTGTGGTCGGAGCCGACGTTGTGGGTGCGAACCGTGACCCGGGCAGTGCCCGAACCCGCCGCGTTCGTCGTCAGTGAGACCAAGTGGGCGACGTCGCAGTCGCCCTCGCCGGTGTTGTTGCCCTTGTCGGCGCATTGCAGGGCGACAAGACTTTGATCCGGCCCGAATCCGGTCGCAGTGAGGGTCACGGATTCGCCGTCATGGAGCCCGCTATTGGGCTGCGCTCGCACCTGCGGGTCGATCTTCACCGGCGCGGAGGTCCGCGGAGCCGAGCTCGTGGCGGGAACCCTGCTCGTCGGCGGTCGCACGACCACCTGCGATCCGCCGCCGCATGCCGTCGCTCCGCCAAGCACGCAGAATCCGGTGACCAGGACGAGACAGCGGCGCGTGCCGGGAGCGAGGTGTGCGCAGGTCACACGTGCAGTGTCGGACATTGCTCGTGGAACTCGCGGGTCGGATCGGGAATCGTCTCGTTGCGCTGATGACGTTCGACTCTGGCACCCGGGCGATCTTGGGCGCATCGTAGAGGCGTGCGTGGAGCCGGGAGCGAGCCTCTCATCGTCACGAGGGTGTCGAAGCGGTATCGGCAGATCCATGTCCTCAATGAGGTGAACCTCTCGGTGGCAAGCGGCGAGGTGGTCGCGCTGACCGGCGAGAACGGCGCGGGAAAGTCCACACTGATGCGGATCTGTGCTGGCCTGCTTCGCGCGGACAGCGGTTCGGTCTGGGTCGGCGGTGGGGTGGGCTACTGCCCCCAACGCCCCGGGCTGTTCGACCTGTTGACCGCCGAGGAGCATCTGGTGATGTTCGGGCGCGGCATCGGTCTTGGGCGTGCGGCCGCACTCGAACGGGGACAACGGTTGCTTGAGGAGTTCGGGTTTCCGGTCGGGCGTCGGATCGTCACGTCTCACATGTCCGGCGGCACAAGGCAGAAGCTGAACCTCGCGCTCGCACTGCTACCCGATCCCGCCGTCCTCCTCCTCGACGAGCCGTACCAGGGATTCGATCGTGGCACCTACGTGAACTTCTGGGATCACTGCCGGTCGTGGAGTGAACGCGGCAAGGCGGTCGTGGTCGTCACGCACATGCTGGCGGAGTTGGGGCGCGCCGATCGCGTGGTTGAGCTGCCCTCCCATCCTGCCCTGGAGTTGGAATGATCGCGTCGCTGCGACGGGTCGGCATCATGGCGGAGATGCACGGCCGGGACCTGTTGCGTCGGCACGTCGCCATCGCACTGCTCGTCGCGCTTCCGCTGAGCTTCTACCTCAGCTCGATCAACTCCGGTCGCGACGCGGTCGGGACCGGGGGAGTGGCCATGGCGTTCGCCGTGGGTGGGGCGACGATCTTTTCGGCGCTGTCGTCGCTCGCCGTCGACCAGCGGCTCGTGATGAGTGGCTATCGCCCGCTGGAACTTCTCCTGGGCCGGCTGTTGTTCCTCGCTCCGTTCGGGATCGTCGTGGCTGGCCTGTTCACCGCGTTGATGGCGCCGATCTCCCATCCGCAGAGTCCGGGCGTTCTGTTGCTCG
>DATJWM010000048.1:0-16575 GCA_035501255.1 Mycobacteriales bacterium | reverse complement strand
GGCTACGCCTGGGCTCTGGCCCCCGCTTGCTCGGGGCCGAGCTGCCTCAAAGAGACCGTCTTCCGCATCGATCCGGACGGGCGCATCGAGCGCCGCGACATCCCGCCGACTCGGGTCGACGCGGATGACCGTCTCGGTGGAACCTATGACGGCCTCCAGACGCTGTTCACGGGCGAGAAAGATCGTCGTGTCGAACTGTGGTTGCAAGGTCCTTCCGGCGGCTGGGTGGGACGACGCACGCCGTGCGACTTCGCGGCACTTGACGCAATCGGAGCGGACAACGAGGTTCACCTCCTGTGCACCGGCGAGCCGGGCGCCGGGGAGCAACTCACCCAAGCGTGGGTCTCCGGTGACGGCGGGCGAACCTGGAGTCACCGGAGCAGCCCGGGCGAGTTCGGCTATCCGACCGGGCTCGACGTCGCCGCCGGAACCTGGATTCTGAGCCGGGAACGCGGCTCGATTCAGACCTCGAACGACGGCCGTCGGTGGCGGCCCGCGCGATTCCGTGCGCCCAAGGGATACACCGGCGGCGAGGGATTCGACCAGATCGACATCCTTGCCGACGGAGTCGGAGCGGCATTGCCGGCTGACGCCTTTCAAGGAGATACCCGACTCGCCTACACGACTGACTACGGACGCGAGTGGACCACGCGAAAGGTCCGGATCGGCTGAGCGCACTGGCATCGCCAGAGTTGACCAATCGGCCGCCGTATAGCATTATTCCACTAATGCCTTAGGGGAAGTGTGGAAGATGATCGAGTTCCATCTGGATCAGTCGTCGGGAGTCGCGACGTACCTGCAACTGGTGCAGCAGGTGCATCAGGCCTTGCGGGTCGGCCTGCTCGAGCCCGGCGATCGGCTCCCGACGGCACAGCAAGTGGTTGTGGCGCTCGCGATCAACCCGAACACCGTGCTGAAGGCCTATCGCGAACTTGAGCGCGACGGGCTGGTGCGGGCTCGGCCGGGTCTGGGCACCTTCGTAGTCCGCGTTCCGCCGGGGACGGATCCGGCGGCGCTGACCAAGCACCGCAGGTCGATGGTGGCCTGGCTGCGGTCAGCCCGCGAAGCCGGTCTGAGCGCTGAGGAGATCGAGGCGATCTTCCGTACCGCGACCCGTGACAGTTATTCGGAAGGAGTGGCATGACTGCGGCCGTCGAAGCAGCGCAGCTCGCAAAGCGCTACGGCAACAAGTGGGCGCTGCGTGACTGCACGCTGTCGATCCCCCAAGGCCGCGTCGTCGGCCTGGTCGGACCGAACGGAGCGGGCAAGACGACGCTGTTGCACCTCGCCGTCGGGCTCCTGACTCCGAACGTCGGCAGTATCGAGGTGCTCGGCGAGCCACCTGCCGCTGGTCCGGAGGCGCTGGCGCGAGTCGGCTTTCTCGCCCAAGACAGCCCCGCCTATGCGCGGTTGACAGTGGCGCAGCATCTCGCGATGGGACGGTGGCTCAACCCCAGCTGGGACGAGGCCTTCGCCTGCCAGCGGATCGACGAGCTCGGGTTGGACCGCCGGCAACGAGCCGGTTCGCTGTCCGGCGGGCAGCGCGCACAGCTGGCGCTGACACTTGCGGTCGCCAAGCGGCCGCAACTTCTCATCCTCGACGAACCGGTCGCGAGCCTCGACCCGCTCGCCCGGCGCGAGTTCCTTCAAACGCTGATGGATGTGGTCGCCCGGGACGGGGTCGGCGTTGTCATGTCCTCACATCTGGTGGAGGACCTCGAACGCGTCTGCGACTACTTCGTCGTCCTCGTCGCGTCCCGGGTGGCGCTCGCGGACGACGTCGAGGACATCCTCGCCTCGCATCGTCGCCTGAGTGGACCGCGGCGTGAGGCGACCTCGCTTCCCCGCGACCTGACGATCATCGACGAGAGCCACACCGACCGGCAGGCCACGTTCATCGTTCGTGGCCGCAACCCGCTCGTCGGCCCGGAGTGGACCGTCACGCCGATCGGCCTCGACGACCTCGTCCTCGCCTACATGAAACAGGCGCGAGGTCGCACCGCCGCCGGACAGCCGCAACTGAAGGTGGCGGGATGATCCGGTTCGCCGGGCTACAGGTCCGTGCACAGCTCATCGTCGCCGCCGTGTGCCTGCTCGCGGCCGCGATCGCCGCAACGATCACCGGACCGCATCTTGCCCACCTTTACCGCACCGACGTCGTGCCATGTACGACGACCGGCAGCGACTGCGGCCTGCAACTTCAGGCGTTTTTCAACCACGACAACTTCCTGCAGAACAGTTTCGACTTCGTCATCCGCTTGGTGCCAGCGCTGATCGGGATCTTCTGGGGCGCGCCGCTGTTTGCGCGCGAGCTCGAGACCGGCACCTTCCGCTTGGCGTGGACGCAGAGCGTCAGTCGCTCCCGCTGGACTGTGACCAAGCTCGCCCTCGGAGCCATCGCCGCGACGTTGACCGCCGGCTTGTTCAGCCTGATCGTCACCTGGTGGTATCGGGCGTTCGATCTCGCCAACGGCAACGTCCACTCCTTCTCGCTGTTCGATCAGCGCGGCCTGGTCGCCGCCGGCTACGGCCTGTTCGCGTTCGCCGTCGGCGCGCTGCTCGGCGCCATCCTCCGACGGGTCCTTCCGGCGATGGCCGCGACCCTCGCGGTCTTCGTCTTCGTGCGAGTCGCGGTCGGCCTATGGATTCGGCCCCACTACATGTCGGCGCTGCACACGAGCGCGTCAATCCTCTCCGGCGGGTTCGGCATCATGGCAAGAGGCGGCTCGTCCGGTCCCACCTTTGTCGCCGAGCCGCGCGGTCTGGATCAGAACTGGGTTCTGCACACGCAGATCGTCGACGGTGCCGGGCAACCGGTCAGTTCGGCCGCGCGCGCGGCGTTCCTTCAGCAGCACTGCGCCAACGTCCTGCCGGGAGGGCCGGCCGCACCGTCGCCTCACGGCTTCGGACAGCACGCCGTGATGGCCGCGCCGAACGCGGCGGCGTTCCACCACTGCCAGGCCGCGGCCGCGAAGGTCTACCACGCGCTCGTGACCTACCAGCCGTCCAGCCGATTCTGGACGTTCCAGTGGATCGAAACCGGGCTGTTCACCGCACTCGCGCTGGCCGTGCTCGCGGCCTGCTTCTGGTGGGTCCGACGCCGCATCGCCTAGCCGGACGACGCCGCGCGATAGCGCAGATAGACGACTCCCGAGCCGAACGCTCGAGTGTCGAGGAGATCGAGGTCCACCCGGTGTTCGCCGCGCGCGAAGAACGGAACGCCGCCGCCGACCAGCACGGGGTACACCCTGACGCGATACTCGTCGATCAACCCGAGCGCAGCGATCTGTGCCGCGAGCGTCGCGCCACCGATCGCGATGTCACCCTCACCCGGCTCGGACCGTAACCGGTCGATCTCCGCGGCAACGCCGACGGTCGCCAGGCGGGCGTTGCCGTGGACATCCGTCAGCGTGGTCGAGAACACGACCTTCGGCAGCGAGTTCCACAGCCGGGCCCAGGTGAGCATCGCCTCGTCGAGCGAGGGATCCTGCTCGGCGGTCTCCCAATAGAGCATCGTCTCGTAGAGCCGGCGTCCCAACAGGTGAACGCCGACCTCACGAATCTCCTCGGTGACGAACGCGAATAGCTCCTCGTCGGGAGCCGACCAGTCGAATGTCCCATCCGGTCCGACGATGTAGCCGTCCAGGGACACACCCATTGAATAGGTCACACTGCGCATCTGTCGTCCCATTCGGTTGTCGAATCGCGCCAGTCTCTCAGTCCGCGCTCCCGACGCTTCTACACGGAGGTCCTCGGCGCAAGGGTGGCCTTCTCCGGCGACGTGACCTACGTCGCGCTGGCCAACAGCTACATCATCATCAACGTCGGCGGTGGCCCGACCGACGACAAGCCCACGGTGACGCTCGAGGCGCCTCGGGATCCCAATCGGGTCAGCAGCTTCCTCAACATCAGGGTCAAGGACATCCACGCCGTCTACGAGGAGTGGAAGGCCCGCGGCGCAGAGTTCCTGACGCCACCGAAGCAGCACAAGGACGAGATCCGCTGCTACATCCGCGATCCCGACGGCCACCTCATCGAGGTGGGCGAGACCACCAACCCCGACGGTGACTGGTCCGCCTGGCTGCCGTCGTCGTCGGCTTAGCCGGATCGCTGGCGCCACATCGCCCGCCGCGGTGACGGGATCAGGTCGTCTCGAGCGACCCGTACGCCGGTCCGAAGACGACGAGCAACGCCAGGTCCTCCGCGACATCGACAAACCGGTGCTCCTCGCCTGCGGCCACGAAGATCACCGAGCCCGGACCGATTTCGCTTGCCGTCGACGCGGTCGCGATCCTCGCCCGGCCCGCCGTCACGACGTACACCTCGTCCTCGGTGTGCGGGTTCTGGTCGTCGACGCCGCCGGCCGGGATGCAGTAGGTGCCGATCGACAGCGCAGGGACCGCGAAGTGCTCCACCCAGTCGTTCGGCTCGCCGGTGCCCGGCGATGACCAGAGGCCGGCGCCCTCGATGATTCGCACCCGGCGATCGTAGCCACGCGCCGTGCACCACGACAGGGAGCGCCCTGGCGTCGCTCAGATCCCGGCGAAACTCGCCAGCGACTCGTCGGTGCTGGCCCGCTCGCCGCGCGTCATCAGCCGGTAGCCGACGTACCCGATGGTTGCCGCAAGGAAGGTGAAGACCAGCATCAACGTGGCCAGCGCGTTGAGCGCCGGACCCCCGTTGCCACCGTGGGTGTTGGAGTAGATCAGCACGGACATGGGTTGCGTGCTGGAGGTCGATGACAGCAGGTCGACCAGGACGAAATCGTCGATCACTCCGGAGAACACCAGCACCGCCGAGGCGAAGATCGCCGGGATCAGCATCGGAAGAAGGACCCGCCGCACCGATTCGAGCCGCGAGGCGCCCAGATCCGCCGCCGCCTCCTCGTACTGGCGGCCGATCGAGACCAGCCGGGCACGCACGATGATCGCCGACCAGGACACGTTCCAGGTGACGAGGCCGAGCACCTCCGCGGTCGTCCCGAGGTGGACGGAGGTGTAGAGCGTGTTGAACACGAAGAACAGGGCGACCGCGAAGATCAGCTCCGGAATGACGAAGGAGAAGATCATCACGACGTTCGCCGCCGTCGCGGGCCGCGACCGCCACCGGTCGATCCCGATCGCAAACGCCACCCCCAGCGGGACGGCGATCAGCGTGGTGTAGACCGCGAGCTTGAGCGTCTGCTCGATGGCGGCATGCAGGGTGGGATCGTGCAGCACCGAGTTCTGCGGGTCGCCGGTGTACCAGCGCATCGAGAAGCCCTGCCAGACGCTCTGGGACTTGCCGTCGTTGAACGAGAACAGGATCGCGATCCCGATCGGAAGGATCGACCACGCGATGTAGAGCCAGGTGAAGCTCTCGAGGAACCACGGCCGACGCCACGGATTACGACCTCGACGGCGACTCGGCACTTGTGCCGACGCCTCCGCAGCGCCGACCGGCTCGGCGACCCTGGTCACGCCGCCTCCTGCGAGGCGCGATTGGTGACGACGACGTAGTAGATCATCGGGATCGCCAGCACGCCCAGCATCATCAACGACAGCGCCGCGCCCTGGGTCTGCAGCGCGGTCGACTGAAGCTGGCCCTGGATCGCGTTGCCCAGCATCGAGGTGTTGGTCGCTCCGGACAGCATCTGGTTGGTGAAGTAGTCGCCCGCCATCGGCAGCATCGTGATGAGCAGCGCCGTGATGATCGTCTGCCGAGACAGCGGGAGCGTGATCCGCATGAACGTCCGCACCCGATTCAGCCCGAGGTCGCGACCCGCCTCGATCAAGCTGCCGTCGATGCGATCCAGGCCGGCGTACAGAACGAGAATGAGGTACGGCACGTACCCGTAGGTCAGGCCGAGGATCACCGTCGACGCCTTGCCTCCGAGCCAGGCCACCGGCGTCGAGATCAGGTGCAGCCGGATGAGCACCCGGTTGACGTACCCGTCGGTTTGGAGCAGTCCGATCCACGCGAGCATCCGCATCATGTAGCTCACCCAGAACGGCGCGAGCAGCAGCGCGAGGAGCAACCCCTTGCGCCGCTTGGCGAACCGGCTCACGTAGTACGCCGCGGGGTAGCCGATCACGAGCGCAAGCAACGACGCGAGGATGACGTACGCGACCGTGCGCTCGACGAGCGGCGCGAGGAAGGACCCGGGGCCGGTGAAGTCCTGGATGACCGCCTCGAAGGACGCCCGCGACCATTCGAACGGGTTCCACTCCGGCAGCAACTTGCCCTGGAGTTCATCGATCTGCCCGCCGGCGACCGCAAGAACCGCGTAGAACGGAACGACGAAGAACACCGCGAGCCAGGCGATGGCCGGCATCGACAACCCGGCCCACAACACCCGCCGTCGGCGCGCAGGACGGTCCGCCGGCGTTGTGTCAGTGGCCATCACACCCCCTTGGAAACCTCGAGCCACAACTGCTGCCAGACCGCCTTTGATGGTGCCGGAAGTTGGAGTTCGCGCAACCCCCGGATGAAGTTCGACTCCAGCACCACCGTCGACGTCAGCGACGGCGGCAGAATCTTCTCCTGCACCAGCCGCTGCGGGGTGACGCCGTGGATTGGTTGCATGTAACCGTTCCACGAGATGTTCTCGAGCGCGGTGTCGAGATCGAGCAGGTAGTTGAGGAAGAGGTGGGCGAGCACCGGATTCTTGCCACCGGCCAAGATGGTGAGGGTGTCGTTGGCGACCGGACCGCGCCCGTCCGCGGGGAACCAGTAGCTCACCACCTCGACCGGTACACCCTTCGGCATGTACCACTCGGCCGCCGCCATGTCGCCGGACCAGGCGTGGTGAATCCACATCTGCCCGCTCGGGATGTTCGTGTAGTCGTTGTTGTCGATGTGGACGTTGGTCAGCGAGGTGAGATCGAGCAACGACTGCTCGGCGGCCTTGAGCTCCTTCACATCCGTGGTGTTGAGATCGGTGACCCCGTTCTTCATCAGGCCGAGGCTCATGCTCTCGCGGTAGTCGTCGAGGATCGCGACCTTGCCCTTGTACTGCCCCTGCCACAGGAAGTCCCAGGGGTTGGCGAACTTCGCCGGGGAGCCCGGCACATGGTCGTTGCGCCAGGCGATGCCGGTCGTGTAGATCGTGTAAGGCACGGTGTAGCGCCAGTGCTGGTCATAGAACGGGTTCGTGAACGTGCTCCACGCCTGGCTGATGTTCGGGATGTAGCTGTGGTTCAACGGGCGGATCTGCTTCGCGGCGACCAACTGGCCGAGGACGTCGATGGTCGGCACCAGGATGTCGAAGTCGAGATCACCGGTGCTGAGCTTGGTGAGCGCCTCGTCCATCGTGTTGAACGTCGTGATGTCAACCGTGCAGTTGTACTTCTTCTCGAAGTTCTTGACGACCGCGCGGTTGATGTAGGCCACCCAGTTGAACAGCTTGAGGGTCGCATTGCGCTCGGGCTCCAGACCGCTCGGAATCGCTGCGTTGCCGGGGTACACCGGCCAGGTCACCGGTGAGTCCGGGCGCGGAAGGGTGCCGATCGCTCCGCCGGCAGCAATCGGGCGGTCCGAACAGGCGGACAGGGCGGGGGCCAACCCCGCGAGCGCCCCGAGGCCGAGCCCGCCTTTGAGCAGACCGCGCCGCGACAGACCACTCCCGCCCAAGCGTTGGCGCGGGTGGAATGTCAGCTCTAGCTCCTTTAGCGGCTTACGCGCGTTAAATACTCACACGACCGTATCGCGGGACAGCGCTTCTGCGAACCGTTTGAAGTTTTCGATGAACGCCTCGATGTCGGCGTCGTCGTGCTGGACCGACATCAGCCACTGCTCGACCTTGCCCCACGGCGGCAGGAACACCCCACCGTTGTGCTGGTAGAGCCAGTGCACATGGTTGAACCGGTCGTCGATGTCGAGGAAGCCGCGGTAGTTGCGAATTCGCTCGGTGCTGAACACCACGCAGCCCTTGGCGCCCGCCGAGACCACGTGCGCGTCGAGGCCGTTCGTGGCGATGATCTCCTCGAACGCGCCGACGGTCCGCGCCCGCAACCGCTCGATCCGGGCGTAGGCCTCGTCGGTCGCGACCTCGCACAGCATGGCGCGGGTCGCCGCCATCGCGAGCGGGTTGCCGTTGAACGTCCCGACCATCTCGTAGTCGCCGTTCGCGACGTGTGCCATCACCTCGGCCGATCCGCCGACGGCCGCCGAGCAGAGCCCGCCCCCGATCGCCTTCGCCAGGCAGACGATGTCCGGCGTCACGCCGACCACCCCGGTCGCCCCGGACGGGCCGGCGGTGAGGCCGGTCTTGACCTCGTCGAAGGTGAGAAGTGCGCCGTGCGCGTGCAGCAGGTCCTTCACCCCGGCGAGGTAGCCGGGCTCCGGCGGGATGATGCCGGCGTTCATCATGATCGGCTCGACGATCATCCCGGCCACCTTGCCGCGATGATCCTCGAGGATCCGGGCGAGACCGTCGAGGTCGTTGAAGCTCACCACGAGCGTGAGGTCGATGATCGCCTGCGGGATGCCGCTGCTCGCCGGGAACGGCTGCGGCCGCGACTCATCACCCACGTCGTCGGCCTCCGGGGTGACCGACACCTGCACCGAGTCGTGGTGGCCGTGGTAGCAGCCTTCGACCTTGATGATCAGGTCACGCCCGGTGATCGCCCGCATGAGATGCACCGCGTCCATCGTGGCCTCGGTGCCGGAGTTGGCGAACCGCCACAACGGCAGGCCGAACCGCCGCGCCAGCTCTTCCGCGACGATCGCCGCGGTCTCGGTCGGCTGCGCGAAGTGCGTCCCGCGCCCGACCTGCTCGCGTACCGCCTCGACGATCGCCGGGTGCGCGTGCCCGGCGAGGGCAGCGCCGTACCCGCCGTGCAGGTCGACGTAGCAGTTGCCGTCGACGTCGTACACCTTCGATCCGTGGCCGTGGCTGAGCCAGACGGCCTGCGGGCGGGTGATCTGCCAGCTCGAGGTCACGCCGCCGGCGAGCGAGTGCCCCGCCCGCTCGGACAGCGCGGCCGAGCGGGGCTGCCGGTCGACGAAGACCCGCTCCTGCTCGGCGACGAGCTGTTCGAGCAGAGCAGAACGGTCACGGATTGGCTGGGTCTGGACAGACACCACGAGCTCCGATTCGTCTTTGACTGAACGTTCAAACTAGAGCCTCGTCCACGGTTTGACAAGGACCGTGCAGTCGGCGACAGACTGAAGCGACCAGCCGCCGTATGCCGGACCACGCGGCGCCCCGTGCGCTGGACACCATGACGCCTTCGCCTTATGTTGACTGTATGGTCAGTCAGGACTCTCGCGTGATCGATCCCGCCCCCCTCGACCCGGCCGCCCTCGCCGATTCACTCCGCCCGTTCGGCCAGAGCAGGATGCTCCCCCGGGCCGCGTACGTCGACGACGCGGTGTTCGCCTGGGAGCAACAGCACTTCTTCGCGGGCGGGTGGATGTGCATCGGCCGAAGCGAGGACCTACCCAAACCCGGCGACCAGCGCGCCGAGGGAGTCGGGACCGAGGGCGTTCTGCTCGTCCGCGGCGAGGACGGCGTCCTGCGGGCGTTCGCCAACACCTGCCGGCACCGCGGTCACGAGTTCCTCGGGTGTGGCGTCGCGACCAATCGACGCGTCATCACCTGCCCGTACCACTCCTGGGCCTACGCCCTGACCGGCGAGCTGCGCGGCGCCAAGGGCTTCACCGGCCACGACGGGTTCGATCAGTCCCGATGGGGGCTCATCCCGATCCCGGTCACGGAATGGCACGGGCTGGTCTTCGTCGACGGGTCCGGCTCGGCGGCGCCACTCGCGGACAGCCTCGCCACGCTCGAGGAGATCGTCGCGCCGTACGAGATGGCGCGGATGCGGATCGCCGGACGGCACGAGTACGAGGTCGAGGCGAACTGGAAGATCCTCACCGAGAACTACCACGAGTGCTACCACTGCCCGGTGATCCATCCGGAGCTCTGCCAGGTCAGCCCGCCCTCGAGCGGGTCGAACTACGCCGCCGACGGCGCATGGGTGGGCGGGACGATGGAACTCCGCGACGGCATGACGACGATGTCGCTCGACGGCACCAGCAAAGGCGTCCCGCTGCGCGGTCTGGACGCGACCGGGCTACGCACGGTGATCTACCTGAACGTGTTCCCGAACCTCCTCATCAGCTTGCACCCGGACTACGTGATGGTGCACCGGTTGACGCCGCTCGCGGCGAAGCGGACCCGGATCGAGTGCACGTGGGCGTTCGCGCCGGAATCGTTGGACGCGCCCGGCTTCGATCCGTCGTACGCCATCGACTTCTGGGACATCACCAATCGCCAGGACTGGGGTGCGTGCGAGTCGGTGCAGCGCGGGCTCAGCTCGCCGCACGCCCAACCCGGGCCGCTGTCCGACGAGGAGGACGCGGTCTACCAGTTCGTGACCATGCTTGCCCGCGGCTACCGCGGCGAGCCGGTCCGCAACCAACTTGTCAGACTCTGAGCCGGCCCTGACCGGCTGAGAGTCTGACAAATCGCTAGGACGAGGCGGCGGCCAGCCGGTCGCGACGCGCGGCCGCCCGTTCCTCGAACTGCGCGGCGAGGACGTCGAGTTGATCGAGATGCTCGGCGAGCTGCGCTTGCGCCTTCTCGCCCTCGGGCGTGGCGAACGTCCGGTCGAGGATGCCGAGGAAGCGCAGGATCGGGTTGACAACCTCCTCGCGATGGATCCGCAGGTCGTAGATCCCTGCCTGCGCGATGATCACGCTCTTTCGGGCGAACTGCGGGATGACCGTCCCCGGCATCGCGAATCCGATCACCTCGGCGGCCACGGCAGCCGCCGTCTCGTCGGGCGCGATCTCAAGGGCCGCGGCGAGCAGCGCCCGGTAGAAGATCATGTGCAGGTTCTCGTCCGCCGAGATCCGCCCCATCAGCCTGTCCGCGACCGGGTCGCCGGCGACGCGTCCGGTGTTGCGGTGGGCGATCCGGGTGGCAAGCTCCTGGAAGCTCACGTAGGCGACCGCGCGCAGCAGGTCCTTCTCGTCCGCGCGAAAACCCCTCTCCATCGTCAGCATCCGGTCGCGCTCGAGTGCGACCGGATCGACCGCGCGGGTCACGAGGAGATAGTCGCGGATGCAGCAGGCGTGCCGGCCCTCCTCGGCGGTCCAGCGATGCACCCACGTCCCCCAGGCGCCGTCGCGCCCGAAGGTCGACGCGATCTCGTAGTGATAGCTCGGCAGGTTGTCCTCGGTCAGGAGGTTGACCTCGAAGGACACCCGCGCGGGCATACTGAGCGTCGACTGGTCCAGCGTCCACTCGACCGCGTCATCACCGGCGAAGTCACGGCCGAGGCGCCACGGCACGTAGTCGTGCGGCATCCATTCCGTCGCCACCGACAGGTGGCGATTGAGGTTCTCCTCGACCGTCGGCTCGAGCTCGCGCATGATGTCGACCGCATCCATGACAAGTACGGTCCCACGCGCAGTGCCGGCAGCGGTACCGACCCCTGGGTTACCTGCGGGTAGCCGAGGCCGGGCTCAGGACTCGGACGAGCCGCCGTGACCGACGTCGAGCAGGCGCTCCCAATGAGCCAGCTTGATCCGGGCGGCGGAACGTTGCGTGCCGTGGGCGATCTCGGCCGCGTCGATCGCCGCCCACCCCTCGCCGGTCACGGGCTTGGCTCCGCGCGCCAGCGCCGCCTCGAGCGCGCTCCCCGGCTTGACGGACCGCGCGGCCAACTTGTCGACGTCCTCGACGATCACCCGCATCGTGGCGGTGGCGTCGGATCGGTTGGTGCCGATCACGCCGGTCGGTCCCCGCTTGATCCAGCCGTTCGCGTACTCGCCGAGCGCGTCGCCGTCGCGCTGCACCCGGTGGTCGATAGCGGCGACCGTGCCGGCGTCCGCGTCGAAGGGGACGCCTTCCAGCGGTACGCCGCGATACCCCGCCGAACGCAAGACCAGCTGCGCGGGAATGTCCTCGGTAGGTCCGTCGGCGAGACGGACCCGGAGCCCCTCCACCTTGTCCGTCCCCAGCACCGCGACCGGCGTCGCGAAGAAGTGGAACACGACGGAGCGAGCCGCGCCGGTCGGCGTACGGTCGGCCCAGTCGCGGAACACCTCGAGGTTGCGGCGGACAGTCGAGTCCTCGACCTCACCAATGTCCTTGAGCGCCGCCGGGTCGACCACCACGTCGACGCCGGCGAGTTCGCCGAGCTCCCGGAGCTCCTTGGTGGTGAACTTCGCGTGCTGCGGGCCGCGCCGACCGACGACGTGCACGGTCGTGATCGCCGACCCGCGCAAACCCTCGAGGACGGCATCCGACACGTCCGTCGAGCTCAGCTCCTCCGGATCGCGGACGAGGATCCGAGCCGCATCGAGCGCAACGTTGCCGAGCCCGATGACCACGGCGGCGTCGGCGGTCAGATCGAAGCCGAGCGGGCTCGCGTCCGGATCGTCGCAGTACCAGACCACGAACTCGCGCGCCCCAAGGCAGTTCGGGAGATCCTCGCCGGGGATCCCCAGCCGGCGGTCGTCCGACGCGCCATAGGCGTAGACGACCGCGTGGTAGTCCGCGAGGAGCTCGTCAACCGTGATGTCGGCACCGATGGTGACGTTGCCGAAGAAGCGCACGAAGTCGTGGTCGAGCGTCTTTTGCAGCGTGGCGGTCAACGCCTTCATCTTCAGGTGGTCGGGGGCGACGCCGTAGCGCAGCAGGCCGAACGGAACCGGCAGCCGGTCGAAGATGTCGACCTCGCCGATCAGGTCGGGACGATCCGCGAGCGCGGCCGCGATGTAGATGCCCGCAGGCCCTGCCCCGACGATCGCGACCCGCAACCGGGCATCCGCGTCCTCAACGACTGCGCGTTCGCTCACCCCCCCATTGTCGAACATCGGGGATACCGGCGTGACGCCGCTATCCGTACGACGTACCGGCGTGACGCCGCTATCCGTACGACGCACCGGCGTGACGCCGCTATCCGTACGACGTACCGGCGTGACGCCGCTTCAGTCGAGGCGGGGGGTCTCACCACCGAGGCGGTCGAGGCCGACATCGAGGTCGCGCGCCTCCTCGGTGTCCAACTCGAAGCTGTCGTCGAGGTACTCCTCATCGCCCTGCTCCGCCTCGGTGTCGCGCAGCGACGTCACGCCGTCGCGCTCACGGTCGGGGATCGCGTCGTAGGAGACCACGTCCTCGGGGTCGATCGACTCGCTCGTCATGCCTCCAGTGTGCCCGACCCGAATCGACCCCGCTACGACGGAACGTAGTACCGACGCCGTAAGGTCCGGGTCGTGGCGAAGCCGCAGGACGTCGACCATTGGCTGACTCCCGGCGTTGCCTCGATCGGCGGGGCCAGCCTGCTCTCCGATCTCGGCCACGAGACCACGACCAGCGTCCTTCCGACCTTCCTCACCGCCACCCTGCACGCCGGCCCCGGAGCCCTCGGCGTGATCGAAGGCGTCTCCGACGCGCTCGTCGGCGTGGCCAAGTTGGCCGGCGGTCCGCTCGCGATCAACCCCGACAACCGACGCCGGCTCGTCACCGGCGGGTACGTCGGGACCGCCGTCCTGACCGGCGCGATCGGCCTCGCCATGACGATCTGGCAGGTCGCGATCCTGCGGGCGCTCGCCTGGGTCAGCCGCGGCCTGCGCTCACCCGCCCGCGACGCCACCTTGTACTCCTTGGTGCCGACCGGTGCGTTCGGTCGAGCGAGCGGTCTGGAGCGGGCAGGCGACAACCTCGGCGCGGTCGGCGGTCCGCTTCTCGCGGCACTGTTCATCTCGACGATCGGGGTACGCCCGACCCTTCTGCTCGCCGCCGTACCCGGCTTCGGCGCGGCCGCGCTGATCGTCGTCGCGACCCGGGAGGCAGCGCGCACGGCGGGGCCATCCAAGGGCCGCAAGGTGATGCGTTACAACCTCGGCGAGCTCCGCAGGGCGGGGCTCGCCAGCGTCCTCGTTGCACCGACGCTCTTCGAGCTCGGGAACATCGCCTCGTCGCTGCTGATCCTGCGCGCGACCGAGTTGTTGCACACCGACGGGCGCAGCGTGACGGCCGCGACCAGCCTTGCGATCCTGCTCTACGCCGCTCACAACCTCCTCGCGACGGGTGCAGCGGTCGCCGCGGGCACGCTGATCGATCGGCGGTCCACCCGCGCCGCCATGATCGTCGGGGCCTTGACCTACCTCGGCGGCTACGCGATGTTCGCGGCCGGCCCGAGCAGCCCGTTGCGCCTGCTCATCGCGTTCGCGCTCGCCGGCTGCGGCATCGGTTTCGCGGAGCCGGCGGAGTCGGCGGCCATCGCCACCCTTCTCCCGGACTCGTTGCGCAGCAACGGATTCGGCCTGCTTGGCGTCGTACAAGGTGTCGGCGCGCTCACCTCATCGGCCGTCGTCGGGGTGCTCTGGTCGACGGTGTCGGCCACCGCCGGTTTCGCCTACGCGGCGGTCTGGATGGCCGCAGCGCTGCTGAGTTCGCCGACGTTGACCCCGCGCAGGGTCACAACTCCCAGCGGGTAGGCCAGTCGTCAGGCCGCAGCAGCGCCTCGGTGCCGCCGTCGAGGAGAAGGAACGTGCCGACGCAGTAGTCGTTGTGCAGCAGGAAGTCGATCGCCTCGGCGATCTCCTCGGGTTGCCCACCGCGCCCGCGCGGCAGCGGGAACATCCCCAGCAACGGACCGACGACCGGGTCGGCCTTGCCTTCCGCGATCATCGCGGTCTCCACCATGCCCGGCGCGACCGCATTGAGCCGCACCCCCGCCCCGATCCACTCCGGCTGCGCCGCGCGCCGCCGGATCCAGCGCGCGATCGCCGTCTTGGTCGCCGGGTACGCCGTCAGCGAGTCGCCCTCGTCAGCGAGCGCGACGGCGACCGACTCGTCGCCGTCGAGGCAGGCATCGACGAGGTCGAGGGAGAATCCCGGCTGGCAGGTCGTCGAGTTGGAGCTGATCGCCACGACCGATCCCCCGCCTGCGGCGAGGCACCCCTTCAGGCCGTCGATCATCTCGACCGTACCGAAATAGTTCACGCTGACCAGCAACGACGCCGCCCGGTTCGGCAGGCCCGCGAGCCCGGCGCAGGGAACGAAACCCGTCAGCGTGCCGGCGCAGAGGTCGGTCACCTCGGCGATCGCGGCCGCCCGACCGTCCACGGATCCGAGGTCGGCGACGACGTCCACCTCCCCGACCCGGTCGACCGCGATCACCCGATGCCCGGCGCGGCGGAGGCGGGCAGTGACCGCCTGGCCAATTCCGGAGGCCGATCCGGTCACGGCGTACGTTGCACTCGCCACCCTCGCTCCTCTCCAGACCCTTGCCCGCCGACCCCACGGCGCGGGATCCGAGTCGACACCACCGGGACCTTCGACCCCCACACCGGGGGACCTCGGTCTCTGCCGACCGTCGCGATCCGATCGCACCATACGGGCACTGGCACCGTCATCTCGCACGAGGAGACCACCATGCGCGCAGCCCCCGGGGATCGGCTCATCGTGAAGTCCCGAACGACCGGCGTCCCTGCCCGCGACGCCGAGATTCTCAAGGTCCCCGCAAGCGACGGCGCGCCGCCGTACCTCGTGCGGTGGTCCGACACCGGTCACGAAGGCCTGTACTACCCGGGCAACGACGCGGAGGTCCATCACGCTCGGATACCGGGTGGATCGGATCATGGCGCCCGGGCCGCTCGACGGCGGTGACGTGCTCGAGGTCGGTTCGCGGGTCTACGTCGGCCTCGGCGGCCGCACCAACGCGGACGGCCTGCGGTAGTTCAGTGCCGTCCTCGCTCCGTTGCGAGCGACGGTAATCGGGTCCCCATCACAAAGGTTCTGCACCTGAAGTCGGTCACCAGGCTCTGCCCGAGCCGCCGATCGACTCCGCTTCGCGCTCGGCACCCACCCGTCGGCTGAACCGGACATCGACCGGCAAAAGCCGCACCACGCCGACGAATCACTACACCTATCGGGTGATCGAGCCGAAAGAGATCGTGCAGTTCCCATGGACGAAGGAGACGGGGACGATGTACAGCCGGCTATCGATCGAGTCAACGCTGACCTCGCTCGGCAAGCTGTTCGCGATCGCGGTCGCGGTCGCGATCATGAGCGCGACGACCACCGGGCCGACGCACGACCACGCCGCGCTGATCTACGCGTGGCTGGGGGTCGGACTGATCTCGGCGGCGCTCATCGCCTCCATCCCGATCATCCACATCATGGCGCCGAAGCTCGAGCAACCGGTGCTCGGCGTCATGGCACTGCTCGACATCTCCGTACTCGTCGCGGTCATCGCGTTGACCGGCGGCATCGAGGGCCCGTTCTGGGTCCTCGTCCTGGTCAACACCGCCGGCGCGGCCGTGATCTCCGAGAGCCGCAAGACGGCCACCTTGTCCTCCTGCCTGTACGTCGCCGCCCTTGTGGGCGCGACGGCGTTGGCGCATACGTTGACGAAGGCGAATTCGGGTCCGTTGGTGTTGGTGGGGTTGTGCACGCCGTTGGTGGCGTTGTTGGGGTCGTCGGTGTCGGAGTCGTTGGAGGCGCAGCGGGTGGCTTCGGCGACGGAGCGGGACCGGTTGAAGTCGACCGTGGATGAGCTGTCCGCGGCGTTGGCGCAGGCCGCGCAGGGCGACCTGTCGGTGCATGTCGAGGCCGACGCGGACGCGCAGTCC
>DATJWM010000047.1:0-3249 GCA_035501255.1 Mycobacteriales bacterium | reverse complement strand
CCCAACACGCCGCAGCCATGCTCACAAACGCCGCCACCACCACCCCCAAAACGGCGTCACGCCGTTACGCGACGGCGTCACGCCGTTACGCGACGGCGTCAGTCGGCGTGCAGCGACACCTCGACGTCGCGGACACTCGGTAACCCGCCAGTTCCGGCCGCCGGCCCCGGGGTCTCGACCACAACCTCCTCGATCGTCCCCGTCCACGGGAACGGCGGCGAGTACGCGTCGGAGACCGGCAGACCTACGTCCTTCCCGATCCGCAGGCGCGTCCCGCCATGCTGCAACGCGAGCGGGATCGCTCCCTCCATGCGCGCGGACGCGATCCGCTCGCCATCACACCCGAGGTGAAACTCGCCTCCCCCTCCAGGCGTCGGTGCGAAGCTCACCGACAACCGGTGCTGGCCCTCGGGCAGCGACTCCGGCGCGATCACGTCGACCGGGTCACCGGCCGGGGCGAAGGTGAACCGCAGCCGGCCGTCGACGACGTACATCGCGTACCCACCGTTCCAGTCCCCCAGAGCCACGAGTACGCCGGCCGGCTCCGCCGGAACGTACGCCGACACGGACAGCTCGAACCCGCCGAACAGCAACGGGACCGTCTCGTCGCACACGACCTCCCCGTCCTGCGTGAACACCGCGCGGTTGCCCGGTGGGTAGTCGGGGAAGATGATCGCGCCGAGCCGGTTGACCAGCCCTTCCGACATCGGCATGACGTTGTTGCGGCCGGCCTCGATCAGCCACCGCTCGGCGAGCCTGTCGACCACGTCCGGATGCGCGGCCGAAACGTCCGTCGACTCGGAGAAGTCGGTCGCGAGGTCGAACAGCGCCCAGTGGTCGGTCGCGAAGTCCCGGCTGCCCTCCATGAGCTGTTCTTCGTCGAGCACCCCTTGCGACACATGGTCCGTGGTGGCCTTCCACGACCCGCTCACGATCGAGCGCGACCCGAGCATCTCGAAGTACTGGGTGTCCCGCGCGGCGGCGGCTTCCGGATCGGTGAACGTGGCCGCGAACGACGCCCCGTCGACCGACTGCTGGGTAATCCCGTCGACCACCTGCGGCGGCTCCAGCCCACAGGTCTCGAGGATCGTCGGCATGAGGTCGACCGCGTGGCAGAACTGGTCCCGTACGCCGTCACCGTCGCGAATCCTTTCCGGCCAGCGAACGATCAGGGGCGTTCGCGTCCCACCCAGCCAGGCGTAGCGCTTCCACAGCCGGAACGGCGTGTTCCCGGCCCAGGCCCACCCCCACGAGTAGTGGTTGTACGAACGCGGCCCACCCCAGTCCTCGAGATGGGCAAGGTTGCCCTCGACCGTCTCCGGCAACTGCGCGGAGAACCGGTGCTCGTTGGTCGTCCCGTGGCGCCCGCCCTCGGCGCTCGCCCCGTTGTCCGACAGCAGCATGACCACGGTGTTGTCGCGCTGGCCGATCCGGTCGAGCGCGGCGAGCACCCGACCGATCTGTGCGTCGGTGTGGCTGAGGAATCCGGCGTAGACCTCCATCGCCCGCGCGTGCATCGCCCGGGCGCCGGCGTCGAGGTCGTCCCACCCGGACACCCACGACGGCCGCTCGGTGAGGACCGTGCCGTCGGGGACGACGCCGCTGTCGAGCTGTCGGCGGAAGACCTCCTTGCGCCACTCGTCCCACCCCTGGTCGAACCGGCCGGCGTAATGCGTGATCCAGTCGGCGTGCACCTGATGCGGCGCGTGCATCGCGCCGAGCGCGAAGTAGAGGAAGAACGGCTTGCCGGGCGCCGCCCGCTGCTGGTCGACCACCATCCGGACGGCGACGTCGGCCAGGTCCTCCGTGAGGTGATAGCCCTCCTCCGGCGTACGCGGCGCGTCGATGTAGTGGTTGTCCTCGACCAGGTTGGGCGCCCAGTGGTTCGTGTCGCCCTGGAGGAAGCCGTAGTATCGCTCGAATCCGTAGCCGAGCGGCCAGCGGGCGTACGGGCCAGCCGGAGAGCGCTCGCCGCGGGGCACGAGATGCCACTTGCCCACGGCCATCGTGTTGTAGCCCGCGTCGCGAAGCAGTCGAGGCAGGGGGGCCGCCGACGGCGGTATCCGGCCGTTGTAACCGGGGAAGGCGAGCGGTACGTCGACCAGGAAGCCCATGCCCACCGCATGATGGTTGCGGCCGGTAAACAGGCTCGCGCGCGTCGGTGAGCACAGCGCGGTCACGTGGAACCGGTTGTAGCGCAGGCCGTCGGCCGCGAGGCCGTCGATGACCGGCGTCTCGATGTCCGATCCGAAGCACCCGAGCTGGCCGAAGCCAAGGTCGTCGAGCACGATCACGACCACGTTCGGCGCTCCGTCGGGCGGCCGGACGGCGTCGGGATAGACCCGCCCGCTGTCACCGAGGGAATGCCCGAGCTCGGGGGTGTGCGGTGCGCTCACGCATCCTCCTGTCGCGGACGACGGTTCGCCCTGGCGAGTTCTGCGGGGGTGGAGCCGCCCGAAAACGGTGCAAACCTATCGTCCGCATGCCGGGCGAACCGTCGCGGGCGGCGAGGCGAACTGCCCGCGAGCGCTTCACCTCTGCCCGTTTGGACCCGATAAATCTCACGGAGTACTTCGTCGCCGTTTGGAGAAGATCACCGTGACCGCGTGGAACCGACTGGGTCGCGAAGCGAGCATGGCCAGCTTCGGCAAGCTGGTCGCGGCCGCGATCGCGGTCATGCTGATGGCCAACCTCGGGCACGGCCCGACGCACGACCATCGGCACGCCATCTACATCTGGCTCGTGATCGGCGTACTTCCGGTGCTCATGCAACTGGGCGTGCCGTGGATGAAGGTGCACGCCCCGCAGGTCGAGGTCCCCTACCTGCTGTCGATGGGGTTCGTCGACATGGTCGTGGTCATCGCGGTTGTCTCGCTGACCGGCGGCATCGAGGGCCCGTTTTGGGTCCTGATGCTCGTGACGACCTCCGGTGCCGCGGTCATCGCTCCTGGCAAGACGATCGCGGTCGTGCAAGCCCTCGGCATGGTCGGGGCGCTCGTGTTCGCGACGGCGTTGGCGCATACGTTGACGAAGGCGAATTCGGGTCCGTTGGTGTTGGTGGGGTTGTGCACGCCGTTGGTGGCGTTGTTGGGGTCGGCAGTCTCCTCCTCGTTGGAGGCGCAGCGGGTGGCTTCGGCGACGGAGCGGGACCGGTTGAAGTCGACCGTGGATGAGCTGTCCGCGGCGTTGGCGCAGGCCGCGCAGGGCGACCTGTCGGTGCATGTCGAGGCCGACGCGGACGCGCAGTCC
>DATJWM010000046.1:0-3284 GCA_035501255.1 Mycobacteriales bacterium | reverse complement strand
CGAGGGTGGCGCCGCAGCGAAGGCAGCGTCGGGTTCGGGGGTCGGGTTTGTGCGGGTGGCAGCGCATCACTTGGATGACGCGGGTGATGTCTTCCTCGTCCCAGCTCTCGCCGTTGATGTGGTTGGGGTGCCGGTAGTCGGCGAGGAACCGGCGGACCATTCCGCGCAGGTTCTGATCACAGGACGGATGGCAGCTGGAACGCGCGGCGTGGATGCACGCGTGGACCGCCGCGCGGTGCGCGCGGCTGCCGGCGCCCTGGCCGTTGCGCCATACGCGGCGCAGTGCCCGTTTGAGCTTGGCCGGCACCAGCTGCCAGTGCCGCGCGCACATGAGCAGCTCAAGCGGCACCTGCACGGTGCAGTCACCGATTGGACAGCGGTGCATGCGATCGCCGCTCGCCATTCCCCGAGTCAGGCGGCGTTCCGTCTGGCGGGCGGCGGTTGCGGGCGCCGGCTGAGTGCGATGACGGGTGCGTTCTCTTGCGGCCAGCAGCCGCACTTTCCGGTGCGATCGCCGGGTAGCCGGCCGTGGTCGCATTCGTGGTCGGCGAGGCGGCCGATCACGCCCGACTCGATCGGGCAGGCGCCGCCCGCTTGGCGCATGGCTTCGCGGTAGCGGTCGGCGAACGGTGTGGGCATCGTGTCTCCCTGTGCTCGAGGTTCGTGTGATAGGTACCGGGGGCACGGCGGGGTGGGCCCCGTTACAGGCCGGCGAGACCTAACCTCGCGCTGGCCTGACTACTGGCCGCGTCCGGACGGGTGTGCTGGCACCGCAGTCAACGGGTGCCGGCGTCGCCGCTCGACTGTGCGCGTTCGGTGAACATCCGCGGGCACCGACTCAAGGTGGTCCGGGTTGACGCACGAGATGTTCCCGCACAGGTGATCGATCTCGTGACCTTCGGGGATCGGACCATGAACGCGCGCCCAATAGACGCGGCGGGCGTAGACGCTTCGCCGGGAGGTCCTCAGTTTGCGTGTGAGGATCCTGACCGGATAACCGTTGTGGCTGACCGCCCGCAACCACAACCAGCACGGGGAATCGTGACCGGCGTGCACAACCTCGCAGGGGGGCTCGTCTTCTGCGTAGCTTGGCCTGGTGCCGCCCTTGGAGCGGTGCGGCTTACGGGGTTTACGCCGGGCTGACTTGCGGCGAGCGGCTCGTCTTGTGTTCTCGCCGCTTGACACCGGTTCGAGGTGGTCGGGGTGGACGCACAACTTGATCTCGCACAGGTGATCGATCGTCAGCCCATCACCGATCGGACCGATATGGTGTTCGTACGAAAGTCGATGTGCGAATGTCACCGTGCGGCGACCGTCTCGGTGACGCCAGACACAACCGTAATTGCCGCATCTCGCGCGCAACCAGATCCAGCACGGTGTCAGGTGGCCGAGATCGACGATGCGGTAGTCCACGTCGGTCTCGAACGACACGGACCGACGCGCGTGGTGGCCGTGGATGAAACGAATCGGCTCACCCTTCAGCCAGCCGAGCTGCAAGTTGCTCCTCGGTGCGATTCTCGTCGCTCGTCCGCACCCGCACATGCAACGACCGCTTGGGTTTGGCGGACTAGACCCGACGAGTTCCGGGTTGATGCGTCGCAGTCGCGCAGAGTGACCGTCGACGAACCGCATCGGCTCGCCCTTCACCCAGCCGTTACGTCGTGACGTCTTCGGGGCCGGCTTTGTCGCCTCGCCACATCCGCAGTGACACAACCCGTGGGCGATGGGTAACTCGTTGTTGCTGCGCACTTGGCCTAGAGTCCTGCACCGCCCGGACAGTCTCGCCAGGCTGAGCAGAATCTCTCGGAGCACTTCCATCCGGTGGGATCGGCGAACCCCCATGGCCGGTCCGGGCCGAAGCGCCGGTAGTAGGTGTCGATCTGCGCAGCGGCCAGCGCGATCCGCGCGAGGCTGGCGCGCAGCTGCCCGCACGTTCGTCGGGTGGTGATGAACGCGGCGCCCATCTGCTTGCGCTGCCGGCCGGGCTTTGCGATCTGGGCAAACGCGAACTCGTCGGCGGGCCGGCTCTCCAGCCAGCGTGCGGCGAGGTACAGGCTTGCCTGCGGGTCGCGGTTGGCGGCGGGCTGGCCGATCAGGCTTCCCTTGACCTTGTAATCGATGACGCGGTCGATCTCCTCGCCGGCCACCCCGGGAGCCCGTGTCTCGAGGTCCGGGTAGCAGACGATCGTCCACTCCGTCAGCCCCGGGGCGAGCGCGAACTCGAGCCGGCGTTGCACGGCGAGCGGCTCGCCGAGCTTCGGGACGAGTTGCTCGAAGCTCAGCTCGAGCGCCTGTAGCCCGAGCTCGAACGCCTCGTGCTGCGGGACGTCGCTCCAGTCGACGCCTGCCTTCGTCTCCGCTGCCTGGAGCTCTGTACGCCATAGGTCGCGGTAGGCGTCGGTGACCTGCCCCGGGTCGAGTCGTTCGTGATGCTCGAGCATCCGCCGGTAGTAGAGGCTGAGCGCGTCATCGACCCGGGAGCCGAGGAACATCGCCCCCGACGTCGGCTCCGCCCTCGCCTGCAGATATTTCAGTCGCCAGGCCTCCGGGCAGGAAACGAACAGGGTGTAGGAGCTGTTGGAGAGGTGTCGGATCGGCTCTCCATCGGGGCGGGGCGGAAGCTGGCGCGGGACCTCGATTCGGGCGGCGAGCGCGGCTGCCGTGACGCCTGCCGGCGACGCGGGGCCGCCGGGCTGGGCGAGTGCGAGATCGGTCATCTCGCTCTCCTTTCAATGTCGAGAGGGGGCTGGGTTCACGCGCCCCGCACCGAGGACGTCGGCGCGGGTTGGCGGGCGGCGTGTTGAGCGAGCCGGTCCGGGTCGGTCTCGCACGGCGAGAGGCCGTAGATGTCCGGGTGGCGGTAGCGGAGGCTTGCGAGCCTTAGCGCGCGGGACCAGAGTCGACGGCGCCAGTCCTCGCCGTGGCGGCGCCGGTAATCGGCGATGTGCTCGGCGAGCGACTCGGCGCGGTGGCCGGCTTGGGCGAGGACCTCGACCGCGGCGGTGACCTGTTCGATCTGCGTGTCGTCGAGCTGCTCGCCGTCCCGGTGGGCGGGCAGGGTGGCGTGTGCGATGAGGGCGAGGAGGTCGGGCGGGTAGCCGGCCGCCGTCGCTTGGGCGGCGAGCCGGCTGCGCGCGTCGGTGCTCACGCGGCGGCGGGTCCGAGGCCGCCGAAGTCCACGCTGACCACGCCGTTGCCGTTGCCGTCCGCGGCTGGTGGCGCCACGGTGACGGGCTCCTCGGGGGTGTCGTTGGCTGGCTGGTTTGCCTCGGCGGCTTCGCCCT
>DATJWM010000045.1:0-4301 GCA_035501255.1 Mycobacteriales bacterium | reverse complement strand
AAGACGTACTCGTCGGCGTGCCCAGTCCGAAGGAGCCCGGACGTTGTGGCACGCGAATGGCACGCCGAGCGTGGCCAGCAGAAACGTGATGTCGAGTCACAGCAGTCACACGGTGGGCTGAACGCCTGACCTGCAACTTCGATCAGAGCGGGCGACCGGGATCGAACCGGCATGGCCAGCTTGGAAGGCTGGGGCTCTGCCATTGAGCTACGCCCGCGACAGGCTGCCGTGACCGTAAGATCACAACAGCGCCGCGGGGCGTAGCGTAGTGGCTAGCGCGCCTGCTTTGGGAGCAGGAGATCGGGAGTTCGAGTCTCCCCGCCCCGACCAGCACCGTCCGAAACCACGTACGAACTGCACAGGAGACCCCGCGCCGCGATGAAAAGCGCCGTCGAGACACTCGGCCCAACCCGGATCAAGCTCACCGTTGAGGTCCCGTTCGAGGAGCTTGAGCCCGCCGTAACCCGCGCCTATAAGAAGGTCGGCCAGCAGGTCCGGGTCAAGGGATTCCGCCCCGGCAAGGTGCCGCCCCGCCTGGTCGACCAGTACGTCGGACGCGGTGCGGTTCTCGACGAGGCGATCAACGACGCCGTGCCGCGGATCTACGGTGATGCGGTCCGCGAGCAGGAAGTCGACATTCTGGGGCACCCGGAGATCGAGGTCACCCAGTTCACGGATGGCGAGGAGCTCGTTTTCACCGCCGAGGTCGACGTCCGTCCGGAGATCGATCTGCCGCCGTACGACGGGCTGCCGGTGACGGTTGATGCTGCGGAGTTCAGCGAGACCGAGATCGACGAGCAGGTCGACGCCCTGCGCGACCGGTTCTCCACGCTGACCATGGCGGAGCGTGCCGCGGCGACGGGTGACTTCGTCTCGATCGACCTCTCGGCCACCATCGAAGGCGAGACGGTGGCGGACGCCTCCGCGAACAGCCTGTCCTACGAGGTCGGCAGCGATTCTCTCGTCGCCGGTCTCGACGAGGCGATCGTCGGGCTCTCTGCCGAGGAGTCCAAGGAGTTCGAGACTCAGCTGCGTTCCGGTCATCACGGCGGTGAGAACGCGACCGCGACCGTGACCGTGCGCTCGGTCAAGGAGAAGCAGGCGCCCGAGCTCGACGACGAGTTTGCGCAAATGGCGAGCGAGTTCGACACGATCGCCGAGCTGCGGGAGGACATCGGCTCACGGCTCGGCCGGGTCCGTCGCCTGACCCAGGGTATGGAGGCCCGCGACAAGGTCCTCGAGGCCCTGCTCGCCCTCGTCGAGATCCCGCTGCCCGAACACGTGCTCGGCGACGAGGTCACCTTCCGCAAAGAGCAGCTGGACCAGCAGCTCGAGGCCGCGGGGCTCACCAAAGCCGACTACGCCGAACACGAGAACACGACGCCCGACGCGATCGACAAGGACATCGAGGACAACGCGGCCACGGCGATCAAGGCGCAGTTCGTGCTCGACGCGATCGCCAAGAAGGAGGAGCTGTCCGTCGACGAGTCCGATCTCACCGAGCAGATCGTGCGGCGAGCACAGCAGGCCGGCATCCCGGCGGACGCTTATGCGCAGCAGGTCGTCAACGCCGGTCAGCTCGGCGCGCTGATGAGCGACATCCTGCGCAACAAGGCGCTTGCGCTCGTAATGGAGCGCGCGAGCGTCACCGACACCGCCGGCAACCCGGTCGATCTCAACGCCCTCACCGGCACGGCCGAGCCCGCGACCGCCGGCACTGCCACCTCCGAGGACTAACCCCTTCTCGCCCAACTGTCAGCTGTCGGGCGTTTCGGCCGCGAAAACGCCCAGTTTCTGACAGTTGGGCGAATACGGGTCAGGTGGGGCGGGCGAGGTTGGTGGCGAGTTCGAGGATGCGGCGTAGTTGCACCATCTCGACCTGAAGGAACGTCGGACCGTCGATCCGTCCCAGGTAGATCTGATGCTCGCCGCCCCACCGGGTGCCGACCACCTCGAACTGCCCGCCCGCGGTGCCGTCGACCAGCGCGCGGCGCGGGAGCGGGCCGAGCGGCACCGGGAGACCGGCCGGGGCTGGCGTGGGCGCGCCGGGCGAGCTGCGCACGATCTCGCCCGAGGCGCTCGCGATGACCAGCGCCCAGTCCGCGCTCCAGATCGGCGGTGCGAGCGAGACCAAGGTGGCGAGAGCTGCGGCGGGCTCACTCGCGATCCGGCCGAGCAGGTCAAGGTCGGGGCGCTGCCCGGAGAGCCGAACGGTACGCCGAAGGCTCAGCACCTCTGCGTGCGCGGTCGCGAGCTGGTTCACCAAGGTGTCCTGCGACCCGGCGGGCATGTCCACGAGCAGGTCGTCGATCACCCGGCCGTCGCTCGCCGCGAGGATCTCGATGTCGACGATGTTGCCGCCGAGGTCGGCGATCACCTTCGCGACCGCCAGGAGTGCACCGGGCCGGTCGAGCAGGCTCACCCGGGCGCGCAGCAGCATGGTGTCTGACCTCCGAGGGGTTGAGGCTCGAACGAGGGGGTTCCGACCAGTCTGCCGGGTGCGTGTTGCGGTTCTGTGACCGCTGGCGTGACGGGGCCGGGGCGAACGCGGCCACGCCCTGAGCGAACACTCCGTTTGGGTGCGTCGAAGGTGTCATATCGGCGGCTAGTGTCGAACCATGAGTGATCCGAACCTGAGCGGGCCGCAGATGCGTGCGAGCGCACTGGGCCTCAACCTCAACGACTCGGTCTACGAGCGACTTCTCCGCGAACGCATCGTCTTCCTGGGCAGCCAGGTGGATGATCCGATCGCCAACCAGATCTGCGCACAGCTGCTGCTGCTGTCGGCAGAAGATCCCGAGCGGGACATCTTCCTCTACATCAACTCGCCGGGCGGCTCGGTTAGCGCCGGCATGGCGATCTACGACACGATGCAGTTCGTGACGAACGACGTCGCGACGGTCGCGGTCGGTCTGGCGGCGAGCATGGGCCAGTTCCTGCTCTGCGCCGGCGCGAACGGCAAGCGCTACGCCACCCCTCACGCGCGGATCATGATGCACCAGCCGTCCGGCGGAATCGGCGGCACCGCGAGCGACATCGCCATCCAGGCTGAGCAGATGCTTTACACGAAGCGCACAATGCAGGAGCGGATCGCGTTCCACACCGGTCAGACCGTCGAGCAGATCGAGATCGACTCCGATCGGGACCGGTGGTTCACCGCCGAAGAGGCGAGGGACTACGGGTTCGTCGATCACGTTGTGGCACGTGCCAACCAGGTGCCGGCTTAGGAGATGACAGCGATGCCACAGCAACCGTTCGGCACCACCGAGCACCCGATCCAGGGCCGCTACATCCTTCCGACATTCACCGAGCGCACGAGCTACGGGTTCAAGGAGCTCTCGCCGTACACGAAGTTGTTCGAGGAGCGGATCATCTTCCTCGGGGTGCAGATCGACGACGCGAGCGCCGACGACGTCATGGCGCAGCTGCTGTGTCTCGAGCAGATGGACCCGGATCGCGACATCCACATGTACATCAACTCGCCGGGCGGCTCGTTCACCGCGCTGACCGCGATCTATGACTGCATGCAGTTCGTCCGGCCCGAGATTCAGACCGTGTGTCTCGGCCAAGCGGCATCGGCCGCGGCCGTGCTCCTCGCGGCCGGTACGCCCGGCAAGCGGCTCGCGTTGCCGAACTCGCGGATCCTTATCCATCAGCCCTACAGCGAGGGCGGCGGGCAGAGCAGCGACATCGAGATCCAGGCGCGGGAGATCATGCGGATGCGGTCGCTGCTCGAAACCTTTATCGCGCGCCATTCCGGCCGCAGCATCGAGCAGGTCAAGGCCGACATCGAACGCGACAAGATCCTGACCGCGGATGAAGCCGTCGAATACGGCATCGTCGACGAGGTCATCCGCAGCCGCAAGTTGTCCGCGGTTCCGGGTGGGTCGGCCTAGCCAGGGTCGACAACCGGAGATGCGGTCACTCTTAGGCGTTTTGCGCTAGCCCATCCGGCGGATTGGACGGGCGACACGCCCAGTGAAGAGGGGTCGGCTGACCGTTATGGGGGGACGATGTCTGTCCGGCGCGGTACCGTCATAGTGGTCTGCGCGGTGGACCCCCTACGCTGCACAACCAAGAGGAGCGCGAGTGGCACGCATCGGTGACGGTGGCGACCTGCTCAAGTGCTCCTTTTGCGGGAAGAGCCAGAAGCAGGTCAAGAAGCTCATCGCAGGCCCGGGTGTCTACATCTGCGACGAGTGCATCGATCTGTGCAACGAGATCATCGAAGAGGAGCTCACCGAGTCCTCTGAGGTCAGCTTCGACTCGCTGCCCAAGCCGAAAGAGATCTACGAGTTCCT
>DATJWM010000044.1:0-18439 GCA_035501255.1 Mycobacteriales bacterium | reverse complement strand
GTCTCGGCGCGTTGCGCGACGACCTCGACGCCGGCGGCGTGGGCAGCATCGACGTCCGGGTCAGCCTGGTCCCGTCGACCTACCAGACAGTGCCGGGATAGGACCGCGGCGGACATCAGCGAAAACCGGCACGCCAGGGATTACGGGCTTCCGCCGAGGGAGTCCACGATCTCACCGCGGTAGATCCCGAGCCGGTCGAAGAGCGCCTGGTCACGTTCGGTGTCGATCTGCTCCGGCAGCTCCGACTCGTGCCCTTGGATCAGGTGGTACAGGCCCGCGCGCCGGAGCACCTCGAGAACCTGCTCTCTGGTGAGCGTCGCCATCGTCATCAACTTCCCGTCGGCCGAACGAGGTTCACCCTACGTCTCGGCCTTGTGCCGCCGACCACGGACCCGATTCCGGTCCAGAACAGCGGCCAGGCGCCGGGAGTCGGGTTGGACGTCTCCCCCACAACTCGCCCGGGCAAGCCGGTCCGCCCGGCACGGTTGTTCGCCGGCCTCGTGCGTCGTAGCGTCACGACGATGCAGGAGGTGCTGCGATGAGTGGTGTGCGGGTGCTGGTCGGGACCGCAAAGGGTGCGTTCGTCCTCACGGCCGACGGCGAACGATCCGACTGGAAGGTCGACGGGCCGCACTTCGGCGGGTGGGAGATCTACCACCTCGCGGGGTCCCCGGCCGACCCTGACCGGCTTTATGCCTCGCAGTCGACCGGCTGGTTCGGCCAGCTCATCCAGCGATCGGATGACGGGGGAAGGTCCTGGCGTCCGATGGGCAACGACTTTCCCTACGACGGGGAGCCGGGGACACATCTCTGGTACGACGGGACTTCGCGGCCGTTCGCCTTCACGCGAGTCTGGCACCTCGAGCCGAGCCCGGCCGACCCGGACCTCGTCTATGCGGGCATCGAGGACGCAGCACTGTTCCGCAGCTCGGACGGTGGCGAGAGCTGGACCGAGCTGCCGGCGCTGCGGCAGCATCCGAGCGCGCCGCAGTGGCAGCCCGGAGCCGGTGGCATGTGCCTCCACACGCTGATCCTCGACCCGAGAGGCAACGACCGGATCTACGCGGCTATCTCCGCCGCCGGCGCCTTTCGCAGCGACGACGCGGGGACGAGCTGGACACCGATCAATCGCGGGCTGCACTCCGAGGGAATTCCCGACCCCGATGCCGAGGTCGGACACTGCGTCCACAAGATCGCGATGCATCCCGAGCGACCGGACGTGCTGTATATGCAGAAGCACTGGGACGTGATGCGAAGCGACGACGCCGGAGCAAACTGGCGGGAGATCAGTGGCGACCTGCCGACGGACTTCGGGTTCGCCATCGACGTGCACGCCCACGATCCGGACACGGTTTACGTCGTACCGATCAAGAGCGACTCCGAGCACTACCCGCCTGAGGGCAAGTTGCGTGTCTATCGCAGCCGGACAGGTGGGCAGGAGTGGGAGCCGCTGACGAAGGGGCTTCCGCAGGCGGACTGTTACGTCAACGTGCTGCGCGACGCGATGGCAGTGGACGGCCTCGACGACTGCGGCATCTACGTCGGGACCACTGGCGGGCAGGTGTATGCGTCGCGGGATGCGGGTGACCACTGGACGACGATCGTCCACGACCTGCCGCGGGTGATGTCGGTCGAGGTCCAGACGCTGCCGTGACGGCGGCTACCGCGACCGTGCGGATCGTGCTGCCGGCCCACCTGCGGCGGCTGGCAGGGTCCGGCAGTGAGACACGTGTCGAGGTGAGCGAGCCGGTGACCCTGGAGTCGGTGCTCGGCGCGCTGGAGTCGGCGTACCCGGTTCTGGTCGGGACGATCCGCGATCGCCGGACCGGTCAGCGTCGGGCCTTCATCCGGTTCTTCGCCTGCGAGCTCGACCTGTCCAACGACCGCGTGGACGAGCGGCTGCCCCCGCCGGTTGTCGCGGGCAGCGAACCACTTCTCGTCGTCGGCGCGATGGCCGGTGGCTAGCCGCAACGCTGTCGGCGGATCGGGGTAGACGCGGAGCGGGTGACGGGAATCGAACCCGCACTGTCAGCTTGGGAAGCTGATGTTCTGCCATTGAACTACACCCGCGCGTGCCGGCATCCGGCGCGCTCGCGAGGATATCCGGTGCTCGCGCCACGCCCAACTGCGGCGACGGTAGCCTCCACGAGTGCTGCTGAGTGACCGGGACCTCAAGGCAGAGCTCGCGGCGGGGCGCTTCGGGCTTGACCCGTTCGACGAGACCCTGGTCCAGCCCTCGAGCGTTGACGTTCGTCTCGACCGGATGTTCCGGGTGTTCGAAAACCATCGGTACCCGCACATCGACCCTGCCGAGGACCAGGAAGAGCTGACCCGACTGGTCGAGACAAAGGGCGACGAGCCGTTCATCCTGCATCCCGGCGAGTTCGTGTTGGGCTCGACGTATGAGGTGATCAGCCTCGCTGACGACCTCGCCGCGCGGCTGGAGGGCAAGAGCTCGCTCGGGCGGCTCGGCCTGCTCACCCACTCGACCGCCGGGTTCATCGACCCCGGCTTCTCCGGCCACGTCACGCTGGAGCTGTCGAACGTGGCCACGCTGCCGATCAAGCTGTGGCCGGGCATGAAGATCGGCCAGGTGTGCGTCTTCCGGCTCAGCTCGCCGTCCGAACACCCCTACGGGTCATCGGTGTACGGCTCGCGTTACCAGGGCCAGCGCGGTCCGACACCGTCGCGATCGAGCATCAACTTCCGCCGCGGCGGCCTGACGTAGCCCCTCCCATACCCGGGTACCTCGGCGTTCCAGAGCACAACGACCTCCTTCCGCCACCGCAAATCGGGCGAATCGCTGCGACACGCCGCTGGCGCGGGTTGGTTGTGCTCTGAAACGCTCGTCGCACTGCCGAAGGCGGCGTCACACCACCAACGGCGCTCAGCTCTTGCGCAGGCCGATCGAGTCGGCGAGCACCTGGGCGATGTCGATCACGCGTACGCCGTCGGCGCCGCCTTCGGCTTTGCGCGCCGTCACGGCGTCGTCGAGCATGATCAGGCAGTACGGGCACGAGGTCGCGATGATGTCCGAGCCGGTGCCGAGCGCCTCGTCGGTGCGTTCGACGTTGACCCGCTTGCCGATTCGCTCCTCCATCCACATCCGGGAGCCGCCCGCGCCGCAGCAGAACGCCCGGTTGCCGTGGCGGTGCATCTCCACCCGCTCCAGGCCGGGTACGGCGTCGAGCACGACCCGAGGCGCGTCGTAGACGTTGTTGTGTCGGCCGAGGTAGCAGGGGTCGTGGTAGGTGAGCTTGGCGACGATCGGGTCCTGCGGGAACAGCTTGCCCTCCGCCACCAGGCGGCCGAGCAGCTGCGAGTGATGGACGACCTCGTAGTTGCCGCCGAGCCGCGGATACTCGCGTCCGAGGGTGTTGAAGCAGTGCGGGCACGACGCGATGATTTTCTTCACGCCGGCGCCGTCGAGGGTCTCGATGTTGACCTTCGCCATCTCCTGGAACAGGTATTCGTTGCCGAGGCGCCGGACCGGGTCACCGGTGCATGCCTCGGCCGCGCCAAGGATCGCGAACTTCACCCCTGCGGCGTTCATCACCCGGGCGATCGCCTGCGTCGACTTGCGTGCCCGGTCCTCGAGGCCGCCGGCGCACCCGACCCAGTACAGCCACTCGACGTCGTCGGGAATCACCCCGTCGATGACCGGTACGTCGAACTCGATCCCCTCGAGCCACTCCTCTCGCATGTCCGCCCGCAGACCCCACGGGTTGCCCTGGTTCTCGACGTTGCGCAGCATCGTGCCGGCCTCGGACGGGAACGAGGACTCCATCAGCACCTGGTAGCGGCGCATGTCCACGATCGCGTCGACGTGCTCGATGTCGACCGGGCACTCCTCGACACATGCGCCGCACGTGGTGCACGCCCACAGTGCATCCGGATCGATCACGTCGGGCACCAGCGGGACCGGCTCGAGCTCTGCGCCGTCCTCACCTTTCGCGCCCATCAGCCGCGGTGCCTGGTCCATCAGCGAGTCGCGCAGGCTGGTGATGATCAGCTTCGGGTTCAGCGGCTTGCCGGTGTTCCACGCCGGGCACTTGTCCTGACATCGGCCGCATTCGGTGCAGGCGAGCGTCTGCAGCAGCTGTTGGTGATGCAGGTTCTCGATGACGCCGGCGCCGAGGACCGCGTTCTCGTCCTCCATCAGGCTCTCGATGTCGGGGGTCGTGCCGAGCGGGCCGAGCGCCTTCGGCTGCCGCTTCATCGAGGCGTTCAACGGTGCCGTGATGATGTGCATGTGCTTGCCGTAGAGCAAGAACACGAGGAAGCCCATCACGACGGCGATTTGCGCGACGATGAAGAAGGTCTCGAAGGCGAGGCTGTCCGGGCAGATGTAGGACACGGCCTTGGAGGCGAACGGCCACCAGCCGTCGTCCTGGTAGGGGAAGTTCCCGCTCTGGATCTGCGCGCCGCGATAGAGCAGCAGCGTCGCGATGACGAGGAAGATCATCCCGAGCACGAGGAACGCCTGGTCGGTGTGTGAGCCGTAGAACCGGGACTTGCGGTGCAGGCGTCCGGGCGAGTTCTTGATCCGGATCGCGGTGAAGACGACGAGCGCGATCAGGACGAGGGTGGCGAACAGATCCTCGATGAAGCCGAGCGCGGCCGACTTCCCGATGACCGGGATGGCGAAGTCGCGCTGGAACAGTGCGCCGTAGGCCTCGATGATCGTGAACAGCAAAACGATGAACGCCCAGAAGGTGAACGCGTGGGCAATGCCGGACAGCTTGACCTTGAACAGCTTGCGCTGCGCGAAGACGTCGGTGATCTGGGCCTTGATCGCCCCGGGGATGTGTGGCCGGCGGTCCGGCGGGATCGGGGCGCCGGCCAGCACGAGCTTGCCGAGCCACAGCAGGCGCCGGGCGGCGAAGGCGAGGGCGACGATCGTTACGGCCAGGCCGAGGATGAGGCGTACGGTCACGCGGGAAGCGTACGTTTTGCCGTCGGCGGCGTCTGCCTCGGCTCGCTGATTCGGGCGGCGCTAGACCTGGTGGGCCAGCCAGGCGAGGAACGGCACCATCACCAGCGGCGCGGTCAGGACGACCAGCCCGAGGATCACCAGCGCCGCCAGCGCCCGCACCCGCAGCGTGGGTTCGCCACGCCGGTCCTGGAGCCTGCTCAGCATGGCCACGACGGTACGCCGCTGGCGGACGCCCGGCGAGTCGGGACCTCCCCGCATGCTTGCAGGCGACGTCCTCCAGAAAGTTGATAGAAACTCACTCAACTTGGAATGAGATCGACCCGAGACGCCTTACTATGAGTGAAGGCGACTCAACTTAGCCGGGTCGCGACGCAGGAACTCACGAAAGGGCAGGCAGAAAATGGGACGAGCGGTCGGAATCGACCTCGGGACGACGAACAGCGTCGTCACCGTGCTCGAGGGCGGAGAGCCCAACGTCATCGCGAACGCCGAGGGCTCGCGGACGACGCCGAGCGTCGTCGCGTTCGCCAAAAACGGCGAGGTGCTGGTCGGGGAGGTCGCCAAGCGACAGGCGGTCACCAACCCGGACCGCACCATCCGGTCGGTCAAGCGCCACATGGGCACGGACTGGACCGTCGACATCGACGGCAAGAAGCAGACGCCGCAACAGATCTCGGCGTTCATCCTCCAGAAGCTCAAGAGGGACGCCGAGGCCTACCTCGGTGAGCCCGTGACCGATGCGGTCATCACCGTGCCGGCGTACTTCTCCGACGCCCAGCGCCAGGCCACCAAGGAGGCCGGTCAGATCGCCGGGCTCGAGGTCCTGCGCGTGGTCAACGAACCGACTGCCGCGGCCCTCGCCTACGGGCTGGACAAGGAGTCCGACCAGACGATTCTCGTCTTCGACCTCGGCGGTGGCACCTTCGACGTCTCCCTGCTGGAAATCGGCGACGGCGTGATCGAGGTCAAGGCCACCAGCGGTGACAACCACCTCGGCGGCGACGACTGGGATGACAAGGTCGTCGACTGGTTGGTCGAGAAGTTCAAGGCGGGCCACGGCATCGACTTGTCGAAGGACAAGATGGCGATGCAACGTCTGCGCGAGGCGGCGGAGAAGGCGAAGATCGAGTTGTCCTCGTCGTCGGACACGACCATCAACCTGCCGTACATCACCGCGAGTGACGCCGGGCCGTTGCATCTCGACGAGAAGCTGACGCGGGCGGAGTTCCAGCGGATGACCTCCGACCTGCTCGACCGGACCAAGGCGCCGTTCGCCCAGGTCGTCAAGGACGCGGGTGTCAACGTCGGCGACATTCACCACGTCGTCCTCGTCGGCGGCTCGACCCGGATGCCGGCCGTCGTCGACGTGGTCAAGGAACTGACCGGTGGCCGTGAGCCCAACAAGGGCGTCAACCCCGACGAGGTGGTCGCGGTTGGCGCCGCGTTGCAGGCCGGCGTCCTCAAGGGCGAGGTCAAGGACGTCCTGCTGCTCGACGTGACGCCCCTCTCGCTCGGCATCGAGACCAAGGGCGGGATCTTCACCAAGCTGATCGAACGCAACACGACGATTCCGACCAAGCGCAGCGAGATCTTCACGACCGCGGACGACAACCAGCCGTCGGTGCAGATCCAGGTGTTCCAGGGTGAGCGGGAGATCGCGGCGTACAACAAGAAGCTCGGCATGTTCGAGTTGACCGGTCTGCCGCCCGCCCCGCGCGGTGTGCCGCAGATCGAGGTCACCTTCGACATCGACGCGAACGGCATCGTGCACGTCGGCGCCAAGGACCTCGGCACCGGCAAGGAGCAGTCGATGACCATCACCGGTGGTTCGGCTCTGCCGAAGGACGACATCGACCGGATGATGCGCGAAGCGGAGGACTACGCCGAGGAGGACCGCAAGCGGCGTGAGTCGGCGGAGACGCGCAACCAGGCCGACGGTCTGGTGTACACGACCGAGAAGTTCCTCGCCGACAACGGTGAGAAACTGCCGGAGGACGTGAAGACCGAGGTCACCGACGCGGTGAGCGCGGTCAAGACAGCCCTCGAAGCAGACGACGTCGATGAGATCCGCCGCACGGCCGATGCCTTGAGCGTGGTCAGCCAGAAGATGGGCCAGGCGCTCTACTCGACCGACGGCGCTGCCGCCGAGGGTGGCGCAGGTGCCTCCTCCGGGGCGGACGACGACGTCGTCGACGCCGAGATCGTCGACGAGCCGGCTGACGCAGACGGGAGTTCCGCGTGACCGACCTCGGTCGCGAGGACGAGGGCGGTGAGGGTCCGGTCATCCGCGATCGGCGGAGGCTGGACCCGACCACCGGCGAAGTTCGTCCCGACCTCGCCGCCGGGCAGCCGGCGACCGGCGGTGCGGGCGTCACCGAGGGCGAACCAGGCGGTGGATCGGACCTGCGGGCGCAGGTCGACGAGCGCACCGCGGACCTCCAGCGCCTGCAGGCCGAGTACGCCAACTACCGGCGCCGGGTCGAGCGAGACCGGCAGGCGGTCGGGGAGGCGGCGCTCGCCTCGGTCTTCGCCACCCTGCTGCCGATCCTCGACGACATCGACCGGGCGAAGGCACACGGCGAGGTCAGCGGTGGGTTCGCCATCGTTGCTGAGGGAATCGAGGCCACGCTTGCCAAGCTGGGCCTCGAGCGGTTCGGCACCAGCGGCGAACCGTTCGACCCAATGGTGCACGAGGCGCTGACCCACGGCTATTCGGCCGAGGTCAGCGAGCCGGTGTGCGCCGAGGTACTCCAGCCCGGGTACCGGGTCGGGGAGCGGGTCCTGCGACCCGCCCGGGTTGCCGTCCTCGAGCCGGACTCGGACGACCTCGGTCATGCCCCGTCCGACCCCACCCCGGGACTGGACTAGGCGGTCCGCCTGGTCCGCAACCCGACGATGATCTGGAGGGAGTGAGACGCCGTGAGCGCACGTGACTACGTCGAGAAGGACTACTACGCCGTGCTCGGCGTCTCCAAGGACGCCTCGGCGAGCGAGATCAAGAAGGCCTATCGCAAGCTCGCCCGCGAGTTCCACCCTGATGCCAACGCCGGCGACGGCGCGGCCGAGGAGCGCTTCAAGGAGATCTCCGAGGCCTACGACGTCCTGTCCGACCAGACCAAACGCAGGGAGTACGACGAGGCGCGGGCGCTGTTCGCCGACGGCGGATTCCGGATGCCACCGGGTGCCCAGGGCGGCGCTCCGTTCGACCTCGGCGACCTCTTCGGCGGCCGGTCGGCCGCCGGCGGTGGGATCAATGACCTGCTCGGCGGGCTGTTCGGCGGCGCGGGTCGGCGCGGCGGTGCGCAGATGGGTCCCCGGCGCGGCGCGGACGTCGAGGCCGAGGTCTCGCTGTCCTTCGCCGACGCGGCGCAGGGCGTGACGATCCCGCTGTCGGTGTCCGGGCCGCACATCTGCCCGACCTGCTCCGGCAGCGGCGCGAAGCCCGGCACCACGCCACGGGCCTGCCCGCGGTGCGGGGGTTCGGGGATGACCAGCCGCAATCAGGGCGGGTTCGCCTTCGCCGAGCCGTGCCGCGAATGCCGTGGCCGGGGCGTCCTGATCGACGACCCGTGCCCCACCTGCGGCGGGGTCGGGCAGGCGATCAGCACCCGCACGATTCGCGCCCGAATCCCGGCAGGGGTGGGTGACGGTCAGCGCATCCGCCTGAAGGGCAAGGGCGAGCCCGGGGATCGCGGCGGCCCGGCCGGCGACCTGTTCGTCGTCGTCCACGTCGGCACGCACCCGGTCTTCGGCCGCAAGGCGCACAACCTGACCCTCGTCCTGCCGGTCTCCTTCGCCGAGGCGACCCTCGGCGCCACGGTCAAGGTCCCGACCCTCGACGGTCCGCCGGTCTCGGTCAAGGTGCCGGCGGGGACACCGAGCGGCAAGGTCCTGCGGGTCCGCGGGAAGGGCCTGGCGAAAAGCGACGGCAGCATGGGCGATCTGTTGGTCACGATCGACGTGGTCGTGCCCACCAAGCTCGACGACCCCGCGCGGGAGGCGCTGAAGGCGTTTGCTGCCACGCAGAGCGAGAACCCTCGGGCCCACTTGGATACGGCGGTGAGTGACCATGGCTGAGCCGCGGCAACCCGGTCAGGCCGACGTACCCGACGACGCCCCGGTGTTTGTGATCTCGGTGGCGGCGACGCTCGCCGGGATGCATCCGCAGACGCTGCGGACCTACGACCGGATCGGGCTGGTCTCACCCGGCCGTACCCGTGGTCGGGGCCGGCGGTACTCAGCCCAGGACATCGCCCTGTTGCGCGAAGTCGCCCGGCTATCCCAGGAGGAGGGCATCAACCTCGCCGGGGTCAAGCGGATCATCGAACTCGAGTCCCACGTGGCCGCGCTGCAACAGCGCGTCCGGGAGCTCTACGCGGAGCTCGATGCGATGCGGACCGACGTCGCCCGCCGCGAACGCAAGCTGCACGAGTCCTACCGGCGCGATCTGGTGCCGGTCGACCCGAGCCCGGTCGTCGTGTGGCGACCGCGACCGCCGTCGTCTTAACCCACCCCTTCTCACTACGGAACGACCGACATGGACGCATCGAAACTCACCACCAGAAGTCAGGAAGCGCTGAGCCTTGCCGTGCAGATGGCGGCGACGGCGGGACACGCGCACGTCGAGCCGCTGCACCTGCTGGCCGCGTTGCTGGCGCCGAGCGACGGCATTCCGCGGCCGCTGATCGAGGCGGCCGGGGGAGATGTCGCCGCGATCACTCGGGACGTCGAGGCGGCGCTACACCGCCTCCCGGCGGCCTCCGGTGCGACCGTGGCCGCTCCCGAGCTGTCCCGCGCGACGGTCACCGCGCTGAACTCCGCGTTCGACCTGGCGCAAACGCTGGGCGACGACTACGTCTCCACCGAGCACCTGCTTGTTGGTCTGGCCAAGGATGGGTCCGAGGTCTCGGGCCTGCTGCCCGCCGCGAGCACGCTCCAGGAGGCGTTCACCGCCGTCCGCGGCGCGTCGAGGGTGACGAGCGCGGATCCGGAAGGGACGTTCCAAGCACTGGAGAAGTACGGCGTCGACCTCACCGCCGCCGCCCGCGACGGCAAGCTCGATCCGGTGATCGGCCGCGACACCGAGATCCGCCGGGTGGTGCAGGTGTTGTCCCGGCGTACCAAGAACAACCCGGTGCTGATCGGCGAGCCCGGCGTCGGCAAGACCGCAGTAGTCGAAGGTCTGGCCCAGCGGATCGTCGCCGGGGACGTGCCGGAATCGTTGCGAGACAAGCGATTGGTTGCTCTCGACCTCGCAGCCATGGTGGCGGGTGCGAAGTACCGCGGTGAATTCGAAGAGCGTCTGAAGGCGGTGCTCAACGAGATCCGCGAGAGCGACGGCGAGGTCGTCACATTCATTGACGAGCTGCACACGATCGTCGGCGCCGGCGCCACCGGTGAGGGCGCGATGGACGCGGGCAACATGCTCAAGCCCATGCTCGCCCGCGGCGAGTTGCGGCTGATCGGCGCGACGACCCTCGACGAGTACCGGACCTCGATCGAGAAGGACCCGGCGCTGGAACGCCGGTTCGCGCCCGTCATGGTCGGCGAGCCGAGTGTCGAGGACACCGTGGCGATCCTGCGCGGGCTGAAGGGGCGCTACGAGGCGCACCACAAGGTGGAGATCACCGACGCCGCGCTGGTCGCGGCCGCGACCTTGTCCGACCGCTACATCACGTCGCGTTTTTTGCCGGACAAGGCGATCGACCTGATCGACGAGGCCGGCTCGCGCCTGCGGATGGAGATCGACTCCCGCCCGGTCGAGATCGATGAGCTCCAACGGGCTGTCGATCGGCTGCGGATGGAGGAGCTTGCGCTCGAGCGGGAAGACGACGCGGCGTCTGCGGACCGGTTGGTGAAGTTGCGCGCCGAGCTCGCGGATCGCTCCGAGCAGCTCTCGGCGCTTAACGCCAGGTGGGAGCAGGAGAAGGGTGGTCTCAACCGGGTCGGCGAGCTCAAGGCGCGGCTGGACGATCTGCAGACGCAGATGGAGCGTGCGCAACGATCCGGTGATCTCGAGACCGCCTCGCGGTTGCAGTACGCCGAGATCCCGGCGGCCGAGACCGAGCTTCGCGAGGCTGCCCTCGCCTCCGAGGACCGCGACGCGATGGTCAAGGAGGAGGTCGGCGCGGACGACGTGGCCGAGGTGGTTGCCTCGTGGACCGGCATCCCGGCCGGCCGGTTGCTCGAAGGCGAGACCGCCAAGCTGCTGCGGATGGAATCGGCGCTGTCGGCGCGGGTGGTTGGGCAGGATGACGCCGTGCGGGCGGTGTCCGACGCAGTCCGCCGGGCACGGTCCGGCGTCGCTGATCCCGACCGGCCGACCGGGTCCTTCCTGTTCCTCGGACCCACCGGAGTCGGCAAGACCGAGCTCGCGAAGGCCCTGGCGGGCTACCTGTTCGATGACGAGCGTGCGATGGTGCGCATCGACATGAGCGAGTACGGCGAGAAGCACTCGGTTTCGCGTCTGGTCGGCGCGCCGCCCGGCTACGTCGGTTACGACGAGGGCGGTCAGCTCACCGAGGCGGTTCGCCGCCGCCCGTACACCGTGGTCCTCCTCGACGAGGTCGAGAAGGCGCACGCCGACGTCTTCGACGTCTTGCTCCAGGTGCTCGACGACGGGCGCCTCACCGACGGTCAGGGGCGCACGGTCGACTTCCGCAACGCGATCCTGCTCCTGACGTCCAACCTCGGGTCGGCGTACATCAACGACCCGGCGCTCGACGATCACGCGAAGCAGCAGGCGGCGCTGGCTGCGGCCCGGGCGCACTTCAAGCCGGAGTTCCTCAACCGGCTTGACGACATCGTGGTCTTTCACTCCCTCGGTACCGAGCAGCTGGCCTCGATCGTCGACATCCAGGTTGCGCGGCTTGCGGCGCGGCTCTCCGATCGTCGGCTGGTGCTCGACGTGAGCGACGCCGCCCGGGAATGGCTGGCGAGCACCGGGTTCGATCCGGTCTACGGCGCGCGCCCGTTGCGCCGATTGATCCAGACCGCGATCGGGGACAAGCTCGCGAAGGCACTCCTCGCCGGTGAGATTCGCGACGGTGACACGGTGCGAGTGGATCTGGACGACGACGGGACCGCCCTCACGGTCGCGTCCCGAACGCCGACTGCGGTCGCCTGAGCGCAGCCGGTTCCGCCGCGCTCGGTAGGTTGACCCGGTGAGCGATCGGGACGAGTTGTTGAAAAAGATCACCTCCGACGCCGTGGTGCACGGCAAGGTGATCCTGTCCTCCGGGCGGGAGGCCGACTACTACGTCGACCTGCGCCGGGTGACCCTGTCGGCGAGCGCCGCGCCGCTGGTCGGGAAAGTCATGCTCGACACGACCGCGGACCTGGACTACGACGCCGTGGGCGGTCTGACGCTCGGTGCCGATCCGGTCGCGACGGCGATGTTGCACGCTGCCGCGGCGCGCGGACGCATGCTCGACGCGTTCGTCGTCCGCAAGGAGGGCAAGGCGCACGGGTTGCAGCGGCGGATCGAAGGTCCGGACGTCGCCGGCCGCCGGGTGCTCGCGGTGGAGGACACCTCCACGACCGGCGGGTCGGTGTTGACCGCGGTCGAAGCGCTCAACGAGGCGGGCGCGCACGTCGTCGGCGTGGCGGTCATCGTCGAGCGGGGCGCACAGGACGCGGTCGAGGCGGCGGGCTACGACTACCGCGCGGCCTACACGACCGCCGACCTCAACCTGCCCTGACGTCCTCACCGTCCTCGGCGGGCGGCGCTTTGTGGCGCATCATGTGCCAGATCACCGGTGCGACCGAGATCACGACGGCCGCGACCGCGAGGATCTCGACGTACTTGCGGATGAACGTCACGTGCCCGGTGAAGTGACCGAGCAGGATGATCGACGTGGTCCAGACCACGCCACCGACCGCGCTCGCGACCGCATAAGGTCGGCGGGCCTCGCCGGCCACGCCGAGGATCGGACCGACGAAGGTCCGCACGATCGGTACGAACCGGGAGAGTACGACGGCCCGGGTTTCCCCGAACCGGCGCAGGAACGCATCGGCTCGCTCGACGTAGTCCTTCTTGAACCACCGCGAGTCGGGACGGTCTTGGAGGCCTTCGCCGGCTCGGCCGATCTCGAAGCCCACCTGTCCGCCTGCCACTGCACCGACTGCGGCCGCGATCAGGAGCCAGCCGAGCGGCAGGTGGATGCCGAGATTGTTGTTCTCATCCGTGGCGTAACCGGCGAGGAAGAGCAACGAGTCGCCGGGCAGGAAAAAGCCGATCAGCAACCCGGTCTGGATGAACAGCACGACCATGACCCCTGCGACGCCGAACGTCGAGAGCAGGTGTTCGGGAGACAGGGAGTGGAGCACCGACGCGGACTGCTGGAGGTGCTCGTACACCGGCGCAGGGTATCGGCCCATACTGCTAGGAGGACCCGCGACCCTACTATTCGGTGTAGTAGGTCGCTTGGATCGTTGAGGAGACGCCACCATGCCTGTCGCCAACCCTGAGACCTACGCCGAGATGATCGACCGGGCCAAGGCGGGCGGTTTCGCTTACCCGGCCATCAACGTCACCTCCTCGGCAACGTTGAACGCGGCGCTTCGCGGATTCGCCGATGCCGAAAGCGACGGCATCATCCAGGTGTCCTGGGGCGGCGCGGAGTTCGCCTCGGGCGCCTCGATCAAGGACATGGTCACGGGCGCGGTCGCGATCGCCGAGTACACCAAGATCGTCGCGGAGAACTACCCGATTCGGGTCGGGCTGCACACTGACCACTGCCCGCCGGACAAGCTCGCCGGCTTCATGCGCCCGCTCCTCGAGCTGTCGATCGAGCGGGTGAAGGCCGGCGGTGACCCGATCTTCGGCTCGCACATGTGGGACGGGTCCTCGATCGATCTCGAGGACAACCTCAAGACCGCGGATGAGCTGTTCGCGATGTCGATCGAGGCGCACACGATCATGGAGCTGGAGATCGGCGTCGTCGGCGGTGAGGAAGACGGGATCTCCAACGAGAAGAGCGAGAAGCTCTACACCTCGCCGAAGGACATGGAGCGCGTGGTCGACGTGCTCGGTGCCCCGGGCGAACGCGGGCGATACCTCCTCGCGGCCGTCTTCGGCAACGTGCACGGGGTCTACAAGCCCGGGTCGGTCGAGCTCCGCCCGACGATTCTCAAGTTGGGTCAGGAGCACGTCGGCGCCAAGCTCGGCAAGGACAACCCGCTCGATCTGGTGTTCCACGGCGGCTCCGGTTCGATGCTTGACGAGATTCGGGAGACGCTCGGATACGGCGTCGTGAAGATGAACGTCGACACCGACACGCAGTACGCCTACACCCGCCCGGTCGTCGATCACGTGATGAAGAACTACGACGGGGTGCTGAAGGTCGACGGCGACGTCGGCAACAAGAAGGCCTACGACCCGCGCGCGTGGGGTCGCGCGGCCGAGGCCGGGATGGCGGCCCGGGTCACGCAGGCCTGCGCGGACCTCAAGAGCACCGGCACCCGCCTGACCTGACCTCGCCAACTGTCAGTTATCGGCCGTTTTCGCCGCCCAAACGCCCGATAACTGACAGTTGGGCGACAGGGGGCCGGTCGCCGTTGCTTGTCGATGCAAGATTTTCAGGTTCTCCACGTATCGTGGCTCTACCGATCCTGACTCCCCCACTGATCTGATCCACGGGAGAACCATGTCTTCGACGCTGCGAGCCCTCGCAGTGACCGCCATCACCGCGACGTTGATCAGCACCGGCGTTGTCTGCGGCGTGACCGCATCCTCGGCGAATCCGGCCCCTGCGTTCAGCATCAAGCCCGCGCACGGCTCGGTGGGGTCGACCGTGACGCTGACCGGCGCGGACTTCTCCGCCGTGCCCTCCGCCACGGCGACGATCGGCGGGGTCGCGGCCGACGCGTACACGATCGTGAGCGCCCACAAGGCGACCCTCGTTGTTCCCTCCGGCGCGAAAACCGGGGCGGTGGTCGTGAGCGACGGTACGACGACCCTGACCGGACCGACGTTCACGGTGCAGCAAAAGACCAAAGCCCGATCCGTCGCGTCGACGACGAGCCTGCGCTTCGGCGGCGGGCTCACCGTCACGGGCTACCTCACGACCGCGACCGGTGGCAGTCCGGTCGCCGGCCAACTTGCTGGCCTTCAGCATCGCGCGGCCGGGTCGACCACCTGGAACCACGCTCGCGGGACGAAGGCGCAGCGCACCAACGCGAAGGGTCAGGTGCGTTGGCGGATCACTCCGGCCGCGAACGGGCACTTCCGGATTCACTTCCGGTCGAGCGCCGCTTATGCCGGTGCCACGACGTCGGGTCGACCCGTGAAGGTCTATCCGCGATTCAAGACCCACCCGATCCACACCGTGCCGATCTACTCGACGTCGGAACTCAAAGGGTCGATCCATCCCAAGGTCCGCGGCGTCGTCTACCTCCAGCAGCAGGTGTCGCACCGGTGGGTCCGGGCCGGTCACCAGACGCTGGTCAACGGTCATTACTCGTTCCCGATCAAGCCAGGCGCCTACGGCGCGCTTCGATACCGAATCGTGTGGCGAAGCGATGGGACGCACGCGCACTCGATCAGCAAGCCGATCCATCTCCGGATCGTCAAGCGAGAGCTGTCCCTCGGCGATCACGGTCCCGACGTTCATGCTCTGCTCAAGCGGCTGCATCGACTGCACTACGACACCGGACCGGTCGACAGCTCGTACGGCGACGACGCGCTGCACGCGGTCACCGCGTTCGAGAAGGTGAATGGTCTGACCCGCAACGGTGTGGTCACCACCCCGGTGTGGAACAAGCTCAACCACCCGAAGCGCCCGCACCTTCGGCACCCGGATTCCTCGGCCGCACTCGCGGTCGAGGTGAACAAGAACAAGCAGATCCTGATGCTCGCGAAGTACGGCAAGATCTGGCGAATCCTTGATACGTCGACCGCCGGTGGCTACCTCTACACCAACTCCTCCGGCCAGACCGAGCGGGCCGTCACTCCGGACGGTCACTTCTCCGTCCAGTACAAGCTCACCGGCTGGCACAAGTCGCAGCTCGGCGAGCTGTACTACCCGTCGTACTTCACCAACACCGGCTATGCCATCCACGGTGAGGGTAACGGCAACGACTCCGGCGAGGTGCCGCCGTACCCGAACAGTCACGGCTGTGTGCGGATCACGAACAATGCCGTGCTCCGTTACTACAACTTGCTGACGGTCGGTACGTCGGTGTGGATCTACGGCGGAACGCCGTGACGCACTCTCACAACCTGCTCGACGAGCCCGCGCCGACGTTGCTTCCCGATGTGCCCGAGGCGCGGGAGGCCTTGGAGCGCGGGGAGGATCCGGCCGGGATCGCGGCCAGGTTTCCGGCGTACCCCGCGGTGTGGGCGGTGCTCGCGGATCGGGCCTTCGGCAACGGTGCGACCGTCGAGTCCTATGCGTACGCGCGCACGGGCTATCACCGTGGACTCGACGCGTTGCGCCGTGCCGGGTGGAAGGGCTTCGGTCCGGTGCCCTGGTCCCACGCACCGAACCGCGGTTTCTTGCGCTCGGTGTTCGCGCTCGGACGGGCGGCCGATGCGATCGGCGAGACCGACGAGGCCGCGCGCTGCCGGCAGTTGCTTGCCGATAGCGACCCGGACGCCCCGCTCCAGTAGGGCATGATCCGGGCGCCCCTACTCCAGTAGAATCTGCCCGCAAGAGGCTCCGGTCGATTGCGACCGGAGTTTTTCGCGTGCTGAAGGGAGCTGGCGGTAATGCCGGCGATTGCGCTGCTTGGCGCCCAATGGGGTGACGAGGGCAAGGGCAAAGCTACCGACCTCATCGGCGACCGGGTCGACTACGTGGTCAAGTTCAACGGCGGCAACAACGCCGGTCACACCATCGTCGTGGGCGACGAGAAGTACGCCCTGCACCTGTTGCCCTCGGGCATCCTGACTCCGGGCGTGATCCCGGTCATCGGCAACGGCGTCGTCGTTGACCTTGGGGTCCTCTTCGGCGAGATCGATGCGATCGAAGCGCGCGGGATCAGCTGCGAGCGCCTGGTGGTGTCAGCCAACGCGCACGTGATCACGCCGTACCACGTGGTCATGGACAAGACCGGCGAGCGCTTTCTCGGCAAGTCGAAGATCGGTACGACGGGACGGGGAATCGGTCCGGCGTACGCGGACAAGACCTCTCGGCTCGGCGTCCGGATCCAGGACCTGTTCGACGAGAAGATCCTGCGCCAGAAGGTCGAAGGCGCGTTGGTGACGAAGAATCAGCTGCTGGTCAAGGGGTACAACCGCAAGGCGATCTCCCTCGACGATGTCGTCGAGGAGTTGCTCAGCTACCGAGATCGGCTGCGGCCGATGGTGGCGGACACCTCGTTCCTGCTCGCGCAGGCCCTCGATGCCGGCAAGGTGGTGGTCCTCGAGGCCGGCCAGGCGACGATGCTCGACGTCGACCACGGCACCTACCCGTTCGTGACGTCATCCAACGCGACCGCGGGTGGTGCGTGCACCGGCACCGGGATCCCGCCCACCCGGATCGACCGCGTTGCCGCGGTGGTCAAGGCGTACACCACTAGGGTCGGTGAGGGTCCGATGCCGACCGAGCTTCTCGACGACGCCGGTGAGCGGCTGCGCTCGGCCGGGGGCGAGTACGGCACGACGACCGGTCGCCCGCGTCGCTGCGGGTGGTACGACGCGGTGGTCGCCCGCTATGCCGCGCGGATCAACGGCGTGACGGACTTCGTCCTCACCAAGCTCGACGTCCTCACCGGGCTCGAGCGAATCCCGGTGTGCGTCGCCTACGACGTCGGCGGGGTGCGCCACGAGGAGATGCCGATGACGCAGACCGAGTTCCACCACGCCACCCCGATCTATGAGTACCTGCCCGGCTGGACCGAGGACATCTCCTCCGCACGCACGATGGCCGAGCTGCCCGCCGCGGCGCGGTCCTACGTCGAGTCCGTCGAGGCGATGAGCGGCGGGCCGATCTCGGTGGTCGGAGTTGGTCCGGACCGCGAGGAGACGATCGCGATCAGGTCGCTGGTCTGATGGGCGACGTTGCCCGCCCGACCCCGATGGCGCCCGACGGTCGCTTGCTCGTTGGTCGCACCGTGCGGCTGGACGCGGCCACGGACGCGGACGCGGAGGCGCTCTTCGCGGCTCTCGACCACGACGAGGTCTGGGCGATGGGGTATGCCGGGGGCGACCCTCGCCCGACGTCCGCGGACGGCTGGCGCCGCGCCGTGGAGCGGGCCGCCCGGGCGAACCGGGTGATGTACGTCGTCCGCCGCGTGGAGGAGGGCGGCTCGGGCGAGGGCCGGGTGGTCGGAACGACCAGTCTGGGCGACATCGATGTGGCGAACGAGAAGGTCCACCTCGGCTGGACGGCGTACTCACCCGAGGTCTGGGGTACGTCGGTGAACCCGGAGTGCAAGTTCCTGTTGCTCAGGCACGCGTTCGAGGACTGCGGGCTGGGTCGGGTGAAGCTGCGGACCGACCTGATCAACACCCGGTCCCAGGCGGCGATCGCGAAACTCGGCGCGACGCGCGAAGGCATC
>DATJWM010000043.1:0-6006 GCA_035501255.1 Mycobacteriales bacterium | reverse complement strand
ACAGGGCGACCGCCTGCGTGCTGTTCCAGCCAAGGTCCTCGCCCATGACGTTGTCGAGGATCGGGCCGTATCGCGTCGAGTACAGGGTGTGGTGCACGGTCCCGGACCCGGTGTTGACGCTGACCTGTTCGGAGGTCATCGCGTGGGTCTTGCCGTCGACGACGTAGCTCGTGGGTGAGCCGGAGGACAGCGCGAGCTGGATGGGCACGAACCGGTAGGCCGTCGATACGGTGTGGCTCCACGCGACGCCGTCGGTGTGGCCGACGAGGACGAGCGGAACGCCGTACAGCCCGGCTCCCTCGACATTCATCTTGCCGGGGATCGTCAGCTGCATCTGGTACAGGCGCTCGGTGCCCTCCCACGGGAAGTGCGGGTTGCCCAGAAGGATGCCGTGATGGTGGTCGCGGTTGCCCGCCTTGCCGATCGCGATCGCGTTGCTCCCCATCCCGCCGCGCTGGATGTGGTCTCGCAGCCGCTGCGCCATCGCGGCAACCTCGGAGCCGTGGGGACCGGCGGCATCGCGTTGGGCCGGGGTGCTCGGCGGCGCCGCCTCGGCGATCCCCTGGATCACCACGTAGGCGCTGGCGAGCTCGGTGAGCTGGTCGATCCGGAGGTACTCGTCGGTCATCGTCATCGGGCGGACCCACGGCGCCCCCTTGCATGCCGGGTCGGTGATCCCGCTCGCGCCGCCGACGCTGGACAGGTAGCGGTTGTAGCCGGAGACGTAGCCGCGCAGAAGGTGGCGGGCGGCCGCCGGGAGAGCATTGGGCCCTGAGGTGCGCGCGATCTCGCGCTTGATCAGGCCGGAGGCGGCGACGCCTTTCCAGTAGATGTCGCTGTCGAGGTTGGTGAGGGTGACGCCGGCCGAGTAACTCGTGTAGGTGTTGTCCGGGCCGAAGTACTTCGATCGCTGGCCTTCGAGGGTGACGAGATCGTCGGCCATCGTGCAGATGTCGTCGGTGGCGAAGGCGAAGCCGACGCCGTACCCGAGCGAGCCGTAGTCCGCTGCGGTGATGTGCGGGATGCCGCCAGCAGTACGGGCGATCCTCACCTGGTATTTCGCGGAAGTGAGCGGATGGGCGGGCGTGCGCGTGGCCGCGATCGCGGCGGGTACGACGAGGCCGGTGCCGACGAGGCAGGCGGCAAGGACTGACAGAACGGCACGACGGTGGGCCATGCCGGAAACCTAACCCGGATCGACCACCGGCGCGTGGACTACGCCGAATGTCATCCGCGTCCGAGGAAGGTCTTCGCAAGTTTCGCGGGCGCGCGGTCGAGCCAGGCTTCGGTGACGACCTCCTCGAGCTCGCCGAGGTCGATGCGGTCGAGCCTGACCAACACCGCGGGGTAACCGTTGAAGTGCGGGATCGTGAAATAGATCTCCGGCTGGCTGGTGACGAGGGCGAGCTTCGCCGTCTCGCCCGGCACCCTCGCGCCGAGGATCATCCCGCGCGGTGGTTCCTCACCGATCGTCGAGAAGTGGGTCAGGTCGGACTTGCGCAGCGGCCGCTCCCACACGAACAGCTTCTTGTTAACCCGCCAGAACGCCAATCCCTCCCGACTGGTGTCCTCGTAGGCCTCGGGAAGGGCGAGCGCCAAGCGTCGGACGTCGTCGAGCGTCGCCATTGCGTCAGGATCGCACTGGGCGTTCGTGGCCGGCGGGTCGGGTGGTTTCCGCCGTACCCTTATCGCGTGACCGGACGGACGTATGAGGTGCGAACGTACGGCTGCCAGATGAATGTTCATGACTCCGAACGGATCTCGGGTTTGCTCGAGGCCTCGGGGTATGTCAGGCCGATCGCAGGCGCGCAACCCGACGTGGTCGTGTTCAACACCTGCGCGGTTCGGGAGAACGCGGACAACCGGTTGTACGGAAACCTCGGTCATCTGCTCCCGGCGAAACACGCTCATCCGGGGATGCAGATAGCCGTCGGTGGTTGTCTTGCGCAGAAGGACCAAGGCACGATCCTCGAGCGCGCCCCGTGGGTGGACGTCGTGTTCGGAACTCACAACATCGGCTCGCTTCCGGTTCTTCTCGAGCGCGCCCGGCTCGAGCGCGAGGCCCAGGTCGAGCTGATCGAGGCGCTCGAGACCTTCCCGTCGACATTGCCGACCCGCCGCGAGTCGCCGTACCGCGCATGGGTGAGCATCAGCGTCGGCTGCAACAACACCTGCACGTTCTGCATCGTGCCGTCGCTGCGTGGCAAGGAGAAGGACCGCCGGCCGGGCGACATCCTCGCCGAGGTCGAGGCGCTCGTCGCGGACGGCGTGATCGAGATCACCCTGCTCGGCCAGAACGTCAACTCCTACGGCGTGGAGTTCGGTGACCGGACCGCGTTCGGGAAGCTTCTTCGCGTCTGCGGTGACCTCGACGGGCTGGAGCGGGTGCGATTCACCTCGCCGCACCCGCGCGACTTCACCGACGATGTCATCGCGGCGATGGCCGAGACGCCTGCCGTCATGCCCAGCCTGCACATGCCGCTGCAGTCGGGCAGCGATCGCGTGCTGGCCGCGATGCGCCGGTCCTACCGTGCCGATCGGTACCTGTCGATCATCGACCGGGTGCGGTCGGCGATGCCGGAGGCAGCGATCACGACCGACGTGATCGTCGGGTTCCCGGGCGAGACCGAGGAGGACTTCCAGCGCACGCTCGAGGTCTGTGCCGCCGCTCGGTTTGCGAGCGCCTTCACCTTCCAGTACTCCCCGCGCCCGGGCACCCTGGCCGCAGCGATGCCCGACCAGGTGCCCGCCGAGGTCGTGGCGGATCGCTATCAACGGCTCGTCTCGGTCATCGACGAGTGCGCGTGGGCCGCCAATCTGGACACCCTCGGAGGCGAGGTCGAGGTGCTAGTGGCCGAAGGCGAAGGCCGCAAGGACCAGGCGACCGCGCGACTGTCGGGACGGGCCCGGGACAACCGGCTCGTGCACCTGGCGTCGTGTGCCGCCCGTCCCGGTGACATTGTCCGGGCCATCGTCACCCACGCGGCCCCGCACCATCTCGTCGCCGACGAGGTGACAGACCTACGCCGGACCCGCGGCGGGGACGCCTGGGAGGCGGGTCGGGCCGGGCCGGCTACTGACGTGGTGATGCTCGGCATGCCCCAGATCCTGGCGTGACCGCCCGCGTCGTCGCTGTTGTCGGGCCGACCGCCACCGGGAAGTCCGCAGTCGCGATCGCCCTCGCCCACCGTCTCGGCGGGGAGGTCGTCAACGTCGACTCGATGCAGCTCTACCGGGGGATGGACGTGGGGACCGCGAAGCTCACCCTCGCCGAGCGGGAAGGGGTGACGCACCACCTGCTCGACATCTGGCCGGTGACCCGAACCGCCAGCGTCGCGGATTACCAACGGCTCGGACGGGCGTGTATCGAAGACTTGCTCGCCCGCGGCGTGTCGCCGATCCTCGTCGGCGGAAGCGGGCTGTACGTGCGGGCGTTGCTCGACCCGATCGAGTTCCCCGGCACCGAACCGGAGGTGCGAGCGGCGCTGGAGAACGACGTACAGGCCCTCGGCTCGCCGGCGCTGCACGCCCGTCTGGCCGCATCGGACCCGGCTGCCGCGGCCGCGATCGACCCGGCCAACGGCCGCAAGATCATCCGAGCGCTCGAGGTGATCGCCCTGACCGGGAAGCCGTTCAGCGCGGCCCTTCCTGGGTACGACAGCAGTGTGTACGACGCGGTGCAGATCGGGCTGGATCTCCCGACCGAGGATCTCGACGCCCGGATCGCGACCCGGGTCGAGCGGATGGTTGACGGCGGGTTAGTCGATGAGGTCCGCGCCCTCGCCCGTCAGGGCCTTCGCGACGGGGTGACCGCCTCCCGTGCGCTCGGCTACGCGCAAATGCTGGCGGTCATCGACGGGGCGATGGATGTGGACACGGCGGTCGCCCAGACCGTCCAGGGGACCCGCAGATTCCTCCGCCGACAACGGTCGTGGTTCCGCCGAGATCCGCGGATCACCTGGTTTGATTCAGATGATGGTGTGGTCGACCGTGCGATCGCGCGGGTGACCGCCTAGCCGGAAGGGACTCGCGTGTCGGGCATAGACCTCGATCTGCTCCCGGCGTTGGCCCGCGCGGTCGATGACGACGCCCTCGTCGTCCACTTCCAGCCGGAGATCGACCTGGCAAGCGGGAGCGTGACCGGCATGGAAGCGCTGCTGCGCTGGCAGCATCCGCAGCGCGGCTTGCTCTGGCCGGCGGATTTCCTTGCCATCGCCGAGGGCGCCGGTCTGCTCACGACGCTGGGGTGGGAGGTCCTGCGACGGGGCGCGGGCGAGCTCGCCGGGTGGAAGTCGCTCGCCAGCCTCCCGGACGGCAGCCCGCATCAGCTCTGGGTCAACGTGTCGGCCTCGCAGCTTCTCGACGTCGACTTTCCGGACCGCCTCCGTGCTCTGATCGAGGAGTTCGGCCTCGCTCCGGACAGCCTGGGCCTGGAGGTCACCGAGGAGACGCTCGCGACCGGCAGCCGACACGCGCCCGCGTTGCTCCAGGAGCTGCGTGATGCCGGGGTCGCGCTCGCGATCGATGACTTCGGGAGCTGGTACTGCGCGCTCGCGACCATCGGGGAGCTTCCGATCGCCGCGGTCAAGCTCGATCGCACCTTCGTGCGCGGCGTTGGATCGGATTTGGAGAACGACTCGATCGTCGCGTCGGTGATTGCGCTCGCGCATGCGCACGGCGTACGGGTCGTCGCGGAAGGGGTCGAGAGCTGGAGCGAGGGCGCGCGGTTGTGCGAGCTGGACTGCGATCGCGCGATGGGTTATCTGTTCAGCGGTCCACAGATCGCCGAGAATGCACGCACGATGCTTGCGCACGGCGCCGGCTGGACGACCCCCGTTCCTCGTCCGCCGACGGTCGGGAGCTAAGTCCGGCAGGTCGCGTAGCGTTGGTCGCGTGAGGTTTGTCAAAGGGCACGGCACCGAGAACGACTTTGTCGTGCTGCCCGACCTCGACGGCGAGCTCGATCCGGATCTGGTCCGTCGGCTCTGCGATCGACGCGCTGGACTGGGAGCGGACGGCGTCCTTGCGGTGGTCACGACACCGGACGGCTACTTCATGGACTACCGCAACGCAGACGGATCGCTCGCGCAGATGTGCGGCAACGGGATCCGGGTGTTCGCCCGGGTGCTCGTTCACACCGGGCTCGCCTCGCCGGGGGAGATGGTCATCGGCACCCGCAGCGGCCCGAAGCGGGTCTGCGTGCCGGCCGACGGCGGTGACATCCGTGTGGAGATGGGGTCACCGCAGCGGTTGAGCGACGCCGTGGTCAGCATCGGTGCCGACTCCTGGACGGCGGCCGGGTGGTCGATGGGAAACCCGCATCTTGTCGTGTCCGACGTCGGATCCCTGGACCGTCTCGATCTGGGGCGGGCGCCGGTGATCGATCCCGCGGACGCCTTCCCGGACGGCGTGAATGTCGAGTTCATCGAACGGGTCGGTCCTGCCCACCTCCGGATGCGGGTGCACGAGCGTGGCTCGGGTGAGACCCGATCGTGCGGAACCGGGGCGTGTGCGGTCGCGGTCGCCACGATGGCTGCGCTGGCCGAGCGGGTTCCGTACCTGGTCGACGTCCCAGGCGGATGTTTGGCGGTTGAGTGGCGATCCGACGGGCAGGTCACGCTGAGCGGCCCGGCGGTGCTCGTCGCGTGCGGCGAGCTCGACCCGGCGGTAATCCACTCGCGAACGGCCTGACTCGATGCCACCATTGGTCGGGAGATGACGGCCGACATGCACGACGGGCTCGAACTCGAAGAACGTCATGCGCTCCGCCGGGTCGCCGGGATCTCGACCGAGCTCACCGACGTCACCGAGGTCGAGTACCGCCGGCTGCGCTTGGAGCGGGTGGTGCTGGTCGGGGTGTGGACCGACGGATCCCTCGAGACTGCCGAGATCTCCATGGCCGAGCTTGCCGCCCTGTCCGAGACGGCAGGCTCGGTCGTGCTCGAAGGCGTTATTCAGCGCCGATCAAACCCGGATCCGGCGACCTACATCGGATCGGGGAAGGCC
>DATJWM010000042.1:0-28755 GCA_035501255.1 Mycobacteriales bacterium | reverse complement strand
GGAGAAGGCCTGCGCCTGGGATCCGACGCTGGGCCGTCGCCGTCGGTGGCCGTGGGGCAACGGCCCCCCGACCGCGATGCTGGCCAACCTCGGCGGCGAGGCGCTGCGACCGGCCGAGGTCGGCGCCTACCCGGCAGGAGCCTCCGCGTACGGCGTCGAGCAGATGATCGGCGACGTGTGGGAGTGGACCTCCTCGACCCTGTGTCCTTGGCCCGGGTTCCGACCGATGCTCTACGCCGCCTACAGCCAGCCGTTCTTCGGCGCCGACTACCGGGTCCTGCGCGGCGGTTCCTGGGCGGTTGGACCGACCGCGATCCGCCCGTCGTTCCGCAACTGGGACTACCCGATCCGCCGACAGATCTTCACCGGCGTTCGCCTCGCGTGGGACGCCTGATGTGCCGCCATCTCGCCTGGCTGGGCGCTCCACGCTCCTTGGCCACCTTGGTCCTCGACCCGCCACACGGCCTGCGTGAGCAGTCCTACGCCCCACGGCGTCAACAGCATGGTGTGCTCAACGCCGACGGGTGGGGTGTGGGCTACTTCACCCGGGGGCGTGCTGAGCCCGCGCGGTGGCGATCCTCGCGGCCGCTGTGGGGGGACGCGTCGTTCGCGTCGGTGGCCCCGACGATCGTCTCCGGGTGCGTGATCGGCGCCGTGCGTTCCGCGACGATCGGAATGCCGATCGAGGACTCCGCGGTCGCGCCGTTCACCGACGGCCGCTGGTTGCTGTCGCACAACGGTCAGGTGGACCGGTCCGTTCTCCCGCATGAGCTCATTGCCGAGTCGACCTGCGACTCGGCGATGCTGGCAGCAGCGGTGTTCGCGGCGGGTCCGGACCAGGTCGGCGCGGTGGTCACCGGTCTCGCTGCGCTCGACCCCCTCGCCCGGCTCAACCTTCTGCTGGCCGACGGGTCCCGAATCCTCGCGACGACCTGGGGAGACACCCTCAGCTATCTCCTCACCCCCGACGGCGTCGCCGTCGCAAGCGAGCCGTACGACGACGATCACGACTGGGTCGACGTACCTGACCGCCACCTCCTCGATGTCACTGCCGAGGGTCTGTCCGTCCTTCCCTTGGAATCGCCGTGACCACCGACCTCACCACGCACCTGTCCGAGGACGCGTATCACGAGGCGTTACGGGCGGACGTTCGTGCCGGGCTTACCGCCACTCCGAAGACGCTGCCGCCGAAGTACTTCTACGACGAGCGGGGCAGCGCCCTGTTCGACGAGATCACCCGGCTCGAGGAGTACTACCCGACGCGCACCGAGCGAGCGATCCTGGCCGAGTGCGCGACCAGGATCGCGACCGACAGCGGTGCCGACGTGCTGGTCGAGCTGGGCAGTGGGACCTCGGACAAGACCCGGTTGCTGCTCGATGCGCTCACCGCCACCGGCCGGTTGCGGGAGTTCGTGCCGTTCGACGTCGATCCTGCGGTTCTCGCCGAGGCCAGCGCCGTGATCGCGCACGCCTATCCGGCGATCGATGTCCACGCGGTCGTCGGCGACTTCGAGCGCCACCTCGGCACGATTCCGAGCGGTGGCCGGCGTCTCGTCGCGTTCCTCGGGTCGACGATCGGCAACTTCCCCCCCGGCCCACGCGCGGAGTTCCTCAACGCGCTGCGGGCCACCTTGAGCCCCGGCGACTCCTTCCTGCTCGGCACCGATCTCGTTAAGGACGCTGACCGCCTTCGCCGGGCCTACGACGACTCGGCCGGGGTCACGGCCGAGTTCAACCGCAACGTCCTTCGGGTGATCAACCGCGAGCTCGGTGCGGACTTCGAGGTCGACGCGTTCACCCACGTTGCGCTGTGGAACGCGGAAGCGGAGTGGATCGAGATGCACCTGCGCTCGGAGCGCGCCCAGCGGGTGCGGATCCCCGCGCTCGACCTGACCGTCGAGTTCGAGGCGGGCGAGCTGACCCGCACTGAGATCTCGGCGAAGTTCCGTCGGGAGCGGGTCGAGCTCGAGCTCGACGCGGCGGGCTTTCGCCTCGCCCGCTGGTGGACCGACCCGGCCGCCGACTTCGCGCTGTCGCTCGCCTTCCCCGCCTGAGGAGGCGTCCCGCGCCCACCGAGAAGTCGCGCGCCTCCTATATAAAGAGGAGAAGGCCAGCCCAGCCGATAACCTCGTTGGGTGACGCCCGCCGAGCTCGCCGACGCCGTTCGATCGGCCATTCAGGCCGCGGTCAGCGCGGGTGACCTCAGCGTCTCCGTCCCGGAGACCGTAGCCGTTGAGCGGCCGAAGAACCGTGACCACGGCGACTACGCGACCAACGCCGCCCTCCAGCTCGCCAAGCCGGCCGGGCTGCCGCCCCGGGAGGTGGCGGAGCGCATCGCCGCCCGCTTGCGGGGCGACACCGCGGTCGCCTCGGTCGACATCGCCGGGCCGGGGTTTCTGAACATCACCCTGTCCGACGCCGCGCAGGGTGAGATCGCCCGCACCGTCGTCCGGGCCGGTGACGACTACGGCCGAAGCGACAGTCTCGCCAAGGAGCGGATCAACCTCGAGTTCGTCTCCGCGAACCCGACCGGTCCGGTCCATCTCGGCCATACCCGGTGGGCGGCGCTCGGTGACTCCCTCGGCCGGATCCTGACCGCGGCCGGTGCTGATGTCACCCGGGAGTACTACCTGAACGACGCCGGCGTCCAGATCGACCGGTTCGCCGAGTCGCTGCGGGCCACGGCCCTCGGTGAGGAGGTTCCCGAGGACGGGTACGTCGGCGAGTACATCACCGAGATCGCGGCGGCCATCGTCGCGGCCGATCCCGAGGTCCTCACCGCACCGGCCGAGGAGTCGCTGGCACTGTTTGCGGCCAAGGGCACCGAGGCGATGCTCGCCGAGATCCAACGCTCGCTGTTGGCCTTCGGCGTCGAGTTCGACGTGTACTTCAGCGAGCAGTCGATGCACGACAAGGGCGAGCTCGATACCTCCCTCGCCACTCTCCGGGCGCAGGGCCACGTCTACGACAAGGACGGTGCGGTCTGGCTGCGCACGACCGACTTCGGCGACGACAAGGACCGGGTGCTGCGCAAGAGCGACGGCGAGTGGACCTACTTTGCGGCCGATTGCGCCTACTACCTCGACAAGCGCGGACGTGGGTTCGAGCGGCTGATCTACCTGCTCGGCGCCGATCATCACGGGTACGTCGGCCGGCTCAAGGCGGTCGCGGCCTGCGCGGGCGACGACCCGGACACCACCATCGAGGTGCTCATCGGCCAACTCGTCAACCTGGTCAAGAACGGCCAGCCGTTCCGGATGAGCAAGCGGGCGGGCACGATCGTGTGGATGACCGATCTGGTCGACCTGATCGGTGTCGACGCGGCGCGCTACGCCCTGTCGCGCTACAGCATCGACTCGCCGATCGACATCGATCTTGACCTGTGGGCGCAGCAGACCAACGACAACCCGGTCTTCTACGTCCAAATGGCGCACGCGCGGGCGTCGTCGTTGCAGCGCCACGCCAATGATCTCGGTGTCGATCGGGCCGCGATCGAGGACTTCGACCCGACGCTGCTTGTCGAGCCCCAGGAAGGTGAGCTTCTCGGTGCGCTGGGCGAGTTCCCGCGCGTGGTGACCGCGGCCGCGCAGCTGCGAGAGCCTCACCGGATCGCTCGTTACCTCGAAGACCTCGCCGCGACCTACCATCGGTTCTACGACGCCTGCCGCGTTCTCCCGATGGGCGACGAGGCGCCCACGCCGACTACGGTCGCCCGGTTGTGGCTGGTCGAGGCCACCCGGATCGTGCTGGCCAACGGGCTGACCCTGCTTGGTGTGAGCGCGCCGGAGCGGATGTGAGAGCGCATCCGGCCGGGGCGCTGCACGGTGGCGTGACCCTCGAGGGGCAGCATCCTTCGCCCCCACCTGGTGACCTCGGCGCCCTCGACCCGGCGATCTGGCCCGGCGGAGCGACGCGGGTCGCCGGCGTGCTTCAGCTCGGCGGCTGCGACGTGCGGGACCTTGTCGTCGCCCACGGCAGCCCGGTCTACGTGCTCGACGAAGCCGACGTCCGCGCCCGGTGCCGCGGGTACCGGGAGGCGTTCGGCGGGAGCGCCGATGTCTACTACGCGGCCAAGGCGTTCCTGTCCAAGGAGGTTGCGCGCTGGGTGCGCGACGAGGAGCTGTCGCTGGACGTCGCGACCGGTGGCGAGCTTGCGATCGCGCTTGCGGCGGGCTTCCCGCCCGAGCGGATCCTTGTCCACGGCAACAACAAGTCGACCGCTGAGCTCCGCGCCGCCCTAGACGCCGGGGTTGGCCGGATCGTGATCGATAGCGACCAGGAGATCGCCCGGCTCACCCACATCGCCGAGGCCGCCGGAGTCCGGCAGAAGGTGTTGGTTCGGGTCACCGTCGGCGTGGAGGCGCACACCCACGAGTTCATCGCGACGGCGCACGAGGACCAGAAGTTCGGGTTCTCCCTGGCCAGCGGGGCCGCACTGGAGGCCGTCCGCCGGGTGCTCGCCGCGCCCGCGCTCGAGCTGGTCGGGCTGCACAGCCATATCGGCTCCCAGATCTTCGACACCGCTGGGTTCGAGGTCGCCGCCCACCGCGTGATCGGCCTGCTTGTGTCCATCCGGGATGCGTTCGGCGTCGAGCTTCCCGAGCTCGACCTCGGCGGCGGGCTCGGGATCGCCTACACCGCCGACGACGATCCGGCCGACGTGTCCGACGTCGCCAAGCAGTTGCGCGCGATCGTGGAGCGGGAGTGTCATGCGAGCGCCCTTCGCCTCCCTCGCCTTGCGGTCGAGCCCGGACGGGCGATCATCGGCCCCGCTGGTGTCACCCTCTATGAGGTGGGGACGATCAAGGACGTCGACCGGATCCGTACCTACGTGAGCGTCGACGGTGGGATGAGCGACAACATCCGCACCGCGTTGTACGACGCGGACTACACCTGCGTGCTGGCCTCGCGGGACAGTGACGCCCCGCCGATGTTGGCGCGGGTCGTGGGCAAGCATTGCGAGGCGGGGGACATCGTGGTCCGTGACACCTGGCTGCCGGGGGACCTCGCCACCGGCGATGTGCTCGCGGTCGCGGCAACCGGCGCCTACTGTCGATCAATGGCGAGCAACTACAACGCGGTCGCACGGCCGCCCGTCGTCGCGGTGCACGGCGGCACCAGCCGCGTGTTGCTGCGCCGCGAGTCGATGGCCGACCTGCTGGCATTGGACGAGGGATGACCGGCCAGACCCCACCACCGGTGCGGATCGCCATGCTCGGCTGCGGCGTGGTCGGCAGCGAGGTCGTCCGGCTCCTGGCCACCCAACAGGCGGATCTCACGTCCCGGATCGGAGCGCCGGTCGAGCTCGTCGGCATCGCGGTTCGCCGACCGCAACGAGCGCGCGACCTTCCGGTCGACCCCGCCCTGTTCACCTCCGACGCGGCCGCCTTGGTCGCGCGCGACGACGTCGACGTCGTCATCGAGGTCGTCGGTGGCATCGAGCCGGCGCGCACCTGGATCATCGCCGCGCTCGATCGCGGCGCGTCGGTCGTGACCGCGAACAAGGCGCTCCTCGCCGAGGACGGGCAGGCGCTCTACGACGCCGCCGAGCGCGGGAACGCCGACCTGTACTGCGAGGCCAGCGTCGCCGGAGCGATCCCGCTGTTGCGACCGTTGAAGGAGTCGCTCGCGGGCGACCAGGTGACCCGGGTGATCGGCATCGTCAACGGAACGACGAACTACATCCTCGACGCCATGGACACCACCGGTTCCGGGTTCACCGAGGCCCTCGAGGAAGCACAGGCGCTCGGCTACGCCGAGGCCGACCCGACCGCCGACGTCGACGGTTTCGACGCGGCGGCGAAAGCGGCGATCCTCGCCGGGCTCGCGTTTCACACCCGCGTCACCGCCGCCGATGTCTACCGGGAGGGGATCTCCGACGTCACCGCGGGTGACGTCGCGACTGCTCGGCAGATGGATGGGGTGGTCAAGCTGCTCGCGATCGCCGAGCGCGGACCCGATCGCAGCGGAAAGGCCTCGGTCGGCGTGCGCGTGCACCCGGCGATCCTGCCTCGATCGCATCCGCTCGCCTCGGTTCGGGAGGCCTACAACGCGGTGTTCGTCGAGGCCGAGGCTGCCGGTCAGCTCATGTTCTACGGTCGGGGAGCCGGCGGTGCACCCACCGCGAGCGCGGTCCTCGGGGACCTCGTCGCGGTGTGCCGACATCGGGTGAAGGGCGCTCGCGGTGCGGGTGACTCGGCGTACGCGAAGCTGCGGATCCGGCCGATGGGGGAGACCGTCACCCGCTACCACGTGTGCCTCGACGTCGCCGACAAGGCGGGCGTACTCGCCAGTGTCGCGCAGGCCTTCGCGTTGCACGACGTGTCGATCCAGACCGTTCGCCAGGAAGGTCACGGCGATGATGCGACGCTCGTCCTGGTGACCCACTCCGCCACCGACGCCGCACTCAGCGCGACCGTTGAGGAGCTGCGGCGACTCGACGTCGTCCGCGCGGTGGCGAGCGTGATGCGAGTCGAGGGAGGTGTGGGGTGACGACCACCGTGTCCCGCGTGTCCCCGTGGCGGGGAGTGATCGAGGAGTATCGCGACCGGCTGCCGGTCAGTCCGTCGACGCCGGTCGTCACCCTGCGTGAGGGCGGCACGCCGCTCGTGCCGGCTCCCCGGTTGTCCGCGATGACCGGCTGCCAGGTGCACCTGAAGGTCGAGGGGCTCAACCCGACCGGCTCGTTCAAGGACCGGGGCATGACCGTCGCGATCAGCAAGGCGGCCGAGGAAGGGTCGAAAGCGGTGATCTGCGCCTCGACCGGCAACACGTCGGCCAGCGCGGCGGCCTACGCAGTGCGGGCCGGAATGTTGTGTGCGGTGCTCGTGCCGCAGGGCAAGATCGCGATGGGCAAGTTGGCGCAGGCCCTTGTCCACGGCGCCCGACTGTTGCAGGTTGACGGCAACTTCGACGAGTGCCTCAACCTTGCTCGCGATCTCGCCGACCACCACCCGGTCTCGCTCGTCAACTCGGTGAACGAATTCCGGATCGAGGGTCAAAAGACCGCCGCCTTCGAGATCTGCGATGCGCTCGGCGACGCTCCTGACGTTCATTGCCTGCCGGTCGGCAACGCCGGAAACATCACGGCGTACTGGAAGGGCTACGTCGAGTACGCCGCTGACCGAGTCGCGTCCAAGCGGCCGGTGATGCGCGGGTTCCAGGCGGCCGGAGCGGCCCCGATCGTCAAGGGTGAGCCGGTTCTCGCCCCGTCGACGATCGCGACCGCGATCCGGATCGGGAACCCGGCCTCGTGGAGGCAGGCACTCGCCGCCCGCGACGAGTCCGGCGGCGCGATTGAGGCGGTCACCGATCGCGACATCCTCGCGGCGTACCGGTTGCTCGCCCGTGAGGAGGGGGTGTTCGTCGAGCCGGCCAGCGCCGCAAGCGTCGCGGGATTGTTGCAGTCACACAACAACGGTCTGCTGGAGCCCGGCTCAACCGTTGTGTGCACGCTCACCGGCAACGGACTCAAAGACCCCGAGTGGGCCATCTCCGGTGCGCCGGCGCCCATCACCATTCCCGCCGATGTCGGCGCGGCGGCAGCGGCGCTCGAGCTTTGATGGCGCGTCGCGGTGGCCCGGCGTTCCGGGCCGCGCCGCTGCGGGTCCGGGTACCCGCGACGAGCGCAAACCTCGGCCCCGGCTTCGACGCTCTCGGGCTCGCGCTCGCGCTCTACGACGACGTGGTCGTGCGGGTCACCGACGAGCCCGGCCTGTCGGTCGACGTGGCCGGGGTCGGAGCCGATCACGTCCCGCGCAACGCCCGCAACCTTGTGGTCAAGTCGATGCGGTCGACCTTTCGCCACCTCGGGGGGGCACCGGCGGGCCTGGAGGTCGTGTGCGCCAACCGCATCCCGCACGGCCGCGGGCTCGGGTCGTCGGCGGCGGCGATCGTTGCCGGCGTGATCGCCGCGCGCGGACTGGTGGTGGGAGGTTCGGAGCGACTCGATGCCGACGCCACGCTTGCGCTCGCGGCCTCCCTCGAAGGCCACCCGGACAACGTGGCCGCTTGTCTACGAGGCGGGTTGACCGTGGCGTGGACCTCCGGCGGTCGCGCCGGCGGCGTCTCGGCTCCGGTGTCCAGCGACATCGCCCCGGTCGTCTTCATCCCAGGGTCGACCTCGTCGACGAAGGCGGCGCGCAAGCTCCTTCCCGAGACGGTGCCGCACGCCGACGCGGCCCGCAACGCCGGTCGGTCCGCCCTGCTCATGGAAGCGTTGCGCGCCCGACCCGACCTGCTCATGGTGGCGACCGAGGACGCGCTGCATCAGCAGTACCGCGCGCCGGCGGCGAGACGCAGCGCGCAGTTGATGGCGGCGTTGCGCGCGGCCGGCATTCCTGCCGCCATCTCCGGCTCCGGACCGACGGTGATTGCGTTGACCACGACGGACAACCGCGACCGGGCGGCGGCATTCGCTCGCCGGGGGTGGACGGTGGAGCTTCTCGACATCGACCGGGAGGGTGCGCGAATCGTTGCGCTGTGAACCGTTGCGCACGGCGCGGAACAACTCGGCGCTCGTCGGTGTTGGCATCTGTGAGCGGCGGCGTCTACCCTGTAGGTAGCGGCAGCCGCCCCAACGGGGCGAGGTCCTCGCTCATTGCGCATCGGTTCCAGCCCTGCAACCCGGTCCCACGACTCGGGAAGCCCGGCTCCCAGAACCGGATGCCACCCCGCAACCCAGACTGGTGCGGGTGCGTGGCGACCGCAACGCCTTCAGCAAGAAAGGACCATTGGTGAGCGAAACTCACGATGCCGAATCGGGCACGGCAACCGTCGATCAGGCCGATACGCCGGCCGGCCGGCGGCGTACGGGTGGCCTGTCGGCCAAGTTGCTCCCCGAGCTCCAGCAGATCGCGGGTGATCTCGGTATCTCTGGTGCGGCCAAGCTGCGCAAGGGCCAGTTGATCGAGGCGATCCAGGCGGCCCAGAACGTCGGCACCCCGTCGGGAGGCGGTAGCGAGCGCGAACCGACCCGCAACGGCGCTGCGCCGTCGGCGGCGAGCGAGGACGGTCAGTCCGAGCCCCAGCCCCAGCGCGAGCGTGGCGAGCGCCAGCAGAGGCCGCGCGACGGTGCGCAGGGCAACTCCCAGGCTCGCCAGAACGGGAACCGCGCCGCTCAGAACGGCAACAGCAACGCCGGCCAGAACGCGAGCGGCCAGAACGCGAGCGGCGCCAACGGCCAGCGTGACGACGACGATGGTTCGACGAACCGTGGCCGCCGAGGCCGCTTCCGCGAGCGCAACCGCGGCCGTGGCGGCCAAGGCCGTGACCGGTTCGGCAGCGACGCTGAACCCGTGATCTCCGAGGACGACGTGCTCGTGCCCATCGCGGGCATCGTCGACATCCTCGACAACTACGCCTTCGTTCGCACCGGCGGTTACCTCGCCGGTCCGGACGACGTCTACGTGTCGCTGTCGCAGGTACGCCGGTACGGCCTGCGCAAGGGCGACGCCGTGACCGGTGCCGTTCGGCTTCCTCGCGAGGGTGAGCGCCGGGAGAAGTTCAACGCGCTCGTCACGCTCGAAACGGTCAACGGCATCGACCCCGAAGCCGCGAAGAAACGTCCGGACTTCGCGAAGTTGATCCCGCTGTACCCGCAGGAGCGCCTGCGGCTCGAGACCGAGCCCACGATGTACACGACGCGGGTCATCGACCTGGTCGCCCCGATCGGCAAAGGTCAGCGCGGGCTGATCGTCTCGCCGCCCAAGGCCGGCAAGACGATGGTGCTGCAGGCGATCGCGAACGCGATCACCACGAACAACCCCGAGTGTCACCTGATGGTCGTCCTTGTCGACGAGCGGCCCGAAGAGGTGACGGACATGCAGCGCTCGGTGAAGGGTGAGGTGATCGCCTCGACCTTTGACCGGCCGCCGACGGACCACACGACTGTCGCCGAGCTGTCGATCGAGCGCGCCAAACGGCTCGTCGAGCTCGGCCACGACGTCGTCGTCCTTCTCGACTCCATCACTCGCCTCGGCCGCGCGTACAACCTTGCGGCTCCGGCGAGCGGCCGGATCCTGTCCGGCGGTGTCGACTCGACCGCGCTCTACCCTCCGAAGCGCTTCCTCGGTGCCGCCCGCAACATCGAAAACGGTGGGTCGCTGACGATCCTCGCAACCGCGCTCGTGGAAACCGGTTCAACGATGGATACGGTCATCTTCGAGGAGTTCAAGGGCACCGGAAACATGGAGCTCAAGCTGGACCGCAAGCTCGCCGACAAGCGGATCTTCCCCGCCGTCGACGTCGACGCGTCCGGCACCCGTAAGGAGGAGATCCTGCTCTCGCCCGAGGAGCTCCAGATCGTCTGGAAGCTGCGCCGCGTCCTGCACGCGCTCGATACACAGCAGGCGATGGAACTGCTCTTGTCGAAGCTGAAGGAGACCACGAGCAACTACGAGTTCCTGCTGCAGGTCCAAAAGACGAGCCCGGCGGAGCCCTAGTCGCCGGGAACACCGGCCGGCCGGTCGGTGTTGCTCTGGCACACTGGAAGCAGGTACCGGTTCCCATCCGTGTTCGCGGGTGACCCGGCGACCATCAGCGACAGGAGCAAGTTGTGAAACCCGACATCCACCCGCAGTACGTCGAGACCACGGTGACGTGCACCTGTGGGAACACGTTCACCACCCGCAGCACCGCGGCGAACGGCGTGATTCACGCCGACGTGTGCTCGGCCTGCCATCCCTTCTACACGGGCAAGCAGAAGATCCTCGACACGGGCGGCCGCGTCGCAAGGTTTGAGCAGCGCTACGCGAAGAAGGCCTAGTCCATCTGACTTGGCCCCGCTCACCTGCCGACATGAAAGGCTGCTCAGATGTTCGAGCAGGTCGAAGATCTGGTCAAGGAGCATGCCGAGCTCGAGTCCGAGCTTGCCGACCCTGCCGTTCACGCTGATCAAAACCGCGCCCGCAGTCTCGGTCGTCGCTATGCCGAACTCGGACCGACGGTGGCGAAGTACCTCGAGTGGAAGGCCGCGGCCGACGACCTCGACACCGCGCGCGAGCTGGGCGAGCAGGACGCCGCCTTCCGAGCCGAGATTCCGTCGCTGGAGGCTCGCGCCGAGGGTCTCGCCGAGGAGTTGCGGGTCCAGCTCATCCCGCGCGACCCGCTCGACGACAAGGACGTCATTCTCGAGGTGAAGGCCGGCGAAGGTGGCGAGGAATCTGCGCTGTTCGCCGGCGATCTCCTCCGGATGTACCTGCGGTTCGCGGAGCGGCAGGGCTGGAAGACCGAGGTCCTCGACGCGACCGAGAGCGATCTCGGCGGCTATAAGGACGCCACCATTGCCGTCCGGGCGAGCCGGGAACCACGGCCGTGGAGCCGCCTGAAGTTCGAAGGCGGCGTACACCGGGTCCAGCGGGTACCGGTGACCGAGTCGCAGGGGCGCATTCACACGAGCGCGGCGGGCGTGCTGGTGTTCCCCGAGGCCGAGGAGATCGAGGTCGAGATCGACCCGAACGATCTGCGAATCGACGTCTACCGATCATCGGGCCCGGGCGGGCAGAGCGTGAACACGACCGACTCGGCGGTGCGGATCACCCACGTCCCGACCGGGATCGTCGTGTCGTGCCAGAACGAGAAGTCGCAGCTACAGAACAAGGAGTCCGCGATGCGGATCCTGCGCGCGCGGTTGCTCGCGGCTGCTCAGGAGGCGGCCGATGCGCAGGCCTCGGCGGCTCGGCGGAGCCAGGTCAGGACGGTCGACCGGAGCGAGCGGGTGCGTACGTACAACTTCCCCGAGAACCGGATCAGCGATCACCGGGTCAACTTCAAGGCCTACAACCTCGACCAGGTGCTCGACGGCGATCTCGACGCGGTGATCCAGTCGCTGGTCGACGCGGACAACGAGGCGCGGCTCGGATCCGGGGAATGACCACCGCACGTACGGCGACCGCACTGCTGGCGGAGGCGGGTGTGCCCAACCCGGCTCACGACGCCCGCGCGCTGATCCGGCACGCCGAGGGCGCCTGCCTCGATGCCGACGTCCTCATCGCCGAACGCGCTCGTCGGGTGCCGCTCCAGCACCTGCTCGGCAGCGCCGGCTTCCGCTATCTCGATCTTGCCGTCGGTCCCGGGGTGTTCATTCCGCGGCCCGAGACGGAACTGCTGGTCGATGCCGTCCTCGACGCGATTCGCCCACTCGACTCCGCGGTCGTCGTGGACCTGTGCGCGGGGAGCGGAGCCATCGGGCTCTCGGTCGCGCACGAGGCCGGGGCGCAGGTGCATCTCGTCGAGAACTCGCCCGAGGCGTTCGCCTGGCTGCGCCGCAACGCAGAAGGTCGCGATCACGTCCACCTGCACCTGTGCGATCTGACGGTCGGCCCGGTCGGATTCGACGCGGCGGTTGACGTTGTGGTGTCCAACCCGCCCTACGTCCCGGACAGCGATCGGTGGCGAGTGGAGCCCGAAGTGCGTGACCACGATCCTGCGCAGGCGCTATGGGCCGGACCGGATGGGCTGGACGTCATCCGGGCGGTGGTGCCGCGCGCGTCGAGCTTGCTGCGCCCGGGAGGGACGCTCGTGGTCGAGCACGCCGACGAGCAGGGACAATCGGTTCCTGAGCTGTTCCGGCGGGCCGGTTTCGTCCGGGTCACGGACCATCCGGACCTTGCCGGTCGCCCCCGCTACACGACAGGACGCCAACCGTGGTGACGCAGGTGTTCGACTGCGCGACGCCGAGCGAGCGCACCCGAGGAATCGACGAGGCCGTCGCCGCCGTGATGCGCGGCGAACTGGTTGTCCTGCCCACCGACACCGTGTACGGCGTCGGCGCGGATGCGTTCTCACCGGCTGCGGTCGACGCCCTCCTGGTCGCGAAGGGCCGCGACCGCAGCATGCCAGTGCCGGTGCTGGTGTCCTCCGAGCACATGGTGGAAGCCCTCGTCGATGCCTGGACCGACGCCGCGAGCGCCCTCACCGCGGCGTTCTGGCCCGGAGGGCTGACCCTCGTGGTGCGCCACACCGCGCACCTCGCGTGGGATCTCGGCGAAACGAAGGGCACCGTCGCCGTGCGGATGCCCGACCACGAGGTGGCGACGGAGCTGATCTCGCGCACCGGGCCGCTCGCAACCTCGAGCGCGAACCGATCCGGGCATCCGGCGGCGTCGACTGCCCTCGACGCCCGACTGCAACTGGGCGCCTCGGTGGCGGTGTACCTCGACGGTGGACCGAGCGGCGAGGCGGTCGCGAGCACGATCGTCGACCTGACCGGCGGCGTACCGCGGCTCCTTCGGGAGGGCGCGATCTCGCTCGACCGGCTGCGGTCCGTCGTTGCGGAGGTCGAGCCGGTCGAGTGAAGGAATCAACCGCCCCGTTCTACCGGATCCTCATGGTCTGCACGGGCAACGTATGCCGATCGCCAGTGATGGAACGGCTGTTCGTCGCTCGCCTGGTCGAGTTGATCCCGGAGCACTTCCACTCCTTCGGCGTTCGCAGCGCCGGAACCTGGGGGATGACCGGATCCCCGATGACGCCCGAAGCCGCGCACACGTTGCAACTTCTCGGTGGCGATCCCAGCGACTTCGCGGCTCGGGCCCTCGCCGATGTTCCCCTCGCCGACGCCGACCTGATCCTCACCGCGACCCGCCAGCACCGTGCCGTGGTGGCGACCCGGGCGGCGGGTGCCGCCGGCAAGGCACTGACGTTGCGCGAGTTCGCTCGGCTGCTCGGGCCGGTGTCGGTCGCTGACCTCGACGCCGTCGCTGGTGCCGGCGACCCGGTGGGACGGATTCGGGCGATGGTCGCGGCGGCGATGGCCAACCGCGACCACGCCCCGGTTCGTGATCCGGCAGAGGACGACGTCGTCGACCCGTACCAGTGCCCGATGTCGGTGTACCGGCACGTCGCCGCCGATATCGACGTCGCGCTCAGCGCAATCTTCGAGCTGCTCGCTCCGGTCCAGGCGCCGGGGTAGCGCTCGCCTCGGAGGCCACCGCCGCGAGGGCGCGCTGGTGACCGGCGAGGGTGTTCGCCAGCCGTTGCGGCGACGTCGGTCGATGCGTCACGAGCATTCTCGCCAGGAACATGACCGACAAGGACAGACCGAACGCCGGGCGAGTTGGTGTCGGCCCGCCCGGCGAGTCACTCGTGGGCGGCGCCGCGATCGGAGTGGGCTGGGCACCGGTGGTCTCGACCAGCTCGGCGAGCGCCGCGTCGGTCAGCAGCGTGGCTTCGGCGACGAGAACGCCGAGCGGAGTCTCGCCGGTAAGCGCCGGACTGGTGAGGGTCCGCCGAATGTCGACCGACGTGCGCAGCGACTCCGCGATCAGCCACCACACCGCGGAGGGGATCTGCTCGTCGGCCGGCTTCGTGTGCAGAAGGGCCGCGAGGGCGGCGTCACCCACCGTCTCGGCGAGCGCGTCGTCGGTGGTCAGTTCGATGGTTGCAGCGGTCATCAGGAGGTCTCCCTCGTCCGGTTTTCCCCGTGCCCTGAGCGTCCCCAACCCATCTGTTGGTCGGATGAGACGAACCTGGGACTTGGCTGGGGATTCGCCGTGGCGCGGTGCCGCCACCGGCGCTTGGACGTCATAGGATTGCCCCACGCCGCCACCTGCCGAGGGATTTCGCCGATGAGTGATGCACCGCCGTTCTGGGGGCCTGACTTCGGCGCTCTCGAAGCGACCGACCCGGAGATCGCGGCGGTGGTCGTCGACGAGCTCGACCGGCTTCGCAGCGGCTTGCAGCTCATCGCCAGCGAGAACTTCACCTCGCCGGCGGTTCTCGCTGCGCTGGGTTCGACGCTGTCGAACAAGTACGCCGAGGGCTACCCGGGCAAGCGCTACTACGGCGGTTGCGAGGTCGTCGACCGCGCCGAGGAGATCGGCATCGCGCGCGCGAAGGAGCTGTTCGGGGCCGATCACGCGAACCTCCAGCCGCATTCGGGCGCGAGCGCCAACCTCGCGGCGTACGCCGCCCTGCTGTCTCCGGGCGACACCGTGCTCGCGATGAGCCTGCCCCACGGCGGACACCTGACCCACGGCAGCAAGGTCAACTTCTCCGGTAAGTGGTTCAACACCGTCGCCTATGGCGTCCGGGAGGACACCGAGCTGATCGACTACGACGAGGTGCGCGAGGTCGCGCGCGAGCACCAGCCGAAGATGATCATCTGTGGTGCCACCGCCTATCCCCGGCTCATCGACTTCGCGGCGTTCCGGGCGATCGCCGACGAGGTCGGAGCCTGGTTGATGGTCGACGCGGCTCACTTCATCGGCCTGGTCGCCGGCAAGGCGATTCCGAGCCCGGTGCCCTACGCAGACGTGGTGACCTTCACCACTCACAAGGTGCTGCGCGGCCCCCGTGGCGGAATGATCGTCTGCACGGCAGACCTGGCCGCACGCATCGACAAGGCCGTCTTCCCGTTCTCCCAGGGCGGGCCGCTGATGCACGCGGTCGCCGGCAAGGCGGTAGCGCTCAAAGAGGCGGCGACCGTCGACTACCAGGCCTACACCCGCCAGGTCATTGCCAACTGCCAAACCCTCGCCGAGGGTCTGGCCGCCGAGGGCATGCGTCCGGTCAGCGGCGGCACCGACACCCATCTCTCGCTGGTCGACCTGCGGGGGATCGGGGTCACCGGCAAGGCGGCCGAGGCACGCTGCGACGCGGCTCGGATCACGTTGAACAAGAACGCCATCCCGTTCGACCCGCAGCCCCCCGCGGTCGCCTCCGGCATCCGGGTCGGGACGGCGGCGGTCACCACTCAGGGGATGACCGAGGGGGACATGAAGGAGGTGGCCGCGCTGATTGCCCGCGCCGTACGAGATTCGGACGGGAGCGCGGCCGCGGATGTGGCCGCTGCCGTCGGCACCATGGTTTCCGCCCACCCCGCGTATCCGCGCGGCTGAGCGGGACGGACGGTGCGCGAGTACATCCTGACGGGTGTACTGGTTGCTGCCGTCACCTACCTGCTGACGCCGTACGCCCGTCGGTTCGCGATCGCGACGCACGCCTTCACCGAGGTGAGGGATCGGGACGTTCACACTGTCCCCACGCCCCGGCTCGGGGGGCTCGCGATGTTCGCCGGCATGTGTGCCGGCCTCCTCGTGGCCAGCCGGCTGCCGACGTTGCACCGGGTGTTCGCCACCAGTGACGTGCAAGGCGTGCTGCTCGGCGGCAGCATTCTCGTCCTGCTCGGGGCTGCGGATGACCGGTGGGGATTGGATGCGCTGACCAAGCTGGCAGGTCAGATCCTCGCCGCGGGGATCATGGTGGCCCAAGGGGTGCAGCTGCTGTACCTCCCGATTCCCGGCCATGGGGCGCTGTCCCTCGGACAGGACATCGGCGTCCCCGTGACCATCCTGTTCGTGGTCATCTCGATCAACGCGGTGAACTTCATCGATGGCCTGGACGGGCTGGCCGCCGGCGTGATCGCGATCGCTTCGGTGTCGTTCTTCGCCTACTCCTACGAGCTGTCGGTCGTGCACCACTTCGACCGGGCGACAGCGCCGACGCTGCTCACCGCGGTTCTCGCCGGCGCTTGCCTCGGTTTTCTCCCGCACAACTTCAACCCGGCCCGGATCTTCATGGGTGACTCCGGCTCGATGTTGCTCGGCCTCGTGCTCGCCGCGGCGACGGTCAGCCTCACCGGTCAGCTTGACCCCAACGCGCTGCCGGCCGACGACTTCGCGCCAGGGTTGCTCCCGCTGCTGCTTCCGCTCGGTGTCTTCGCCGTCCCGTTCGTGGACCTGCTTCTCGCCGTCGTGCGGCGCAGCCGGGCCGGACAGGCGCCCTGGGCGCCCGACAAGGGGCATTTGCACCACCGGCTACTGACGATCGGCCACTCCCACGCGCGCGCGGTCGTGATGATGTACCTGTGGTCGGCGTTGATCGCCGGCGGAACGGTGACGATCGCGCTCTCCCACGGGCGGCCGTTGTTGATCCTCTCCTTCGTCCTGTTCGGTGCCGCGGTGCTGATCATCGCGAGCAACGTGCCGCGGCTGCGCGCGGCCCATCGCAGCGCGCACCACTAGCCGGGCCGGTCGGCGATGGACGAGCCCGACTCCAAAGGGCGTCCTTCCACGATGAGCCCGGTCACCTTGCTGGGAGTGGGTGCTACCTTTGGATTGCTCGTTGGTCTGGGGGTATTCGCGGGAGTGCTCGCCGACAAGGCGGCGGGGACCTCACCCCTGCTCGCGCTGCTCGGCACGCTCGTTGGTATCGTGTTGGGCGGCGCCGCGGCGTATGTGGTAATTCGGCCATACACCCGCTCCAGCACCGCCAAACCCGCACCTGCCAGACCTGACGATGATGTCCGATCCGACACCCGGTGAGAGGAATACGGTGGCCCTCGACGCTCAATGGAGCGCCGTCGCGCGTGGGTACCGCAACGCCTTGATCGTTGCTGCGGTCATCGGCGTCATCTCGATCGGCGTGGGATTCGCCGTCGGCGAGCCGTTCATCGGCCCGTTCATCTGTGTCGGTCTGGTGCTCGGCGGCTACAACGCCCGCAAGTTGTGGTCGGACACGCAGGCGATCGACCCCGCCGTGTCGAACCCGCAGGCCACGGTCGTGAAGACCTCGTTGTCGCGCCTCGGCATCATCACCGTCTTCGCGTTGCTGGTGGCGTTGGTCTACCGGGAGCAGGGCTGGGCGGTCTTCGTCGGCCTGGTCATCTTCCAGCTGGTGATGATGTCGCTGCTGATCCGCCCGCTTCGCCGCGTGGTGTCGCCGTGACGCACGCGCTCGCGGCCCTGCCCGCCTCGTCGATCCAGGTCGGTGACCACCCGCAAGCCCACTTCCTCGGAATGACGTTCAACGTCGACACGATGTACACCACCGTGATCGCCGGGGTGATCACCGTCGGCCTGCTGTGGTGGGTCGCTCGCCGGGTCAGCAGCCGGGTTCCCAACCGGGTGCAGGTCGTGGTGGAGCTCGTGGTCACCTGGGTCCGCGGCGCGGTCAGTGACACCGTTGGCGGCGTGATCCCCGCCTGGCTGGTGCCGCTCGGGGTGTCGTTGTTCTTCTTCATCCTGTGCTGCAACTGGTTCGCCTGGCTCCCCAGCGGGCACGACCCCGAGCGCCTCGCCCCGCCGACCGCGGACACCAACCTCACGTACGCGCTCGCGACGGTCGTCGCGCTGGGGTACATCTATCTCGGGGTCAAGCGCAAGGGCGGCCGCTACGTCGGTGACTGGTTCACCGCGAGACCGGCGATCCGCCGGCCCATCCTGGTCATCGAGCAGATCGTCAACCCGCTTTCGTTGGCCCTCCGACTTTTCGGCAACATCTTCGCGGGCGGCATCATGCTCGCGGTCATCGCCCTGCTGCCGTGGCACCTGTTCATCCTGTACGGCGCGGCCAACGTCGCCTGGAAGCTGTTCGACTGCGGCCTCATCGCACCGATCCAGGCGTTCATCTTCACCTTCCTCACCATCCTGTACTTCGGCTTCGCGACTGCCGAAGAGCACTGACGCGTTCGACCGCAACGCGCCGCATCTAAGGAGACAAAGTGGCAGCACCCGACTACACCAGCGCGATCAAGACCGCAGGCGGCCTGATCGGTGGTGGACTTGCGCTCGGCGGTGGCGCCATCGGTGCCGGTATCGGTGACGGTGTCGCCGGTAACGCGCTGATCAGCGGCATCGCCCGGCAGCCGGAGGCGCAGGGCCAGCTCACCGGTCAGTTCTTCTTGACCGTCGGTCTGGTCGAGGCGGCGTACTTCATCAACCTGGCGTTCGCCGCGCTGTTTGCGTTCGTCCTCGGCAAGTAAGGACCGTTCGTGCCACACCACGCCGTGATCGAGGCGGAGAAGACCAACAACTTCCTGGTACCGAACGGGACGTTCTTCTTCGAGTTGATCTGTTTCGTCATCATCGTCTTCATCATCGCGAAGTGGGTCCTGCCGATCATCGTCCGAGCGATCGACGAGCGTCAGGCGTCCATCGCCAAGCAGTTCCAGGACGCGGAGGACGCGAAAGCGCGCCTCGAGGCGGCCGAGCAGGAATACCAGGCCGCCCTCGCCGAGACCCGCCGGGATGCGAGTCGGTTGCGCGAGCAGGCTCAGGCGGAACGCGCGCAAATCGTCGAGGAAGCGCGCTCGGAGGCGCAGTCGAAGGTCGAAGAGATGCTCGCGTCCGCGGCCGAGCGGGTGGCCGCCGAGCGTCAGCAGGCGGTGCTGGCCCTGCGCAACGAGATCGGCGAGCTCGCCACGACGCTCGCCGAGCGGGTCGTGCACGCCTCGCTCCAGGACGACGCTCGCCAGCGTCAGCTCGTGGCCGACTTCATTGCCGGCGTCGGCGCGGAGCAGGTAGTCGTCGCTGAAGAGCTGGCCGCGGAGGAGCTGGCCTGATGCAAGGCGCCAGCCGCGACTCGCTCGCCCTGCTCCGTGAGCAGGTTCCGACCGATGGCGACCTGACGACGCTCTCCCAGGAGCTCTTCGCGGTCGTCTCGCTGCTCAGCGGCTATGGCTCGCTGCGTCGGGCGATGTCGGACCCGGCGTCGGCACCCACGACCAAGGTGCACCTGGTCGAGCAGCTGTTCGGCGACAAGGTCGGGCCGCAGACCCTGGAGCTTCTGCGGGCGGCGGCCCGGTCCCGTTGGTCGCAGCCGATTGACCTTCTCGACGCCCTCGAGGAGCTCGGCGTGGACGCTGCGTTGGCGGTCGCCCAAAACGCCGACCAGCTCGACGAGGTGGATGACGAGCTGTTCCGGTTCGGCCGAATCCTGGAGGCCGACCTCGACCTGCGCACCGTCCTGACCGACCGGCAGCTTCCGGCCGAGACGAAAAGCCGCCTGCTGCACACCCTGCTCGACGGCAAGGTCACCGCAGTGACCTTCGAGCTGCTCCAGCGGGCGGTCAACGAGCCGCGGGGACGCACGATCGAACACGCGTTGCGCGAGTTGTCCGTTCTTGCCGCCCGTCGCCGCGAGCAGCTGATCGCGCACGTCACGAGCGCCGTCGCGCTCAGCGACGACGAGGTGCGCGATCTCAGCGCCGCCCTCATGCGCACCTTCGGCTACGACATCCAGATCCAGGCCGTCGTCGACCCGTCCCTGATCGGGGGGGTCACCGTTCGGGTCGGCGACGAAATCATCGACGGTAGCGTCGCCCGTCAGCTTGACGAGGCGCGCCGCAGACTGACCGGCCGGTCGGGCACCCGCCCGAACCGCGCGGCGTAACGCACGACAGGAGCAGGTAGTGACCGAGCTGAGCATCCGCCCGGAGGAGATCCGTGCCGCCCTCGAGGGCATCGTCTCCTCCTACGACCCGCAGACCACGCGCGACGAGGTCGGCATCGTGACCGACACCGGCGACGGGATCGCGCGGGTCGAGGGTCTGCACTCCGCCATGACAAACGAGCTCCTCGAGTTCGAGGGGGGCCTGTTCGGCATCGCCCTCAACCTCGACATGCGCGAGATCGGTTGCGTCATCCTCGGTGAGTCCCAGGGGATCGAGGAGGGCCAGCAGGTCCGCCGGACCGGTGACGTGCTCTCGATCCCGGTCGGTGACGCGTTCCTCGGCCGGATGGTCGATCCGCTCGGTCGCCCGCTCGACGGCAAGGGCGACATCGAGGCGACCGAGCGTCGTGAGATGGAGCTACAGGCGCCCAACGTTATGGCCCGTCAGCCGGTGAAGGAGCCGCTCCAGACCGGAATCAAGGCGATCGACGCGATGACCGCGATCGGGCGCGGCCAGCGCCAGCTGATCATCGGCGACCGGCAGACGGGCAAGACGGCTGTCGCTCTCGACGCGATCATCAACCAGCGCGACGCGTGGAAGACCGGCGACCCCAAGCAGATCGTGAAGTGTGTCTACGTCGCCATTGGCCAGAAGGGCTCGACCGTCGCCCAGGTGCACGCGGCGCTGGAAGAGGCCGGCGCGATGGAGTACACGACCATCGTGGCCGCTCCCGCCTCGTTCCCGGCGGCGTTCAAGTACATCGCTCCCTACGCCGGCTCGGCGATCGCGCAGCACTGGATGTACAACGGGCAGCACGCGCTGATCGTGTTCGACGACCTGTCGAAGCAGGCGGACGCCTACCGCAGCATCTCCTTGCTGCTTCGTCGACCTGCCGGACGCGAGGCCTACCCCGGCGACGTCTTCTACCTGCACTCCCGGCTGCTCGAGCGCTGCGCGAAGCTGTCCGACGAGCTCGGCGGCGGCTCGCTGACCGGCCTGCCGATCATCGAGACCAAGGGCAACGACGTCTCGGCCTACATCCCGACCAATGTGATCTCGATCACCGACGGCCAGATCTTCCTCGAGACCGACCTGTTCAACTCCGGGGTGCGCCCGGCGATCAACGTCGGCGTGTCGGTCTCTCGAGTCGGCGGCAACGCCCAGACCAAGGCCATGAAGGGCGTCGCCGGTCGGCTCCGCCTCGACCTCGCGCAGTATCGCGAGCTGGAGGCCTTCTCGGCCTTCGGTTCGGACCTGGACAAGGCGTCGAAGGCCCAGCTCGAACGCGGCGCGCGCCTTGTCGAGCTTCTCAAGCAGCCCCAGTACACGCCGTACCCCGTCGAGCGCCAGGTCGTGTCGATCTGGGCCGGCACCTCCGGTGCCCTCGACGACGTCCCCGTTGCTGACATCTCGAAGTTCGAAAAGGAGTTCCTCGACCACGTCGCGGTGGCGCACCACGGCATCTACGACGAGATCCTCGCCGGCGCAAAGGTCGAGGGCGACCTGCAGACCTCGCTCGAGACCGCGATCGCCGACTTCAAGAAGACCTTCGAGACCTCAACCGGAGAGGCGATCGGCGCCGAGACTCCGGGCGAAGCTCCGATCGACGACGAGGGCTGATCTCGTTCATGGGTGCACAACTCCGCGAATATCGTCGGCGCATCAAGTCGGTGCAGTCGACGAAGAAGATCACGCGTGCGATGGAACTGATCGCGGCGTCGCGGATCGTCAAGGCGCAGCAGCGGATCGTCGCCTCCCGTCCCTACGCCGAAGCGATCACCGGCGTGGTCGCCACGGTGACTGCTCCCGGCGTCGTGACCGGTGATCATCCGCTGATCACGCAGCGGGAGAATCCTGCGCGCGCTGCACTCGTTCTCATCACAAGCGACCGCGGTCTCGCCGGCGGCTACAGCACGAACATCTTGCGAGCCGGCGAGCACGTGAGCTCAGCGCTGCGAGGTGAGGGGCTCGACGTCGCGCCGTACCTCATCGGGCGCAAAGCGGTGAGCTACTACCGATTCCGCAACCGTGACGTGTCGAACGCCTGGAGTGGATTCTCCGAGCAGCCGTCGTATGAGGACGCGCGGGCCGTCAGCGCGGCGTTGCTCGACGCCTTCGTGACGGGCGGATCGGAGGGTGGGGTCGATGAGATCCACCTGATCTACACCCGATTCGAGTCGATGGCATCCCAGAAGGTCCACACCGTCAAGCTGCTGCCGCTCGACCCTGACAAGGTGCCGACTGCTGCGTCCGACAGCGGCGAGAGCGAGCAGGGCCCGAGCGGGCTGATCGCCTTTGAGCCCGAGGGACCGGGCGTGCTCGATGCGCTGCTGCCGCGTTACCTCACCGCTCGGATCTTCGCCGCGATGCTCGATGCGGCGGCAAGCGAGCAGTCCGCCCGTCGGCGCGCGATGAAGTCCGCGACTGACAACGCGGACGAGCTCATCAAACGACTGACCCGGGACGCCAACTCGGCGCGGCAGGCAGAAATCACGCAGGAAATCATGGAGATCGTCGGCGGCGCTGAGGCGCTCGCCGGGACAGGGAGTCAATTGTGACCGCCACGCTGGAAGATGCCCCCACCACGGGAGCCGGTGGCACCGGCCGCGTGGTCCGCGTCATCGGCCCGGTCGTCGACGTCGAGTTCGCTCCGGACGACATGCCCGAGATCTACAACGCGCTCGAGGTCGAGCGAACTCTCGGTGATGACACCCGGACCCTGACGCTGGAGGTCGCCGGCCACATCGGCGACAACATGGTGCGAGCGATCTCCATGCAGCCCACCGACGGCCTTGTCCGTGGGGCGAATGCGCTCGACACGGGCTCGCCCATCTCGGTGCCCGTCGGCGACGCGACCCTGGGTCACGTTTGGAACGTGCTCGGTCAGGCGCTCGACGTCGACAACTCGACGTTGGAGATCACCGAACGCTGGCCAATCCACCGGCCGTCACCGCCACTCGACGAGCTCGAGCCACGAACGGAGATGTTCGAGACCGGCATCAAGGTCATTGACCTGCTCGCTCCGTACGTCCGCGGCGGGAAGATCGGCATGTTCGGCGGTGCCGGAGTCGGCAAGACCGTTGTCATCCAGGAGATGATTCGCCGGGTCGCCCAGCAGTTCGGTGGCCGCTCGGTGTTCGCCGGTGTCGGCGAGCGCACCCGCGAGGGCAACGACCTCTACCTCGAGATGGAAGAGGCGGACGTGCTCAAGGACACCGCGCTCGTGTTCGGTCAGATGGACGAGCCGCCCGGCACCCGGCTGCGGATCGCGCTCGCCGGCCTGACCATGGCCGAGTACTTCCGGGACGTGCAGAAGCAGGACGTGCTTTTGTTCATCGACAACATCTTCCGTTTCACCCAAGCCGGTTCGGAGGTCTCGACGCTCCTCGGCCGGATGCCGTCCGCGGTCGGGTACCAGCCGACCCTCGCCGACGAGATGGGCGAGCTCCAGGAGCGGATCACCTCGACCCGCGGCCACTCCATCACCTCCCTGCAGGCGATCTACGTGCCGGCTGACGACATCACCGATCCCGCTCCGCACACCACGTTCGCCCACCTCGACGCCACCACCGTTCTCTCTCGGTCGATCTCGGAGAAGGGCATCTATCCCGCGGTCGACCCGCTGGACTCGACCTCGCGGATCCTCGACCCGCGATACGTCGGTGACGAGCACTACCAAACGGCACGGCGCACCCAGGAGATCCTGCAGCGCTACCGCGACCTCCAGGACATCATCGCGATCCTCGGGATCGACGAGCTGTCCGAAGAAGACCGGATCGCGGTCAACCGCGCACGCCGGATCGAGCGGTTCCTGTCCCAGCCGTTCTTCGTGGCCGAGCAGTTCACCGGCATCCCCGGCAAGTTCGTCCCGCTCGAGGAGACGATCGACTCGTTCAAGCGGCTGTGCGACGGCGAGTTCGACGAGGCGCCTGAGCAGGCCTTCTTCATGTGCGGTGGCGTCGAGGACGTCGAGGCCAACACCAAGAAGCTCGCCGAGTAGGCCCCGCGCTATCGGCGGGGGTTCCGGTTTCGCCACGCCATGGCGGGAACGACCCATGCGGCTTCGGTGGCGATTCGCCAGTTCATCTTCGAGTGCCCGGCCTGCCGCTCGAGGAAGTCGATCGGCACCTCGCGGATCCGCGCGCCGAGGCGGGCCGCGCGCAGCGTCATCTCGACCTGGAAACCGTAACCGTCGCTGATCACCGTCGCCTCGGTGAGGATCTCGGTGAGCAGGGCGGCCCGCCAGGCCTTGAAGCCCCCAGTCAGGTCGTTCACCCCGGCTCGCAGCAACGCCCGGGCATAGAGGTTCCCGCCGCGCGAGAGCACTTCACGCGGCGCCGTGAGCCCCGCGCTGCTCCCGCCCGGGACGTAGCGGGAACCGATGGCGAGGTCGGCATCCTCCAACGCTGCCACCAGCCGCTCGACGTCCGCGGTGCGATGCGACCCATCAGCGTCCATCTGCACCACGACGTCGTACCCGCCGGTGTCGATCACCCGGGTGAAGCCGGCGACGTAGGCACGGCCGAGACCGAGCTTGGCGGGCCGCTCGAGCAGATCGATTCGGCCGCCGGTCGACGCCACGGCCGCGCGCACCAGATCGCCGGTGCCGTCCGGGGAGTTGTCGTCGACGATGAGCAGGTCGGGCTTGCTGGGTAGGTCGAGCAGCGCGTGCATCGTCGCGGTGATCGTCTCCCGCTCGTTGTAGGTCGGGATGACCACGATGACGCGCATTGGCCGAAGTCTATGAGTGCCCGATGCCGGTAGCATCGGGGTGTGGCCACGATGCAGGTTCAGTTAGTCGCGCCCGACCGGATGGTGTGGTCCGGACAGGCCGAGATCATCCTCGCCCGCACCGTCGACGGGGAACTCGGCATCCTGCCCCGGCACGAGCCGCTTCTCGGCGTCCTGGTCGAGAACCCGGTCCGGATCCGGCGCGCTGACGACGATGAACTTGTGGCTGCCGTCCACGGCGGCTTCCTGTCCGTCAGTGCCGAGAGTGTCGACGTGCTCGCGGAGATCGTCGAGCTTGCGGCCGAGATCGATGTCCCACGGGCACGCGCCGCGCTCGAGCGCACGAAGGACAGCACCGACGAGGAGGACAAGGCCGCCGCCCGCCGCGCGGTCGCCCGCCTGCGCGCGGCCGGTGAGGACGTCTAGCGCGATCTGATCACCGGCGGGTTGCCTGGGGCTTCCAGGTCACGTCGCCGTCGGCGAGGTTGGCCACCCGCGCGAGGATGAACAGCAGGTCCGAGAGCCGGTTCAAGTAGGTCGCCGCCTGCGGGTTCGTGGCATCCGGCTCGGCTGCGAGCAGCGTCCAGACCGAACGCTCGGCCCGCCGGGTCACCGTGCGTGCCACGTGCAGGAGCGCAGCACCGGGTGTGCCGGCCGGCAGGACGAAGGAGTTCAGCTTGGTCAGCCGGGCGTTGTAGGCGTCGCAGGCGGCCTCGAGGGTCTCGACGTACCCCCCGTCGATGCGCAGCGTTGCCCATTGCGGGTCGGGAACGATCGGCGTGCATAGGTCGGCGCCGAGATCGAACATGTCGTTCTGGATCGCGGTCAGCACCGCGACCACGTCGGGGTCGAGGGAGCCCAGCGCAATCGCGACTCCGATCGCGGAGTTGGCCTCGTCGACGTCGCCGTATGCCGCCACCCGCGGGTCGGCCTTTGCCACCCGGCTCATGTCCCCAAGAGCGGTCGTGCCGTCGTCGCCGGTGCGGGTATAGATCCGGGTCAGGTGAACGGTCGAGGAGTCCCGCTCGCGCTCTGTCATGCTTGCGACGATAGTGGCCTCCCGTCCGGCCTCCTACGATGCAGGCGTGGAGCGCTTCGAGATCACGGGCGGCGCGCACCTGCGTGGAGAGGCGGTGGTCGCGGGTGCGAAGAACAGCGTGCTCAAGGTCATGGCCGCTTCGTTGCTTGCGACAGGGACGACGCGGCTGACCAACGTGCCCGACATCGGCGACGTACCGATCATGGCCGAGGTGCTCAAAGGACTCGGCGCCGACGTGTCGGGTGACGCCCCGGATGTCAGCGTCACCGTGCCGGACGAGATCGGTTTCGAGGCCGATTACGAGCATGTGCGGCGGATCAGGGGCTCGATCTGCGTCCTCGGACCTCTGATCGCTCGCGGAGGGCGCGCCCGGGTTGCGCTTCCCGGCGGTGATGCGATCGGCTCGCGGTCTCTCGATCTGCACATGATGGGACTCGAGCGGCTGGGCGCGGTCTTCGACAATGCGCACGGCTATCTGGTGGCGGAAGCGAAGCAGCTTCGTGGCGCCCAGATCTGGCTGGACTTCCCGAGCGTCGGCGCGACCGAGAACATCCTGATGGCCGCGGTTCTCGCTGACGGGATGAGCTCGATCGACAACGCTGCTCGCGAACCGGAGATCGTCGACCTCTGCGAGATGCTCGTCGCGATGGGTGCCAGGATCAGTGGGATCGGCACCTCGACGTTGGAGATCGAGGGTGTTGACGCACTGGCGCCGACAACTCACGAGGTCGTGCCGGACCGGATCGTTGCCGGGACCTGGGCGTTCGCGGCCGCGATGACGCAGGGCGACATTCGGGTTCGCGCCGCCGACCACTCGCACCTGGAGATCGTGCTCGACAAGCTCACCCAGACCGGTGCCAGCGTCACGACCTACGACGACGGGTTCTCCGTAGCGGCCGAGGAGCGGCCGCGCGCGGTTGATGTCGTGACGTTGCCCTACCCCGGCTTTCCCACCGATCTCCAACCGATGGCAATCGCGATGAACTCGGTCGCCGATGGAGTGTCGTTCGTGACCGAGAACATCTTCGAGGGTCGCTTCATGTTCATCGACGAGTTGGTGCGCCTGGCTGCCGATGTGCGCACCGACGGGCATCACGCGATCGTTCGCGGGCGTGATCGGCTCTCCGGCGCTCCCGTGCGGGCTACTGACATCCGGGCGGGCGCAGCACTCGTGCTCGCGGGGTTGGTCGCCGACGGAGTGACGACGGTGGCCGATGCCTTCCACGTCGACCGCGGATACCAATCGTTCGTCGAGACGTTAAACGCACTCGGTGCGCGGGTACGACGAGTACCCGACGACGCGCTCCTATAGCCGCCTCCAGAGGTGTCGGCTTCCCGACAAGCCGGCTCGGCGATGCAACCGGATGCTCGCCGAAGGCGTCATAGTGATTGTGGGCGCAACGACGCGCCGCAGGAAGGCCTGGCTGACGAGCGATGACCGATTCTGAGCTGCAGATCTCGATCGAGGTCCCGGGCCAGTTGGTCTCGTTGTCAGGCAGGCTGTCGGCCCGAACCGTCGCGGACGTTCGTAGCGCCCTCACGACCGCGATCGAGGACGGCGAGGGTGATCTGATCGTTGATATCGCGCAGGTCGACCTGGTCGACGCAAGCGGTCTCGGCGTTCTCGTGGGCGCGCACCGCCTTGCCCTGCGCTCCGAGCGGCGGTTGGTCATTCGCAGCGCGCCCCAGCGGGTGGAGCGCCTGCTTGCCGTCACTCACCTCAACCGCGTGCTCGCGATCGAGCCCGCGGACTTAGGCGACCATCAGACGTGCGGTGTCTGAGCGCTCGCTCACAGCCGTAGCGGCTTGATCGGCGCCATCACCAGCGACGGGTCGGTGCGCCAGTCGACGCCCGGAACGTCGACGTACAGCTCGATCTCGTTACCGTCGGGGTCGGCGATGTAGAGGCTGTGCGTGACCGTGTGGTCGGATGCGCCGACGATCGTCACCCCGTTGTCCTGCAGGGTTGCGAGTGCGGCCCGGAGTTCGTCGTCGCTGTCGCCGACCTTGAGTCCGAAGTGGTACATCCCGACCCGGCGCCCTTGCGGGATCGCGGCCGCGTCCGCTCCAACCTCGATGAGCAGCAATTCGTGGTGGGTTCGACCGTTCGGTGCGCAGAAGGCGGCCGCGGGGAGCCTGACCGGTGAGTCCGCTCCGTCGAAGATCGGCCGCCAACCGAGCACATCGCGGTAGAAGTGCGCGGAGCGCTCGAGGTCACGTACGTAAAGAACGAGATGGCCCAGCTCCTTGATCTCCACGCCCGTGCAATGCCCCCGAGCCCGCTGGTATTCCTGTGCTTCCCGACCTCTAGGGCCCGGCGCGGTAGTCGTAGGGGTGGATGTCGAGGGTGTGTCCGGTGGGGCTGGTCCAGGTGATGATCGCGGTGCGCGGGTCTTTCTGGTAGGTCCAGCCGTGGTGGCGGGCGATGTGCCAGCGCCGGTCGAGGGGGGTGACGGTGGCTCGGTTGGTGGTGCCGCCTGGGTGGTAGGCGGGGTTGTGGTCGAGGTCGCTGCTGGTGGCGGGGATATCGCTGTAGGGGGCGGCGCTGGTGATGTTGATGGCGGTGAGGTGTTCGGCGAGGTCGGGCGGGACTGTGTAGGTGGTGTGGCCATAGTCCAGGCAGTGCCCGTCCATCGGGTCGAGGATCATCCGGCGCAGCGGGGAGTTGTCGGCGGCGAGCCAGCGGACGGCCGCTGCGGGGATCGGGCCGATGCCGGGGAGGTCGGCGGGGTGGTCGCGTAGGCCGAGCAGCGTGGGGAGGTCGATGGTGATGTGCACGACCGGCGGGCGCCGGTGGGTGCGGGCGGTGGTTGGTGCTGCGATGGCTGCTTCGGCCCAGTCCCGGAGGGCGGCGAGTTTGCGAGCGTCGGTG
>DATJWM010000041.1:0-4156 GCA_035501255.1 Mycobacteriales bacterium | reverse complement strand
AGTCTCAATGAGATCCTCTTCGAGCCCGACCCAAGGGACCATCGCACGCCTTCGAACGCGGAGACGTTCTACACGTTCCGTGGCGCGATCACCTTCAGCGCTCACTTCGGCATGCTCATGGTGCGCATCGCGGACCCGTGGGTGACGATCGAGGAAAACCTCGGGGAGGTGACCGTTCTGGATCCCTACGAGGACCCCGGGGCTAACGCACGGCTGCGGCTCGCCACCTTCGAGATTGCCGACCACAGAATCACGGATGGGCTCGAACATTGGACGGCAGCCCTCGTCCGGCTGGCGTCGGAGGGCTGCGTGCTTTTCAACGACGTGTACGAGGACGGGGTACTACTCGATCCGCTCACAATCATCGTCCCGACTCGCTGCGGCTCCGACTGAGCCGCCGCACGCTTGACGGCCGCGCCGGCGCAGGACGCGGTCCTGCTCGCCCGGAGTGCAGATCAGGCCGTGAGCAGATCGATGGCGTCGCTCACCGGCGCGCCCCGTTCGATCAGTGGCTTGGTCCGCATGACTGCGGCCGGTATCGAGAAACCGACGACGCCCCGGACGATCCCATTACGTGAGTACAGGAGAACGGGCCGATCGCGAATGCTGAGCTCGTTGACGTGGTCGCTCGGGTCAATGAATCCGATTCCCTGAATCTTGATCTCGTATTGATCGCTCCAGAAGTATGGGGCATCACGGAGCTCAGCGGGCGCCCCTGTCTCGTCCTGCGTAATGGTCGCAGCGACGACCGCAGCCTGGTCTGCGGTCGTGGTCCAGTGCTCGACTCGGCGGTGTTCGGCCGCGAGTTCGTGCCACCATTGGGCGGCGTCACCCAGCGCAAAGATGTTCGGCACGCTCGTTCGGCCGCTGCTGTCGCAGACGATGCCGTCCTGAAGCTCGACACCCGACGCCGTCAACCAATCAACGTTAGGGGAGATGCCGATGCCGACGACCACGTCACCTCCATCGAGAACCGTCCCGTCGCCCAACTGGACACCGTGGACGTCGCCTTCTGAGCCACGAAGGACTCTGGCGGCGACCGTCGCCCCGACGTGCAATCGCACGCCGTGAGCCGCATGCAGATCGGTCACCCTTGAGGCTGCCGCGGGTCCCAGGACCCGAATGAGTGGAGCGGGCAACACCTCGATGAGGTCGACGTCGCTGCCGATCTGGCGCGCGCTGGCAGCGATCTCGCACCCGATGAAGCCGGCACCGATGACGATCAATCGCTTGCTCGCCCGTATGGCCGCCCGCAACGCCAGCGCGTCATCGATCGTCCTGAGCACGTGCACACCGGAACCGACCTCGAGTCCCGGCAACGTCCGAGCGCGACCACCGGGCGCCAGCACCAAAGCGTCATAGCCGTACGCCCGCCCGTCCTCGCTAAGGACCTTGCTCCTGGCGGCATCGAGTGACACCGCCCGCGTGCCGAGGACCCATCGCACGTCCAGCCGGTCCGTGTCGGGGTACGTGGTGGTATCCGCTTCGCCCCGCAGCACCTGTTTGCTCAGGGGTGGCCGATCGTAAGGGAGGTGCGGCTCTGCGCCCAGAACCGTGATCGGGCCTCGGTGGTCACGCTGTCGAAGCTGTTGTGCTACGCGCACGGCGCCGAGCCCCGCGCCAATGATCACGACCTCACGCTCACCCATGATCGGGGATCCTTTCGTCTCCTTGCAGCTGTCCGCCGGCGGTGTGGCGGATGGTTGGCACACTTCCCCCCGGACGCACCGACACCCGCCGGCTCGGCGTCGGTCCTGAACACAAGCGAGCCCCGGCGATGGGTGCCTAGCTCGCGACCCCGACGGAACCAACGAACTTCTCCGCAGGGCGCTCCGACAGCTGCTGCCGGACCGCTGACCGACCGGGATTCAAGTTCAGCCTCGAGATCTTCTCGCCTGGCTGATCGAGTCGATCACCATCGTCGGCATGCCCGTACACCGCGATCGTAGGCACCGGACCACCTGCCGGCACCCACCGTGACCAGGTCGGCTGAGCCACCCGCGTCGGTTCATTCACCAACGCCGTTTCGGGGTGGCAACGCCATGATCTCTGGCGGGTCGTTACTCGTCTGGCCCACCGCCGCAGCTCCTCCTGGCATTCCCAACGTGACGAAGAAGGCCGCGTTGGACTCCTTGTGCCACTGCTGATCTTCAGGCAGGTGGTCTTCGAAGTAGATCGCGTTGACCGGGCAAAGCGGCTCGCACGCACCGCAGTCGATGCACTCGTCGGGCTGGATGTAGAGCTTACGTTCACCCTCATAGATGCAGTCGACCGGGCATTCCTCGATACAGGTCTTGTCTTTGACGTCGATGCATGCATCGGCGATCACATAGGTCATGCTATTGCTCAGATTCTCCAGTGCCGCTTACGACGGGCGCCGGTGGGTTGTTCGTAGCATGTCGCGTGTCTCGTCTTACATTATGCGCCGCATGCGCGCACTCGAAGGCAGGGTCGGCGACTCCTCCTCCGCCCGCCAGGAACTACAGTCGTCGCGTCCCTGGCGTGAACGTGATCGGCATCCGGCGCCAACCCCCGAGGGCAACCCAGTGCGGGTACTCCTCGAGTTCATCCTCGACGACTCGGTAGTCGGGGATCCGTTCGAGAACCTGCGTCAGCATCTCCTTGAACATCGCGCGCGCCAGGTGCGATCCCGGGCAGCGGTGAATCCCCATACCGAACGCAACGTGGCGGTTGGGGAAGCGATCGATAACGAACTTGTCCGCGTCGGGGAACGCGGCCTCGTCGTGGCAGGCCGACACTTCGCTGATAATCAGCCGGTCATCTTTGCGCAACAGGCAACCGCCCAACTCGGTGTCCTCGACGACCGTGCGACCGTGGGTCCGCGCCGGCGGGTATACGCGCAGGAACTCTTCGATCGCCCTGTCGATCAGCTCTGGCTCTTCGATGAGACGCCGGCGATCCTCTGGGTTGTAGTGCAAATGAACGAACGCCGCCGACGCGACCGATGTAGTGGTATCCACACCACCCGACATCGCCATGTTCACCATTCCCGTGGCAAACTCGTACGAGGTCCGCTCTCCGTCAATCTCGATGTTCGCCAAGCGGCTCGTCACGTCGTCACGAGGTGACTCGCGCACCGCCGTCACTTCCTCCCTGATTCGCTCAAAGGTCCACTCCAGCTCGTCCATATAATGCTGCCCCGTGTCCGACCCTGGGACGAACGACGCCGCGTTATGGAATGCTTCACCTAGGCGATGCCACTCGTCCTCGGGAAATCCGAGCCACTCAAGCACGACGGCTCCCGGTACACCGCTGGTCAGCGTTGAGACGATGTCGCACTCGCCGGTCTCGATGACGTCGTCGAGGTACTTCGTCACCCAGTACTTGATACGCGGCGCCAGCTCTTCCACCGCCCGTGGGCGCAGCAGATCAGCGAACACGCGCCGGTAGGGCCTCCACAGAGGTGGATCGAGCTCCTCAGGGATCATCAGCGACGTGGTCTCGACGGGTATCGCATTAATCGGCATAAAATTCGGCGAGCCGCCAGCCCCGGGGATCGTGCGGACGTCGCGCGCTGAGCGGAATGACTCCCAGTTGCGGAACGCCGCAGAGACCAGCTCGTAGGTCGACACGATCCACGCGCCGCCGTTGTCGTCCGACCATGCCACGGGATTCGTCGCCCTCAGCTCGGCCCAAGCCGCGTTCGAATCAGCCATCCGGTTGTGAGTCGAAAGGTCGAACTCGACCACCGGGGCGCCGTCGGGCCGGTTGTTCTCGAGCGCGGTCATCGGCACTCCGTCCTCACGGTTCTGATCGAGCGGCCGACCACACGATAGTCGTCATCGGTCACGAGTCCTCGACGACGGTCAGGGCCTGTTCGGGACAAGCCAGCGCCCCGCGCCGCGCCTGATCGGCCAGGTGCGGAGGCACATCCTCGACGTTTGTCGAGTTGTATCCGAGCTCGTCGAGCTCGTAGACGTCCGGACCTTCCGCGAGGCACCGCGCGTGCCCCTGGCACTTGCCCTCCTGGACGAGAACCTTCATGACTGGACTCCCTCCTCGTGGTTAGACGTATTCGTGTTGAAGATTGACGGCTCTTCCTCGAGAACCACAGTCTTGGGCTCGACGTATCCATAGAGGCCCTCATGGCCGCCGTCACGGCCAATGCCTGACTGCTTGAACCCACCAAAGGCGA
>DATJWM010000040.1:0-5256 GCA_035501255.1 Mycobacteriales bacterium | reverse complement strand
TCGAGCGATTTCCAGACGAAACCCTGATAAATACATCGTTTAATTATCATGGCGAACCCATAATTCACACTGTTGAGCAGGCAATCGCAACCTATACCAAGCAATTGAAACAGGCAGAAAAGATCGGATTTACGGACGTAGACCTGGTGATCGTGCCATGATGCCGAGACTTTTCCAACCGGGCTCACGAGTCGGTAAGTTAGTAGCGATTCGAAGCGTCTATGTAAAAAATAGATTGCAATGGCGTTGCCGATGCGATTACGGAAAAACAGTGACGGTTCATCTCTATCCAACGCGAAAATCGTGCGGATGTTCACGATTGGAGTTCCTTGCTATCGCGCAGAGAACGCACGGTCGTAGCGGCACTAAAGAGTTCTCGACATGGGAAGCCATGTGGCAGAGGACTACGAATCGAAATCGTATTCAATATCATAACTACGGTGGGCGCGGCATCAAGGTTTGCAAACGGTGGCAGAAGTTCGAGAACTTCATCGCTGACATGGGATTGGCACCATCACCGAGGCATTCGATCGATCGGATCGATAATAACGGCGATTACACACCGAAAAACTGCCGATGGGCCACTCCTAACGAACAGGCGTATAATCGTAGAAGAGCTGCATAGAATCAGAGGAGACGGAGATGACGAAGACGTGGGTCGACTGCGTGCAGGAGTTCCAGGAGCGGTTCGGACAGAGCTACGAGGGGCGACCCCGCGAGCTCCCGGCGTCGGTGGCGTCCTTAAGGAAGAAGCTCATCGCCGAGGAGGCCGAGGAGCTGGTCCTCGCGATCGATCGCGGCGAGCTCCATGAGCAGCTCGACGCGATCGTCGACCTGCTCTACGTCACGATCGGTACAGCGACCGCGGCGGGTTTCGGGCGAGTGCTCGACGAAGCGTTCAGGCGGGTCCACGGGGCCAACATGCAGAAGGTCATCGTGCAGAGCCGCCACGGGTCGAAGCGCGACAGCGTATGGGATATAGTGAAAGGTCCGGGCTGGGAGAAACCCGACCTGACCGACCTCGTGGAACGCAGGTAAACGGCCATATCGGGGTACCTGTCAACTGCATGATCTGTTAATAGATTTACTATTGTACGACTGTATGGCATCGTAGCACAATTTTAGTTGTTAATACCGACATAGGGGAGATACTGCGATGATGCCACGTGAGATTCCTACAGGTGATGATATGGGTCGGATTATGCGCGCATTTGCGATAGCAGCCGACATCGAGTTGACTCACGAATTAGTGAGAGATTTAATCGATGTGTTGAGATCTAACATCGACGATCCTCGAGCTCGTGCTATGGGCAAGGTATATAACAGGTCAAGAGGTTCATTGCCGGGCTCTATTGTTAATTGTCGTCTCGATCGTCACAAAAAGGGGAGGAAGCGACTATGATCATCGTGGAGGGGTACGACGGCTCCGGTAAGAGCACCGTCGCGGAGGAGATCGGGAAGAGGCTCGAGGCGCCTGTGTTCCACGCCGGCGGCCCTCCGGTCGACGACACCGACGTGCTCAGCTGCGCCGCGCGGGCGCTGACGCGCATGAACATGTGGTGCGTGCAGGACCGGGTGACGCAGGTCAGCCACTGTGTCTACGCCATGCTCACGAAGCCTGTCGAGGCGGCGCTCGCCATCTCGCGGATGGACGACCTGAAGGCGGCGAGGCTGCTGGTCTACTGTCGCCCGTCGACCGACACGATCCTCAGCAACCTGCAGCGACACAGGGCCAAGGAGTACGAGGCGGGACACGTGGCCAAGGAGTACGCGGCCGATTCGCACACGGTCTACGTCAGGGTCAACGCGAACGTGCTGATCGGCGTCTACGACACGATCATCAGGCTGGCGTCGCGGCACGTGTCGGTCATATACTACGACTACCAGAACGTCGACTTCGAGAAGTTCATGGACTACGTGAAGAGGATGACCCGCCTATGAACGCAGACACCGTGCACGAGTCGGCGAACGTGGCGCTCGTCAACCTGCTGGCCGACATCATGTACCGCGGGAGCGAGAGCGCGCCCAGGGGGAAGAAGGTCACCGAGCTGCTGGGAGTCTCGGTCTCGTTCGACATGTCTCGCCCGCTGGTCACGCTGTGCGCCCGCGACCTGGGCTACCGGTTCGCTCCGGCGGAGGCCGCGTGGATCCTCTCCGGCGACAACCGCGTGGACACCATCAAGCAGTACAGCCGCTTCATCTGGGAGTTCTCCGACGACGGGCACTTCTACTCGGGGGCCTACGGTCCGAAGATTGTCGACCAGCTCACCTACGCCTGTGACGTCCTGGCCGACGACCCCGACACGAGGCAGGCCGTGATCGACGTGTGGAGGCCCAACCCACGCGCCGGGCGCGACATACCGTGCACGCTGTCGTTCCAGTTCCTCGTGCGCGAGGGCCGCCTGCACGTCGTGCAGTGCATGCGGTCGAGCGACGCTTGGCTGGGATACCCGTACGACGTGTTCAACGCGTCGATGCTGGCGGGCTACGTGATGCTGCTGCTGCGCAAGAGGAAAGCGCGCCGGCGCGACGGACTGCGGCTCGGCACGCACACGATGCACGTCGGGTCGAGCCACGTCTACGAGACCAACTACGAACTCGTCAGGCAACTGCTCGCCTCGTCGATGGACACGGTCTTCGATCCGAAGTCGTTCGACCCGTACGAGTTTTACGGACCCGACGACCTGATCGGACACCTATGGAAGCTCGCCGCGCAGGACTTCCGCGCATGCACCGTCAGGTGGCTCGCCGACGATCTCGAGCTGGCGATCTAGGAAAAGCGCTGAAAAAATATTTTTCGACGTAGTCGGGTCAACGTGTTGGGAGTCGGAAAGTAGCGATATTGAAAACATCGAGCTCTTCGTTGTGGTATGATGTGCATGTGGTGTTATGTAGATACCCGACTGCTCTCTAACAACGAGGTGACGATATGAAGGCTAAGAAGCAACCGCCATGCCTTGACTACGCGGGCATCATAGGTCACAGGTTCGCCGTGGTCAAGTGGTCGAGGTCAGATCCCGACTCGACTCGGACGATAGGCGAGACCGACGACCTCGAGCAGGCGAAGAGGTGGATGCACGAGAACGTCGGCGGAGCGTTCAAGATCGACGTGTATCAGAAGGGTGACTCGGGTTGGAGGCTCGTGACGTCGGCGATGACGCCCTGACGATCGGACGAACCAGCCGCCCAGGGATGGGTGGCCCGGTCCGTCAATGCACTGTTTACAACTCTGCGACAACGTGGTCTAATCTGGATCACCGGCAATCCCGCCGGCATAAGGAGAAGCGACGATGAAAGCTGGAAAGACGCTGGTCGCATTGGCCACCGAGATCGAACGCCGTCGGAAAGCGAAGCAGGACTTCGTGGCCCCGGCGTCGAAGCTCGGCATGGCGATCGACCTGGCAATTGTCGATGGGCTACGGTTTCTCAACAGGCGCGAAATCGAAAAGACACAGTCTGGAAGGAGTGACGAGATGACTATATTGACGGTGAAGTGCGTGTGCTGCGGACACCGGTTCGACGTCAAGGCGTCGAGCGAGGAGCCGATGTGCCCGCGATGCTACGGGCCCGTGACGGTCGTGCGCGCGACGACCGAGAAGAAGCGGACCCGTCGCGACGCGCCCGACGACGACCCGACGCCATCGCTGCTGCGGAGGCAGGCCGGATGAAAGAGAAGTGTGCGACGCCCGGATGCAGGAACGACGCGCGCGACCGCGGACTGTGCCGCAAGTGCCTGCGCGGCGCCCACGAGGAGAAGACCCGAGAGGTGGAGTCGAGCCCGGTCGGTCCCAGCGAGGACCGCGGCTATCACGCGCGAGCCGCGGCGGGGCGCGTGGCTCAGGGCGACGGCGTCGTGTTCACGAAGGCTTACCTGGCACTCGCGGCGGAGGGCCGCCGGCTCGAGCGGGACGACCCGCTGCCGGACGTCGCGGAAGGAGACCACCCGTGCATATGATCCAGCTGCTGAAGCTCGCGAGCGGCGAGGAGGACCCGTACGAGGGCTGCTTCGTCGTCGAATACGAGCCGGCGCCCATGGACTCCCGCGGTCGCTCCCTCCCGGGAGGGATCCTGCGGGTGACCCGCAACCCCGCCGAGGCGAAGCGCTTCGCCACGGCGGGCGACGCCTTGGCCGAGTGGAGGCGCCCGGCCGGGATGCGGCCCGATGGCAGGCCGAACCGGCCGCTGACGGCCTGGACCGTGGAGATCGTGCCGTGCGACGGGTGACGGGCCGCATGGGGGACATCGTCGGACGACGCTACCTGGTCGGCGGCGAACTGGTGGTCAGGCTGGACTGCGGCCACGAGAAGCCGTACCGGGCCGGCGCCAAAGGGCCTCACCTCCGGGCCCGTTGCCTCGTATGCAAAAGTGTGTACAAACGCAGAGCATCGCGGCAGATTGGGACCATCGGAGACAAGGAGACGACGATGAACCAGATACCCAATCGAGTCCGCATGACCGAAGAGCAGTTCATCAAGCTCGATCCGGCGTTTCGGACCTTGTACAACGCGCACCCCATGACGCGGCAATTGCCCGACGGTTCGCTGCTCCCGTTCGCGGTCCCGGTCGAGATCGTGGCGAAGGTGCGGTCATGAGCCACCCGCACCAGCTGACAGACATCGCCGACGTGATGACGTTTCTCAACGCCGGCCGCGCGCGTTTCACCCTGGTCTCTAAGGCCACCGGCAACCGGTTCACGTACCGGGTCCGGGCGGCGAAGGACGGGCGGATCTTCTTCGTATCCCTGATGACGGGACCTGACAACGAGCGCAGCTTCACGTACCTGGGCACGCTGACGCCCGACGGGCGCAGCTATCGACACGGCGTCAGGAGCCCGATCGCGGAAGACGCGCCGGGGGCCAGGGCGTTCGCCTGGTTCCACGCCGCCGCGATCGTGCGGGGCGACTTGTCGCGAGTCGAGTTCTGGCACGAGGGCAAGTGCGGCCGCTGCGGGCGGACGCTGACCGTGCCGGAGAGCATCGAGCGCGGCATCGGGCCCGAGTGCACCGGCATCCTAGGGGTCCGGCTCCCGCCGGCCGCCGCGCAGGCGCAGCGCCACGAGGAGATGCTGCGGGGCGAGCAGGAAGACATGTTCGAGATCCAGAGGCGGGAGCGGGAGGAGGAGTGCGAGCGCATGAACCGTAAGCTCGGCTTCCCGGTCGGCCACCGCCCGGAGGGTTGGGCGTGAGCGCCGACGTCGAGTTCGCCCTGTCCGAGCTGGCGGAGATGCGGCGCATGGGACTCTTCGACGACCGGCTC
>DATJWM010000039.1:0-88439 GCA_035501255.1 Mycobacteriales bacterium | reverse complement strand
CCCTAACTTGCCAGCAACAGCGCAGATCGCCGCCCACTGCGAGTCGTAGTCAGGCCTGATCTCCACGACCATCCTGACCGCGCGTTCACGCAGCTCGTCGTTGTACTTGCTCGGACGTCCCATACTGATGAGCCTCCCAATCCTGGGAGTCTCCGGACACGCCGGGACGGCTCAGACCGCTAAGCTAAGCCACGTGACGAGATAGGCGTTCGAGTGCCTGCCTGTCCCGGCCACGCCTTCGACCGTTGGCAACGTCAGCGACGCTGGGGATCACCTGACCCTCCCACTGACCGCGTCCGCCAGCGCTCGGGAGAGTCCTCCTGCGAAATCGGATCTCACGTGAAGCTCGCGGCTGCGTTCACGAGCCTGATCGCCAAGACGCGCGCGTAGTTTCTCATCATCGATCAGTTCGGTGACCGCCGCGGCGAGGCCGTTCACGTCCTCCGGCTCGACGACCCGGCCGGTCGCTCCGACGTGATCGCGCGCTGACCCAACGTCAAAGGCCACGACGGGGACACCGAGCGACATCGCTTCCAGTACGACGAGGGGGCCTGCCTCGCTTCGCGACGGCACGGTGAGTACGTCGAATCGCCTCATGAATCCAAACGGGTTGGACCTCGGACCGACAAAGCACTCCTCGAAGCCTCGGATCAGACTCTCATCGCGGACCGCGCCGACCCAGATGAATCGGATCGGACGTTCGGGCCGCTGTTCCCGGATGCGTGTAACGGCCTGTAGCCAAAGATCCGTTCCCTTTCGATACTCGACCGTCGCGCATGCACCGATGACGATCTCGCCATCATCGAGGTCTGGGCGCTCTGCATCCACTGCGCTTTTCTCAACATCGGACGGGTCTGTTATGTACTCGACGAGGAGCACCGACTCGACAGGCACGCCAGAAAGTCTCGAAACGTCGCGGCGAATCGATGGCACGCACGCAACGATGACCGCTCGACGAATCAACGCCTCTGCACGGCAGGCTCGCAGGAACATCTGTGCGGTGTCGTAGTCTTCGTGAACGTGCAGGACGCAATGCCTTCGCAACCACAGCGCGGGCCGAAGGTAGGCTGCGGACGCGGTCGAGTTCAGGTAGAGAATGTCCGGTCTTGCCACTGCGATCGATACGAACGCGGTCAGAGTCTCGAGCAGCGTTGCCAACCACCGGGTCGTGGGGTGCTGCCATAGCCGGTCTCGCAACCGAGCGAGCGGCTCAATCCGACACGTTGCATCTTGACCGAACCGTCTCAGGAGCGGTCCGCGCCGGCGCGCAACGACGGTGACGTCATGTCCTTGTTTCCGCAAGTCGCCCACGATGCGCGCAGCGATCAACGGAGCTCCGGTAAGAGACGCTTCGTGAGTCACAACCGCGATTCGCATCCGCAAAAGGGTAGCCCGAGGCCCATCCAGAATGCCGAACCGATGAGGGTAACCAGCCCGAACGAACCAGCGAGCGCTCGTACTCCATCCGAGTGACGACGAGCCGTTTCAACCCCAAAACCAAGTGTTCCGCTCGCAGAGCGCCCTAGTCTCGTACAAGGTGATCTCAAAGGAGTTCGTTGCCGAGTCGGCCTCACACACGGCAGCGGACCGCAAGGAGTCGAAAACATGACGCCGCGCTCTGCCCTCAGCTCCGGACGCGAGGTGACACTTTGCTTTCACGGCATCGGCGAGGCACAACGATCACTTGAACCAGGAGAGGCGGAGTACTGGGTCGACGTCGACCTGTTCGAGCGCGTGCTCGACCTTTGTACGGTTCAGCAATCTGTGACGATCACCTTCGATGACGGCAACGCATCGGATGTGCAGGTCGCCCTCCCGCTCCTGCTCGAGCGCAACCTGACCGCCTCCTTCTTTCCGGTCGCCGGACGGATCGACACCGCTGGCAGTCTCAGGTCGGCAGACCTGCGGGAATTGACCAGTCACGGCATGATCGTCGGGACCCATGGGATGAATCATCGGTCGTGGCGGAAACTCTCGACCAGTGAGATCGAAACTGAACTCGGCGAGGCAAGGCGCCGCATTTCCGACGCAATCGGGACCTCTGTGGAATACGCGGCGTGCCCACTCGGCGGTTACGACCGTCGGAGCCTCACGGCGTTGAGGAAGCGAGGCTACGAACGGGTCTACACAAGCGATCGCAACGCCGGTCACCGGGGTAGCTGGTTGCAGCCTCGATTCAGCATCCGAAACAGTGACGACCCCTCTGAGGTGCTGTCGTGGATCGCCAAGGGGTCGACGCTCTCCTCGCTGCTGGCGTCGACTCGTACGACGTTCAAGTCGTGGAGATAGGTCGGCAACCAGCGATCCGTTCGGACACGTCGTCGATGGCGAACTGAGGCGCAGCCAATTGCGCGGCTTCCAACGACCGATGGAGCGTGGCCAGTACCCGAGACCTGCTCGAGTGGTTGAACATCGAATGGTCCATGTCCTCGACGATCTCCAGCCCGATCCGATGCTCGGACACCAACCGCTCAACGCCATCTGAACCCCGACACTGAATGTCGACGATTCCCTTGTCATGATCTCCAAAGACCAGATGGAGCCGGATACCCCGATCAGCTACCCGCCGCAGGAACCGAGCAGGCAGAGGATAGATCCAGAGCGCATCCAGACCCTTCCAGAGCCATGCCGGAATGTGGTGAAGCACCCGTCGCGCCTTGTCCTTGCGCATCGGATACGTGAGGTAGTCCCACAGCAGCCGGACAATAGGTCCCACACCGATATCGCGCAGTGAAAACAGTGGCGGGTTGATCGACACGATGTTTTCGACCTGCCCGTCGAAGGCGAAGAGCCGGACGGCCACTTGTGCGCCCGAACACAACCCAACAACTGTGATGTTGCCTACGCCGCGATCTCGCATCCATGAGACCGCGTTGAGTATCTCCGGACCGGTGGTGCGGGCCACCACCTTCGGCCGACGAGTCAGCCGGCCCTTTGGATTGGGACTCTCGCCGAGACCGGACTGGTCAAACCGCAGCGAAGACACACCCCCGGCAGCGAGCGTGCGGGCGAACTGCACCCAGGCGCGGCCCGGCCCTTCGGCTCCGGCGGCCCCATTGTTGAGGAAGATCACCCCGCGCCCATCGCGGGTGGAAGGCGGCTCAGTCCAAACGCCGTGCAGCCCATGAATGCGGACGATCTCCTCGCGAATCACGCCCGCTCCGCCGTCGAATTCGACGACGGGTCCGAACTGCGAGTCGTCGGTGTCGTGCTCGACAGGGGCCCGCGAGCTCCGCTGTGCAATCCACCTGGACATCCTGTTGAGCAAGGCCTCGGGGATCGCAACGAGCTCGGCGTCTTCCTCGATCACCTCAGCCGTCCCGGGCATGTCGATGACGCTCGGCTCAAGCCCGGCGTCGCGGAGATCAGCTGCTGCACGGCCATAGTCGCGAAAGCCCGGGCTGTCGATGAGGAGCAGCTCAAGCTCTGGGGGGACGTCGGTGAGCGGACGAAACGCCCGTAATTCCGACGCGAAGGATGGCGACACGAGATGGCCCGTGACATTCAGCGATCCGTCGCTCAGCACACCGCCCGAGGTCACTGCCGCATGGCCCCTCAGCTCACGGTAGTAGCGCGCTCCGGACGTGAGGGGCGACCACAGCGCAATCGGGCCGACCTCACGGTCGTGGGCCGCCGCCGCGAGCGCCAGCGAAGCACCAAGTCGCAGTCCAGCAAGGGCGGGTCGGGTGACGCCAAGCCGGCGAAGTTCAGCGATGCCTGAGGCAACGTCATCCTGCCATCTGCTGAGCAGGTCCTCCTCGTGTCCCGTACCCGACGATTGTCCGGCTCCCTCATAGTCGAATCGCAGCGCAATGAGGCCGTCAGCTGCGAGGAGGTCGGCGAGACGCCTCAACGAGCGATGCGCGCACACCGCCTCGTAGCCGAAAGGCGCGCAGATCAGCACGCCGCCCGAGACCGCACCTGCAGGCCGATGGACGTAGCCCGCGAGGGGCCGGCTCCTCGAACCGAACCACACAGGATCTGGGGCGGACATCTGTGTCAGTGTCCTGCTCTCATTGGCCCTCGAGCCGGAGGGCGCAAGTCCCTCGTCCTGCGGAGCTGGCACGGGCTACCTTTCTTGCTCCGAGCTACGGTCAGCGAGGTAACGCTCAGTGTGGCCGGTTGCCGCAGCGCGGGGCTACCCCGTTCGGCCCAATTTTAGCGACCTGACGACGCGGCGCCGGGCGCAATGGATTCGGCCGATCCTGACTTAAGGTTAAGTCCTACCGAGTCCTACTCGCTGACCGGAAGTGGCCGAAAGCGTGCGCGTACTGGTGGGGACCGACCTTCAGTCGATCGATGAGATCTCCTCCTCGATCGACCGCTTCGGTGCGCGCTTCACCGCGCGGATCTTTACCGACGACGAAGTTGCTTGTTGCGGTGGATTGACGTCCCGCGCAGCGCCCGGCCTCGCCGCCCGCTTCGCGGCCAAGGAAGCGGTCATGAAGCTTCTTAAGCCCGTCGATGACGCTCCCGGATGGCGCTCGATCGAGCTATGCCGCCAGCCCGGTGGGGCGTGCACGGTCGAGTTGCACGGTCAGGCCGCCACTCGAGCTGCCGAACTCGGTCTCGATTTCGTCGACGTCAGCATGACTCACGGTGCCGGAATCGGCATGGCGACCGTCGTCGGAATATCCACCGCACCAACCGCTGAGGGAATGAACTAGCAATGGACGAGACGATCCGAGAGGTGCTGGCCGAGCATGGCAAGCTGCCGGTCGACATCGCGACCGTGTCCGACGACGCAGATCTCTACCAGTCCGGCCTCACCTCGCACGCCAGCGTCAACGTGATGCTTGCGCTGGAGGATGCGTTCGATGTCGAGTTTCCGGACGCGATGTTGCGTAAGAGCACGTTCGAGTCGATCCAATCGATCCGCGACGCTCTCACCACGCTCGGTGTCTCCGCTCCCACTGGATGATTGGCATTCCATGACCGAGACAACGCACCCGCAGATTGTCGCCATCGGACGCAGGATCGCCGAGGAGGTCTCGAGCAAGTGGGCCGACGAGGTTGACGAGAAGGCGCGCTTCCCCCACGAGTCGTTCGCCGCGCTGCGTGAGGAGCGACTTCTCGCGGCGTTGATTCCCGAGGAGTACGGCGGTCTCGGTGCCGGTTTGACCGAGGTTGCCGATCTGATCACCGAACTCGGCCGGCAATGCGCGTCGACCGCGATGATCTACGCGATGCATCAGATCCAGGTGGCATGCCTCGTACGACACGGCCACAACCCCACTCTGAAGGACTTCCTTCGCGACATCGCATCCGAGCAGTTACTGCTTGCCTCAGCAACAACAGAAATCGGGATCGGGGGAAACGTCCGAAACAGTTCGTGCGCGGTCGAATATCAGGGCTCGGCGTTCCACCTGACCAAGCAAGCGCCGGTCATCTCCTACGGCGAACACGCGGACGCGGTGCTGGCGACGGCCCGCCGGGGCGCCGACAGCCCACCCAACGACCAGGTTCTCGTGGTGTGCAAGCCGCCGGGCTTGACGCTCGAGGAGACCTCGGGGTGGGACACGCTCGGCTTCCGGGGGACGTGCAGTCTCGGATTCGTTCTTGACGCCACCGGCGACGCGGCGTACATCCTCGACGACCCGTACGGCGACATCTCGGCGCAGACCATGCTGCCCGTGTCGCACATCGTGTGGACCTCGTTGTGGCTCGGGATCGCCCTCGCGGCCAACGACAAGGCACGCCGGTATGTGCAAGGTGAGGCGCGCAAGGCGCCGGGATCGACTCCACCTGGAGCCCTCAGACTGGCCGAGCTCGCCACCGTCGTCCAGCAGATGTCGGAGTCAGTTCACGGCCTGACCCGACACTACGTCGAGATCGCCGACGATCCCGATGCGACGACGTCGATCAGCTTCGCGGTGTCGATGAACGCCTTGAAGGTCTCGGCGTCGACGTTGGTGGTCGACATTGTTGGCAAGGCCATGCTGATCTGCGGAATCTCCGGATACAAGCACGACTCACAGCACTCGATCGGCCGCCTGCTCCGCGATGCCTACGGTGCAGCGCTCATGGTGAACAACGACCGGATCAACACCAACAACGCGCAGCTGTTGCTTGCGCAACGCGATCACTGATGCCGGCGTCACGAAGCGCTGAGCAGTTTCGGTCCGATCTGCTCAGTGCGGGGATTCTCCTCGACACGGGGGTCGACGGTCTCTACCACCGGTCGGGCACCTTCGAACGCATCGCGCGCGGGGTGGAGCAACGAGCGTCCGCCGCGGGCGCGGATCAGCACGCGCCGCTCTACTACTTCCCCGCGATCATGCCTCGCACCGTCTTCGAGCGCACCGACTACCTGAAGTCCTTTCCCGACCTGATCGGCTCGATCGACACCTTCGTCGGCGACGACAACGACCACACCGCACTGCTTCAGATTGCGGAGGCCGGAGGCGACTGGACCGAGAAGTTGACGCCGGCCGAGGTCGTGATGTGCTCAGCCGCCTGCCACCCGCTCTACCCGTCGCTCACCGGCCGGATCGCCGAGGGGGGCGTGCGGGTCGAGTGCCAGGGCTTCGTCTTCCGGCACGAACCAAGCCTCGACCCGGCCCGGATGCAGACCTTCCGCCAACACGAGTTCGTTTACATCGGCGAGCCGGACGGCGCCGTCGCGCATCGCGACCTGTGGCTGCAACGAGGACTGGACGTCCTTTCCGGTCTCGGCCTGGAAGTCGAGCCGGTCGTGGCCAATGACCCGTTCTTCGGGCGTGCCGGGCGGATGCTCGCGGCCAACCAGCGCGACACCACCCTGAAGTACGAGATCGTCGCACCGATCACCACCGACCGCCTGACGGCGATCTCGTCCGCCAACTGCCATCAGGACCACTTCGGCGCGCCGTTCGGGATCGAGACCAGCTCGGGCTCGGTCGCACACACCGCATGCATCGGCTTCGGGCTCGAGCGGATCACCCTCGCGCTCCTGAGCCGGTACGGGCTCGATCCGGACGGGTGGCCGGCCGAGGTGCGCAATCAACTCTGGCCATGAGTCCTCAGCTGCTCGCCATCTCCCCGGAGGCGTACCGGCCACACAGCCTGCACGCCACCGAGAGAATTTGGAACGAGACGAACTGCTATGTGGACGTATGGATCGAAGTTCTCCATGCGCTACAGGTCGAACCTCTCGCGGCGGCTGCGTTCGCGCTCAGCTGCGACTTCGAGGGTGACCAGTGGACCTTCTTTAAGTTCCCGCCTGAGGACTTGCGTGAGGCCTTCGGCATCGAGGTCACCGAGCTGAACGTCTGGCGACCGGTGATCGACCACGTGCTTGAACAACTCGACCTGGGACGGCTGGTCACGGTGGAGGTCGACTCCTGGTTTCTGCCCGACACGCACGGGGTCTCTTATCAGATCGACCACACCAAGTCGACGATCGTTCCGAACGCGGTCGACCTCGACGCACGCGAACTTGACTACTTTCACAACGCGGGCTTCTTCGGTCTGAGCGGCGACAACTTCGACGGCGTGTTCAGAACCGGTGCCCACGCAACGAATGCGGGCCTCCCGCCGTACGTGGAGACGATCAAGCTCGAGCGGTTGCGGCGCGACGATGACGCGACCCTCACCGAGACGGCGGTCCACGGTCTGAAGACCCATCGTGAGCGGCTCCCCGCGACGAACCCGATCACGCGGATGGGCGCGAAGATCAACGGCGACCTCGACTGGTTGCGGGCGGGCGACCTCGAGACCTTCCACCTCTACGCGTTCGGCACCTGCCGCCAATGTGGTGCCTCGGCCGAGCTCGCGTCCGACTTCCTCACCTGGTTGGCCGATCGCAGTCCCTCCGCCGCCGAGCCCTTGCGCGAAGCGGCCGCTCGCTGGCGGGACATCGCCACCGGCGCCAAGTCCCTGCAATTCATGCTGGCCCGGGTTGCGCGCGGACGCAGCGCCGATCTCGAGCCACTCATCACCGACATGGCCAGCAACTGGGACGCAGCGATCACGGCGCTCGGGCACGTGCCGGCGTGATGGGTTGCGAAACACGGAGGCGACCGTGAGCACGAGCCAGGATCCACTCGCGGGCATCGACTGGGAGTGCGGGTCGACCCCACCGGGCCTTGTGGCCGCCCCGATCGATCTCGATCGGGCGCACATCTCCTGGATGGGCCTATCGGTTCCGGGGACCGCCGCACAGGCGCTGGTTGACACGATCGGTGATGCCGCGCTCTGGGCCAACTACGACGGCCTCGACTGGTGGTTCCGCTGCCGTTTCGACGTACCGGATCCCGCCCGGAGGTGGGTGCTTCGAGCCGGTGGTCTCGCCACCATCGCCGATGTATGGCTCAACGGCACGCACATTCTGCACAGCGAGAACATGTTCGTCGAGCACGAAGCCGACGTCGGAGAACTGCGGGCAGCCAACGAGATCGTCATCCGCTGTGCCGCGCTTGACCCCCTGATCGCACAGCGCCGTCCCCGCCCCCGGTGGCGCAGCCCGCGCCTGATCCAGCAGAACCTCCGCTGGTTCCGTACGACCTTGATGGGCCGGCTCGTCGGCTGGGTGGTCACGCCTCCTCCCGTCGGGCCTTGGCGACCGGTCTCGCTGACGGCTCGAGAGCCACTCGACGTGCGCCTGCGATCGATCCGGGTGGGTTGCGACGAGGGCAGCGGAGGCTTCGTCGATCTCGAGGTCGAGATTGAGGGCTACCCGCAAGACGCGCCCGTTCGTGCCCAGGTCGCAAGCGTCGAGCAGACTCTCGAACTGGCTGCCAAGGGCGCCACGACGATCGCCCGTGGACGGATCGACGTGACGGACATCGAGCGCTGGTGGCCACACACCCACGGCGATCAGCCCCGCTACGAAGTGACCGTGAGCATCGGCGATCTCGACTTCCCGGTACGCACCATCGGTTTCCGGACCATTGAGGTGGACCGGAGCGACCATGGATTCACGCTCGTCTGCAACGGCGTGCCGATCTTCTGCCGCGGTGCCTGCTGGATGCCGCCCGACCCGGTTCGGTTCTCGGCACCGGTCGAACGCGTCAGACGTAACTTCGACCTATTCCGGGAAGCCGGCCTGAACATGGTCCGGCTGGTCGGCGAGGTGAGTTACGAAAACGAGGAGTTCCTCGACCTCTGTGACGAGATGGGCATCCTCCTGTGGCAGGACGCGATGCTCGCTTTCTTCGACGCTCCGGACGACGACGGCTATACCTCCTCCCTCGAGGCCGAGCTCGAGCAGGTGTTCAGCAGCCTCCAGGGCCGCCCCAGCCTGGCAGTGGTATGTGGCGGCAGCGACACCGAGGAACAGGCCCAATTCATGGGAGGCCCGCCTGAAAGGTGGATCTCGCCGGTCGCCTACAACGTGATCCCGGACCTGCTCGAGCGCCTCCTACCGGGCACGCCATATATCGCCTCGAGTCCGGGTGAGAGCCCGCTCCCCACAATGATCAATCAAGGCGTGGCGCACTACTACGGCGTCGGCGCCTACACCCGGCCGATCTCTGACGCCCGCCGCGCAACGGTGCGGTTTGCCGCCGAATGCTTGTCATTCGCCACTCCGCCGGAACCGATCGACTCGGGCGAGTTGCCGGTTACGCCGCGCCCGGGCATGGGCCATCACGCCGAGTGGAAGAACGCGATCCACAACGACGCCCACGCCTCGTGGGACCAGGAGGACGTCCGCGACTTCTATACGCACGACATCTTCGACGTCGACCTGTTCTCACTCCGGCACCACGACCCCGAGCGGGCGATGGCCCTGGCCCGCGCCACGTCGGCGTACGTCTTCGACTCCGTGCTCACCGAGTGGCGGCGCGCCGGGTCTGGCTGCTGGGGCAGCCTGGTCTTCAACTGGCACGATCTGAGGTTCGGAGCAGGCCTCGGCGTCATCGACAGTCACGACCGTCCGAAGGCCTCCTGGTACGCGATGCGCCGCGTCATGCAACCCGTCGCGATTTTGTTCACCGACGAGGGGCTGAACGGCCTTGGCCTGCACCTCGTCAACGACGCGGCGAGCGACCTGACGGGGACCGTGCGCCTCGAGCTCGTGATCAACGCAGAGCTCAAGGTCGAGTCGACCGAGGTTCCTGTGAGCGTGCCGGCCCGAGGCGGGTGCTCCGTGGAGACTGGAGTCCTCCTGGGCGGCTTCCGCGACCTCAGCTATGCGCACCAGTTCGGCAAGGCGGCCTACGACGCGGTCGTCGCCACGCTCATGGACGGGTCAGGGAAACAACTGAGCCAGGCCGTGTACTTCCCCACGCCGCTCGCGCGCCCGGTCGAGTTGGACCTCGGGCTCGAGGCGACGGTACGCCCGGCGGAGTCGGGACCAGAGTGGATCGCGACCGTGAGCACGAAACGGCTGGCGCAGTGGGTGTCGCTCGAGGTGCCCGAGTACGCGCCCCTCGACGGTTGGTTCCATCTGCCGCCAGGTGAAACTCGGGAGGTCGTGCTTCTTCCGCTGACCGACAACACCCGCGACCCGGCCGGAAACGTCCGGGCGCTCAACCTCGCTCGGCCCACTCGCTTGCGCGCCGCACCCTGACCGAGAGCATCAGAAGAAGACGCTGCGCCGGGTGAGGAGCAGCTTATAGAGGGTTTGCTGGATGACCTCGCGAACTTGGTCGGTCAGGTTGAACACGAGCATCGGATCATCCGCGGCGACCGGGCTCATCGTGTCGGTGCGGATCGGCTCGCCGAACTCGATGATCCATTTGGACGGAAGGGGAATGAGCCCGAGTGGGCCAAGCCACGGAAAGAACGGCGTGATCGGAAGGTAGGGAAGCCCGATCGCCCGAGCCAATGCAGGAACGTTGGCAATGAGCGGATAGATCTCCTCTGCACCGACGATCGAGCAAGGAATCAGCGACACGCCCGAACGCAGCGCCGCGGAGACGAATCCACCTCGCCCGAAGCGCTGCAACTTGTAACGCTCGCTGAAGGGCTTCCCAATGCCTTTGAATCCTTCAGGCCACACTCCGACGAGCTCGCCCGCCGCCAGCAACCGCTCCGCGTCCTCGCTGCAGGCCAAGGTCGATCCGGTCTTGCGCGCCAACGGCGCAACGACGGGCATCGAGAACACGAGGTCGGCCGCGAGCATGCGCAGGTGCCGGTGGTTCGGATGATGGTCGTGCACGGCAATCGTCGTCATCAGCGAGTCGATCGGGATCGTCCCGGAGTGGTTCGCCACCACGAGCGCGCCACCCTCGGCGGGGACGTTCTCGATCCCCCGAACCTCCACCCGAAAGTACTTCTCGAACAGTGGGCGAAGTGCAGGCAGGGCGAGCGCCTCGGTCAGCTCATCGTCGAATCCGAAGTCGTCGACCTGGTAGTCGCCGGTGATCCGCCGCCGCGCGAACGCGAGGGCGGAGGCGATCCGGCTCTCCCACCCCGAAGGTTGGTCAGCCGTCGACGGTGCCTCGGCTTCCTCGACCGACTCGCGGCCCTCGGCGCGTGTCTCCGTCCCGTCGGCAGCGCCGCGCGCCTTTCGACGACGGGGCGTTGACCCGTCACCGTCGATCGGTATCACCCGGGCTTCAGGCACCGGCCACACTTCCCCGGGCGACCCGAGTCCGCACCCAACCTTGCGCCGCGAACGCACGAGTCGGATCGAGAATCCGGGCGAACGCCCGGCTCGTCACGAAGTCGTCGAAAGCATCGAGGGTCGAATAGGTGGGCGTGAAGCCGAAGTCGGTACGTAACCGCGTCGTATCGACCCCGCGCCCGAACTGAAGGAACGGCACTTGCTCCGGGGAGAAGTCCACCAGTCCGGTACGCCGGAACAGCGAACTCGCGAGCGACAGCGCGGGCGTCGGCAACGGCAGCGAGGTGCGACCGGCTCGACGAATGGCCTGGGACAGCAGAACCACCCCGTCCCCGGCGGCATTGAACGTCCCACGGTGGTTCCCGACGACGGCCTCGTGCAGGATCTCCAGGCCATCGCGTTCGTGAACGAACTGGACGCGGGGATCGAAGCCGAGCACGGTCGGCACGACCGGCAAGGAGAAGTACCGCGTGAGAGGCGTGTCGATCAGCGGGCCGATGAAGTTGGCGAACCGGAGCAACGTGACGTCAATGTCAGGGCGGCGACGGCCCAGACCGCGAACGTAGCCTTCGACCTCGACGGCATCCTTCGCGTATCCGGACCGCGGCAGCGAGCGAGGCTCCATGTTCTCCGTGAACAGCACCGGATCGCGAGCGGAGGATCCGTACACCGCGGTGGTTGACTTCACTACCAGTTTCTGGACAGTCGCGGCCTTCTGGCACGCAGCAAGCAACTGCATCGTCCCGATGACGTTGATCTCCTTCATCGCCGTGCGCCCACCGGCGCCGTAGGGCGTCGCGATGACGTTCATATGCGCAACGGTGTCGACCCGAGCCGACGTAATGACCTTGCCGATGATCGGATTGCGAATGTCGGCCCGGACGAACTCCGTGCGACCCAACTCGACCTCGGGCGCGACGACGTCCACGCCGATCACCCGCTCGATGGAGTGGTCGTCAGACAACCGGGCCGCGAGCTGACCGGCGAGGAAGCGCGAAACACCCGTCACAAGGACCACGCGGGCGCTCATGGAGCGAGTCTAGGGGGCGATTCCGATTCGCTGGGCGCCCGCGCGAACCGGGATCTGTGGCAGCCGGGAGATCACCACCGGATCACCACGCTGGACCCGCAGCTCGCGGCTCGCGTCACCGGCATTGACGGCGAGCATGACCGCATGGAAGGCGTCCTCACACACCGCGAGCCGGCCACGCGGTACCTCGGCGTAGGTCGCGGCGAACGGAATGTGCGCGCTCCGGCCATTGCATCGGATCTCGACCATGTCACCGAAGCTGATGCCGGCCGCCTCCAGATCGGATCGGACGATGTTCAGGGACAGGTTCCCGAAGTGGTCGACGACCGCGACCTCGCCATGGACGTGATCGTGGTCGACCTCGACCTCGCGATCCGCCAGGACCGTCAAGGTGGCCGGATCGATCTGCGGACCAACCTCCGCCATCGGGGTTCCGTTCGCGAGATGCCCGGCGATCGGGGCAAACACGTCGCGCCCGCGAAACGTCGGATGCACGGTGTCGCGCCACAACTCGGGATTCGCTGCCTCGGCTGCATCAACCGCACCACCGAGTTCGTCGATCGCCCGGCACAGCACCCCGTTGTCCGGCCCAACCAGGAGCGAGCCGTCGGCGGTATGAACGACGACGCCTCGAGACGGCGGAATGTGCATCGGATCGACGAGCGCGAGGTGCACGGCCACCGGAAGGTACGGCGCCGCCGCACCCAGCGTGCTCGCGGCGTGTTCGATGTCTTGGGCCGCGATCAGATGGCACACATCGAGAAAGCGCACCTGCGGTGCGACCTGGGCGATCGCTCCCTTACAGACACCGACGAACACGCCGGCGACACCGTAGTCGGAGGTCAGCGTCACCCAGTCGAACCGGTCCTGCGAGGTTGGACTCACCTGCCCTCCCGTGATGGGTCGGCACGGACCGGCCGTCGGGCCGGTCGCTACTTCTTGTTGCGGCGCTGGACGCGGGTCTTCTTCAGCAACTTGCGATGCTTCTTCTTTGCCATCCGCTTACGACGCTTCTTGATTACCGAACCCACGAGGAGCCTTCCCGACGGCAGCTCTTGCCGCACTTCATTTCACGGTCACCGAATTGCTTTGAACGTGCCGCCAGGCTACCGGCCCCCCCGAAGGTGGCGATCAGCCGGCTTCGACGTAGGAATGCTGGAGGTAGTCGTGCACGGCCTGCTCGGGCACGCGCACCGATCGTCCAACCCGGACCGCCGGAAGGGTGGCGGAGTTGACCAGGCGGTAGACCGTCATCTTCGATACCCGCATCAGCGTGGCGACCTCGGCGACGGTCAGGAACCGCAGCTCTGAAAGACCATCCGCGTCGAGTCGCGGATCGGGGTCCGCAGCCATGGCACAACCACCCTCCCACGCGGGCGGCGCGCCGGCTTCCCCTCCGGCACCAGAACCGCCACGTGCTCCCATGACTGTATCGGCTGAGGCAGCATCACGTCACTGTTACGCGTGTGACTTCACCCGATCGAGTGAGGGACGTCCGGATCTCACTGTGGGCGGATCACCCCCGCCGTACCTAGCCGGGCCCGGCTCGATCCGAAGTCCTCCCTGGACAGCCGGCGGACCAAACCGACCGTCCCTCCGCCGAGCGCCGGATGTCCGGACCCGTCGAGAACCACGCTGAACAGTCGACCGCTGCGAAAAGCGCCGTCCCGGCTCAGGGTCACGTGCAGGATGGCGGAGTCGGACAGAATGCCGCCGCTCGCGAAGTTGTGGAAGTTGGCGAAGTTGCCGAGGCTGTAGGCGATCAGGCGGTGGCGGTAGAACTGCATGCCGCGCACGACGTGTGGACCACTCGCGATGACCAGGCTCGCTCCGTTGCGAATCGCCAGGTGGGCGAACCGCTCCGGGTTTCCGCGATCCTCTCCGACGTAGTACTCCTCGTGACCGGTCACGTGATCTCGGTCGGCCCCCTCAGCGCCCGCGTGCATGTAGACCACGACAACACCCGCCGCGTTCCGGGCCCGGCGAATCAGGTGTGCGGCGGATTTCAGGTTCAACAGGTCGGCCGTGTTCGAGTACGGCGCGAAGGCGACGAACGCGACGGCCACCCCGTGCACATGAATCACCGTGATCTCGCCCGGCAACCCGGTCTGCTTCATCCCCGCCCGATGAATCGCACGGATGGTCTGGCGGAGGCCAACGCTGCCGAAGTCGTGCGAGTGGTTGTTGGCGTTGTTGAGCACCGTGAAACCGTCCTGCGCGAGATAGCGCGCGTAGCGGGGCGGGGTCCGGAACGCGAAGCAGTTGCCGCCGTTGCCCGCCCCGCATTTGCTCCCCGACGCGCTAGTGAGAGTGCCCTCAAGATTGCCGAAAACGATGTCGGCATGACCGCGCAGCGTCCGGTCGACGGCGGCGAGATAGCGCTTCGGGTGGGACGGCAAGGTCGGGGTGTTGCCGAGTTCGGTGTCCCCGACCGCAGCGATCTCGATCGACCGGCCCTTGGCGCTGCGATCCGCGGAAGGTCGCTGCGCCGACGTGACCGGCCGCCCCCTCGCGCCCACAGCCGGCTCCGACGTGCACGCCAGCGCAACCCCGGCGGCAACAAGCAAGCTCGACGCGACCGCGAGCCGACCAAGTGCCATCATCTCCTCACCGCCGACCCGCCATTTGCTCGGTCGGTCATCCGGATCGGGGCGACCTCGCCGGTCAGGCGCCGCGCGAGCTCACGCCAGTCCTCCGGAATCGAGGTCCGCGGGTCGAGCGGTACGCCGGTGGCGATCGCCAGGAGGTGCGTCCAGCTGCGCGGCACCACCTGGACGAGCTCATAACCCCCACCGCCGACCGCGAGCCATCGACCTTCACAGACTTCATGGGCGAGAGCGTGCACTTTGGCGTGTGCCTCGCGCTGACCGTCGACGGTCAGCAGGAGCGACGCGAGCGGATCGAGGGCGTGCGTGTCGCATCCGTGCTGCGTGACCAGGTAGTCCGGAGCAAACCGGCGCACGGCGTCCGGAACCGTCGCGTCGAAGGCGTCGTGCCACTCCTCGTCGGTCGTGCCCGGCGAGAACTCAACGTTGACCGCAGTGCCTCTGGCGTTCGGTCCTCCGATGTCGTCGACGAACCCGGTCCCGGGAAACAACGTTCGACCGGACTGGTGCAGGCTCACCGTGAGCACACGCGGGTCATCCCAGAAGATCGCCTGGACTCCGTCGCCGTGATGGACGTCGATATCGACGTAGGCGACCCGCCCGACGCCCTGCTCGAGCAGCCACGCAATCGCGATGGCCGGATCGTCGTACACGCAGAACCCGGACGCACGGTCCGGCATCGCGTGGTGTAGACCACCGGCGATGTTGACGCCGTGGTCGTGACTTCCGTCGAACACCGAACGCACGGCCGACAGGGAGGCGCCGGCGACGAGGGCGCTGGCGTCGTGCATCGCGGGAAACACCGGGTCGTCCGGCGTCCCGAGTCCGTGTCCCGGATCCGGCAACAGGGTTTCACCGGCGTGCCTCACCGCCGCTACGTATGCCTTGGTATGAACAAGCTCGAGGTCGACGTCGGTCGCCGCGCCGAAAGCGGTGAGATCAACCCGATCGAGGACCCCGAGTGCCTCGGCGAGAGCCATCGTCAGCTCGACGCGGACAGGTGCGAGCGGGTGCCCGCGACCGAAGTTGTACCCGAGCAGGCGGCGATCCCACGGCGCAGCAACGGTGCAGCCCAACGCGGTCAGCCCGCGCCATCGGCAAGTTCGCGCGACCGATCACGTGCTGCCTCCAGAGCCGCGAGGAGCGCCGCTCGCACGCCGTGGTTCTCCAGCTCCCTGATGGCGGCGATCGTGGTGCCGCCCGGGCTGGTCACCGCCTCACGCAGCTGCACAGGGTGCTGACCGGAGTCACGGAGCATGACTGCCGACCCCACCGCAGTCTGGACGATGAGGTCGGCGGCAACCGCACGCGGCAGCCCGAGGAGGATGCCGGCATCGATCATCGCTTCGACGAGAAAGAAGAAGTACGCCGGGCCACTGCCGGACAGAGCCGTCACCGCATCGAGCTGGGTCTCCGGAACCCGGATCACCTTTCCGACCGGGGTGAGCAGCTCCTCGGTACGGGCGAGGTGATCCTCCCCGGCGTGCGTTCCAGCCGCGATCGCGCTCATCGCCTCATCGACGAACACCGGGGTGTTGCTCATCACCCGGACGACGGGAGTGCCGTCCGCGAGCCGCTTCTCGAAGGTGGTGGTGGGGATGCCTGCGGCGATCGAGATCACCAGATTGCGAGCCGTTACCACGCTCGACAACTCGTCGAGCAAGACGCCGATTTCCTGCGGCTTGACCGCGACCAGCAAGGTGTCAGCGCGCCGAGCCGCGTCCACGGCGGTCACCGACTCGACCCCCAACCGATCGGAGAGATCCCTCGCCCGATCTTCGTGCCGCTCGGTGAACAGCAGGCTCGACGCCGGCCGACCCGACCGAAGCAGTCCGGACAGCAACGCCTCACCCATCTTGCCGGCTCCCAGAACCGCAACCGTCTCGCTCACGGTTGAGATCGTTGCACGTCGGTCACACCGGACCTAGTCGCGCGACCGGATCGCACGGACAAAGAAGCCGACATTGGAGGGACGTTCGGCCAGCCGACGCATGAGGTAGCCGTACCACTCCTCACCGTAAGGAACGTAAATGCGCACCATGTGGCCGGCCATCGCTAGTCGCAGCTGTTCGGCCGGTCTGATGCCGAAGAGCATCTGGAACTCATAACTGCCCTCTGCTCGGCCCGTGGCGCGCACGAGTGCCTCCGCCTCGCTGATCAGATCGGGGTCGTGCGTCGCCACCATTGGATATCCCGATCCGCGCATCAACACATCCAGGCACCGGACGTAGGACGCGTCCACGTCCTCCCGTCTTTGGTAGGCCACCGACTCCGGCTCCTTGTATGCGCCCTTGCACAGCCGGACCCGCGAGCCTTCAGTCGCGAGATCTCTGCAGTCGGCTTCGGTCCGGCGGAGGTAGGACTGAACGACAGCCCCGACCCATGGGTAGTCGACTCGTAGTCGCCGAAGCGTCTCGAAGGTCGCGTCCGTCGTGGTGTGGTCTTCCATGTCGAGCGTGACCGTCGTACTCGCCGAAGCCGCCGCGGCGCAGATTGCGTGCGCGTTCGCCAGTGAGAGCTCCGGGTCGAGCGCTTGACCCACCGCCGACAGCTTGACCGAAACCTCAGCACCGGTGGCCAAGCCGGCGTCATCGAGGCGGCGCAGAAGTTCGCGATAGGCCTTCGTCGTGGCCTCGGCGTGCACGGGCTCGGTCGTGTCCTCGCCGAGGTGATCGAGAGTGACCCGCAGGCCGGAGTCGATCAGCCCCCTGGTTGTCTGCACCGCGTCGTCCGTGCAATCGCCCGCCACGAAACGTCTGACCACCCGCCGGGAGATCGGAGCCCGCTCGATGAACCGCCGCACCCTGGGTCGGCGGGAGGCGCCGAGCAAGAAGGCACGCATCCCCGACTCGAGCACACATCGAGCCTACGACCGGGAGGTCGTGTCCCTCACGATCAGTGGACTCGGCGCGAACGGTTCAGTACCCGTAACCACCAGAGCCGCCGGTGCTCCCCGAGCTTGAGGGACTGCTCGAGGCCGCCGCCGTGGCGGAGATCGGCTGGCCCGTGCTGCTCACGGCAAGCCAGGTCCCCCACGTGTCCTTCACGTTCTGACCCTTCGTCTGCCCGGCAGCGGTGTCACCCGCGAAGGTGAACAGCGGCCGACCATGAAGAACAACGATCTTGCCCCCGGACGTCACTGGCGGCCAGATTTGTTCGCAGGCGTGCCCGCACATCGCGTTGGCAGCGTCGTTACCGACCAGGACGTATGCGGTGTGGCCGTTGGAAGCCGCGGTCGTCACGGTACCGATCGACGTCGACTGGGTGCCCAACGCCGCGTTCGTCCCGGCGGCCGGAGCCACGGACCCGCCGCCGCTGCTCGAACTCCCGCACCCACTCACCGCGATCGCACAGATCGCGGCGAGTCCCCCGATTGCAACCCGTGAACCCCTCAGCCTCATCGTCCCGCCTCGGTAGCCGGGGCCCGCTGGATCGAGCACCTCATGCGGATCTACGGACGGCGCAGGCGGTTGGTTCAGGTAGCCACCGGGGCCGCGAGGTAAAGCCGGGTGTAGGCGAGGGCTTCCGCCAGATCTGCCTCACGCTCGGTGCGGCCCTGTGCCCGCCGGGTGTTGATCTCGACCACGACGGTCCCATCGAACCCGCGCGTGGCCAAACGCTCGAGCAACTCAGCGCAAGGCTGGTCACCCCGACCCGGCACGAGGTGCTCGTCGCGTGCGCTTCCCAACCCGTCAGCGATATGGACGTGCGCCAGGCGGTCTCCCATCCGCGTCGCCATCTCGAGCGCATCGGATTGTGAAACCGACGTGTGGGACAGGTCGAGGGTGAAGTGCCGGAAGTCCTCCTCGCTCGGGTCGTAATCGGGTGAGTACGGGACGACCGAACGACCACCTGCCCGCAGCGGGAACATGTTCTCGACCGCGAACCGAACGTCGGTCTCCTGCGACAGCCGCTCGATCCCGGTGATGAAGGCCTTGGCGTACTCACGCTGCCACCGGAACGGCGGATGGACGACGACGGTGGGGGCCTCGAGTTGAGTCGCCGCCGCCTTGGCCCGGGTCAGCTTTACCCAGGGATCGGTCCCCCACACCCGTTGGGTGAGGATCAGGCAGGGGGCGTGGATCGCGAGGATCGACACCTGGTGATAGTCCGCGAGCCGGCGCAGTGCCTCGATGTCCTGACTGACCGGATCTGGCGAGACCATGACCTCGACCCCGTCGTACCCGAGCCGGGCGGCAAGCTCGAACCCGGTGGCCGTCGACTCTGGATAGACCGAGGCCGTTGACAAGGCCACGCGCGCATCCGGGACTTTGACGACTCCCACTCCCCACAGCCTACGGTCGGGCAGCCGGCGACGGCTGGCCGATCGCGGTTTCATAGAGTGCGCGAATGCCAGAGGTCGCGTTGGACTTTCCGCGTCAGTGGGTTGAATTCAGCGACCCAGAGGACTCCGACCACGTCTTCCGCTGCGACCTGACCTGGCTACTGTCCCGCTGGACCTGCATCTTCGGCAACGGCTGCAAGGGGATCCTGAGCGATCGCCCGGACGACGGCTGCTGTTCGCACGGCGCGCACTACTCCGACAAGGATGACGAGAAGCGGGTGAAGAAGTTCGCCAAACAGATGACCGACGAGCAATGGCAGTTCCGCAAGGTCGGGACCAAACGCGGGATCACCGAGCTTGAGGACGGCAAGCCGCGGACCCGGGTCCATCGCGGGGCGTGCATCTTCTTGAACCGCCCGGGGTTCGAGGGCGGAGCGGGCTGTTCCTTGCACCAGCACGCGCTGCGCATCGGCCTCAACCCGCTCGAGACCAAGCCGGACGTGTGCTGGCAACTGCCGATCCGGCGCAGCTATGAGCGAGTCACCCGACCCGACGACACCGAGGTGCTCATCACTGTGATCGGCGAATACGACCGGCGCGGCTGGGGATCGGGCGGTCACGATCTCGCGTGGTACTGCTCCGGCGCGACCGAGGCCCATATCGCGACGCAACCGCTCTACCTCACCTCGGCCCCGGAGCTGATTGCGCTCATGGGAGCACCCGCGTACGACGTCCTCGTCGGTTTCTGCGAACGGGCGCTCGCCGCGCGCGTCGCGGTGCATCCGGCCGACCCACAGTAGCGGGTTGAGAAGATCGGACCCGGAAGGCTCAGAGCCTGGTGGGAATGACCCGCCACCGGTTGTCCACAGCCGCGCGTCGGAACGCGATCGCGTCGTACCTCGCTTCTACCGTCGGCAGCGTGGCAACGAAAGCAACGGCGAAGGCCGCCTTCCGATGTGGGGAGTGTGGGCTCGAGGTCCTGCAATGGGTTGGGCGCTGCCCAGAGTGCCAGGCGTGGGGCACCATCACCGAGCTCGGCGCACGGCCCGGCCTCACCGTGGTAGCGGGGTCGGTCACCGCCCCGGCGCGCCCGATCGCCGACGTGCCCGCCGAGGGGGCCGAGCATCGCCCCACGGGGGAACCGGAGCTCGATCGAGTGCTTGGTGGCGGGCTCGTCCCTGGGTCGGTCGTGCTGGTCGCGGGCGAGCCAGGGGTGGGCAAGTCGACCCTGCTGATCAGCGCGGCCGCCAAGATCGCCCGATCCGGGGCGCGGTGCTTGGTGGTCACCGGCGAGGAGTCGGCCGCGCAGGTTCGCCTGCGAGCAGGGCGGATCGGCGCGCTGAGCGATCAGCTCTACCTTGCGGCCGAGACCGAACTGTCCGCAGTCCTCGGTCACATCGATCAGGTGACTCCTCAGGTCCTGGTCGTCGACTCCGTCCAAACGATCGGGTCCGCCGAGGTCGACGGGTCGGCCGGCGGGGTCGCCCAAGTGCGCGAGGTTGCGAGCACTCTGATCAAGGTCGCGAAGTCGCGCGGCATCGCAACGCTGCTCGTTGGCCACGTCACCAAGGACGGCGCGATCGCGGGACCGCGCACGCTCGAACACCTCGTCGACGTCGTTCTGTCCTTCGAAGGCGACCGGCATTCCCGGCTGCGGCTCATCCGCACCGTCAAGAACCGCTTCGGACCGGCGGATGAGGTCGGCTGCTTCGACCTGCGCGACGACGGCATCGTCGGGCTACCGGACCCGTCCGGGCTGTTCCTCGCCCACACCGGGGCGCCGGTTCCGGGCACCTGCGTGACCGTGACGATGGAGGGCCGCCGTGCGCTCGTGACGGAGGTACAGTCACTCGTCGGCAGTCAGCAGCAGGGCACGCCGCGGCGCGCGACGAGCGGCCTTGACAACGCCCGGGTCGCGATGATCCTTGCCGTCCTCGAGCGCCGGGCCGGCATCAGTGTCAGCGACCGCGAGGTCTACGCCGCAACGGTCGGCGGCGTACGCCTGTCCGAACCCGCGGCCGATCTCGCGCTCGCGCTCGCCGTCGCCAGCGCGAGAGCCGACGTCGCGTTGCCGACCGGTCTCGTCGCGATCGGTGAGGTCGGGCTCGCCGGCGAGCTGCGGCCGGTGTCGGCGGTGACGGCCAGGCTGGCCGAAGCCGCTCGATTGGGGTTCCGCCGCGCGATCGTGCCCGGCCGCAGTGCCGCCCGCATCGCCGGCATCGACACCCTGGAAGCAGAAGACCTTCGTCAAGCGCTGGGTCACGCCCGTAGAATCGAGCCCGCGAACCTCTAGGCGCGAGGAGTCCGGTGGCACCTGCTGATCGCCCCGAGGGCGAGTTGTTCCGCGCCACGCTCGCCCAGATCGCTCCGGGGACGCAGTTGCGCGACGGGCTCGAGCGCATCCTGCGCGGTGACACCGGCGCGCTCATCGTCCTGGGCTTCAACAAGGGTGTCGAGGCGTTGTGCAGCGGCGGATTCCCGCTGGACGTCGAGTTCTCCTCGACCAGGCTGCGCGAGCTCGCGAAGATGGACGGTGCCGTCGTCCTCGACGACAACCTCGGCAAGATCGTCTACGCCGCGACGCATCTCGTTCCGGACCCCTCCATCCCCACCGACGAGTCCGGCACTCGCCACCGCACCGCAGAGCGAGTCGCGAAGCAGACCGGATACCCGGTGATCAGCGTCAGCAAGTCGATGCGAATCATTGCGATGTACATCGAAGGTCGTCGCTACGTCCTGGACAACTCCGCCGAGATCCTGTCCCGGGCCAACCAGGCGCTCGCGACGCTCGAGCGATACAAGCTGCGCCTCGACGAGGTGAACGGGACGCTGTCGGCGCTCGAGATCGAGGATCTCGTGAGCGTCCGGGACATGGTCGCCGTCATTCAACGCCTCGAGATGGTGCTGCGGATCGCCTCGGAGATCGAGGGCTACCTCGTCGAGCTCGGCACGGACGGCCGGCTGCTCTCCCTCCAGCTCGAGGAGCTGATGGCCGGTGTCACCCAGGAACGCGAGCTGGTCATCCGCGACTACCTGCCGGGACCGCAGGGCCGCAAGGCACGCTCGGTCGCCGACGTGCTCTCCCAGCTCGACGACCTCTCAGCCACCGACCTGCTCGACTTCGCGGCGATCGCGAGAGTGTGCGGCTTCGGGACGGCCGCGGAGATCCTCGACACCGCAGTGTCCCCCCGCGGCTACCGCCTGCTCGCCCGCGTGCCCAGACTGCCGCCGGCGATCGTCGACCGGCTGGTCGAGCACTTCGGGGGTCTGCAGAAGCTCCTGGCGGCGACGATCGACGACCTACAGCTCGTCGAAGGAGTCGGCGAGGCCAGGGCGCGATCGGTACGCGAAGGGCTGTCGCGGCTCGCCGAGTCCTCGATCCTCGAACGTTACGTCTAGACCGCCGACGCTCAGACCGCGGCGAGGGTTCCGTCGAGCAACTGCTCGGCCCAGCCTTCGGCCGCGACGTCAAGCAGCTTGCGAAAGTCGACCAGCAGGACCGGGCCGGACGCGCTGCGTCGTACCCCGATGACGTACGCCGGAAGCGACTTGGCCGGCGGCTCCTCCGCCGCGGGGAGCTCCGCGCCCGAGAGCACCGCGAGCACCTGGTCGACGGCAACTCCGACCGGGTCCCCGTCCAACTCCATGACGAGCACGTCGCCGCCATCGCAGGCATCGCCGGCGCGAACGTCGAGCACCGGCAACGGGTTGCCGCGCAGCTCGATCACCCCCGCCATCGGTGCGACCGTGCCGGGAAGGTGCTCGAGTCCTTCCAGCCGGACGATCTCGCGGACCTCGGTCAGCTCGAGGGCGAACGTCCGAGCACCCAGGCGGAACATGACGTATCCGGGAATCATCAGACCCCCCCTTCCGCGCGCGAGGCATGGTCAGCCCGTTGCGCTAGTTGCATGCACAACGCCGCGAGTTCCGCGACGCTTCGACCTCCGAGTTCGGTCGCGACCCCGTCCAGCGGGCGGCGCCCGAGCGTTGCGGCCGCGGCCCGATAGGAACGCGATGCCGCCACGAGCTCGCCGCTGCGCTCGAGCGCGCCACCGAGCATGAAGTGGGCAAGTCCGTGTTCGGGGTCGAGATACACGGTCTTGCGCAAGACCACGAGCGCTTCCTCGTCGCGGCCCAGGTTCGTGAGCGCCACCCCCTGCAGGTAGTGGGCCTGGGCCCACAACGGGGTGGCGGCGGTCACCTCTCCGGCGATGTCGGCCGCCTCGGCGTACCGCCCGTCGGCGATCGCGACCCGGACCGCATCGAGTGGATCCGGGGCCGGCCCCGCGGGGACGGGCTCGGGCTCGCCGACGTCCGGCATCGCCGGCGTCACCAGGCGCGGCAGCTTGGGAACCTCGACGACCGTGTCGCCCGCCCGTCCGCGCCGGTCGTTGTAGCCACGCCGCCGATCCGCTCGGGTCGGGCGAGGCTCGTCCTCGGTACGCCGGTCCGGCAACACCCGTCGGTACGCCGGCTCGCTGTCGGGCTCCGTTCGCTGGTCGAGCCGCCGGTACACAAACGCGTCGCCGAGGGAAACCAGCGAGAAGTCGTCGCTGATCTGCCACAACGTCTCGGCGTGACCGAGGAAGAGGTATCCACCGTCGCGGAGCCGACTGTGCAGGCGCATCATGAGCCGGCGGGTGGTCTCCCGGTCGAAGTAGATCGTGACGTTGCGGCACAGGATCAGGTCCACCTGCTCGTCGTCGAACGGCGGCGGATCGGTCACCAGGTTGTGATGCTGGAACTCGACCAGGCTGCGCACCTCGTCCCGCACCACCCACGATCCGGTGGTCGTGTCGAGCACAAACCAGCGGGCAAGATCGAGCGGCTCGGTCATGACGAACGCCCGCTCGCCGTAGTGCGCGTTGCCCGCGGCGGTGAGCGCGCGGGTCGAGACGTCGGTCGCGACGATCTTCACATCCCAATCGACACTCTGTGGCAGCAGTTCGCGGACCAGGATCGCGACGGTGTACGCCTCCTCGCCGGTCGAGCACCCTGCACTCCAGATCCGAAGCCGCTTGGACTGGGAGGCTTGGCGGAGGAGCTCGGGCAGTACGTGCTTGCGAAGCGCCCGCACCTGAGGCGGGTTCCGGAAGAAGTGGGTCTCCGGGATCGTGACCTCGTCGAGGAGCGCCTGGCGCTCCGAGTCACCGCCCGACCCCAGGAGCATCTCGAGGTAGGACTTGACGTCCGGGATCTTGTGCGCGGCCATCCGCTCACCGATCGAGTAGCCCAGCGAGTCCCGGCGGGAGTCGTCGAAGGTCAGTCCGGCGGCGTCGTGCAGCAGGCTCGCGACCGTCGCGAACTCGTGGTCCGTGAGCGCGATCCGCTTCATGGTGCGGCTCCGCTCGGGTCCACCGGCGGCGAGGTGGCGAGCAGGTGGTGGATCGCCGTACAGATCTCCGGCAAGGGCAGCTGGATGTCAACGGCGTCGGCGGACATGGCCGCAGCGGGCATGCCGTAGACCGTGCTCGTCGACTCGTCCTGGCCGATCGTCAGTCCGCCTTCGTCGCGGATCCGTTTGAGGCCGGCCGCACCATCGCGACCCATTCCGGTGAGCAGCACGCCGACCGAGGTGGAACGGTAGGCGTCGGCCACGGAGGTGAACGTCGTGTCGATCCCGGGCACGTGGTATTGGCCCGGGTCGGGTTCGCGCATCGTGACCCGGTAGCGGTCGTGAACGATGAGGTTCTGGCCGCTCGGGGCGAGCGCGACGGTGCCCGGCACCAGCCTGCGGCCGTCGACGGCCAGCGCAACCGGAAGTGGGCACACGTCATTCAGCCACTCCGCGAGGCCCTCCATGAAGCCGTCCGCCATGTGCTGGACCACGAGGATGGGGATGGTCGTGCGTTCAGGAAGCCCGGCGAGGACGGCGGCGAGCGCTTGCGGCCCGCCGGTCGACGCGCCGATGGCGAGCAGCTTCACCTCGCGCGCCTCCAGGCTCGCGATTAGCTCGGCGCTGGGTTCGCAGGTCACGGTCGAGCCGGTAGTCGCGGGCATCTGAGCGACCATGCCGAGGCGCATCGTCGTCAGGGATGAACTCGAGCCGCCGAGGCGCCCGCGCGGGTGGGTGATCACCCGGACGCGGCCCGCGACCCGCAGCCGCTGCCGTAACGCCTCGGCGTACTCCTCGAGTCGTCCGCTGTCGTTCGTTCCCGGCTTCGCCATGACATCGACGGCGCCGGCAGCGTAGGCCGATTCCGCGTTCGCGCGATCCTCACCGTCGACAAACGAGGAGTAGACCACGATCGGGGTGGGCCGCAGCGCCATGATCCGCTCGATCGCCTGGATGCCGTTCATCACGGGCAGGTGAAGGTCCATGAGCACGACGGTCGGCCGGTGCCGTTCGACGAGGGCGATCGCGTCCCGGCCGGTCCGAGCCTCGCCGACGACTTCGAGCATGGGATCGGCGGCAACGGCGCCCCGGATGAACCGTCGCTGCGTTGCCGAGTCGTCAACAACGACGACGGTGACCGGAGACGCACTCTCCGGCTGGGCGCTCACCTAGGACATGTCGTCGCGTTCACCCGTTTGCTTAAGGATGCGAACGCGCCAGGAATGCGGCCGTTTGGCCCGATCCGATTCGGAATTGGCCCGGTTCGCGGGGGTCCGTTCCGGCCGAGAGGTCAGGTCGAGGCGATGTGGAAGATCGCCGCCTTGCCGGCAATCCCGTTCAACTTCGCGCGCAGAACGTACTCACCGGGCTGCGCGACGGCACCCTCGGTGCAGCCGGTGTCCAGTCGATGACCGTCCCACACCGTGGTGATCTTTTTGGTGGACCCAGGCTTGATCTTGACCGTCTTGGTGACCGTGGAGTCCGTGCAGCCCTTCGTCGTCCAGATCTTGTCCGAGCCGGACGTGATGGTCCAGATCTCGTTGGCCGGAGAGCTCGCAAACGTGCAGGTGGCATCGCCGGTGTTGCGCACCACGCCGATCAGCTGCGGGCTCTGCCCGACGGTGTACTGCGACAGATCGGTGGACAGGGTCAACGTCAGGGTGTCCGGGTCGCAGGCGACGACCGCAGCAGGGGTGGTGGGGCTCGAGCTGGGCGAGGAGCTCGGGCTCGGCGTCTTGTCCGCCGTTGGCTTCCCTCCGCCGCCACCGCCACATTGGGTCGCGAGCACCAGGATGACCGCAAGGATCGCGGCAAGAAGCACGCCGCGACGAAGCCAGTACACGCCCGGCCCCCGCGGGCCAACCGGGTGCAGCAAGGTGCTCATCACGATCGATCGTAGGGGGCGGAGTGGGCACCAGGAGGGAGCCGCGTGAGACTCTGCCTGCGTCATGACCGACGAGTCCTTCTCCGCACGCGTCACCGAGTGGTACGACGCGAACGCCCGCGACCTTCCGTGGCGCGAGCCCGACGTCAGCCCCTGGGGCGTTCTGGTGAGCGAGGTCATGCTTGCGCAGACGCCCGTGGCCCGGGTGATTGCGAGCTGGCAAGCCTGGATGCAACGCTGGCCCGACCCCGCCGCGCTCGCGGCTGAACCGGCCGGGGAGGCGGTCCGGATGTGGGGTCGCCTCGGGTACCCGCGCCGGGCACTGCGCCTGCACGAGAGTGCGTCGGTGATCGTGGCGCAGCACGGGGGCGCGGTCCCGTGCGACTACGACGACCTGCTGGCGCTTCCGGGGGTGGGAGGCTACACGGCGGCTGCGGTGGCGGCCTTCGCTTTCGGAGCCCCAACCGCGGTGTTGGACACGAACGTGCGCCGGGTTCATGCGCGCTACCTGCGCGGGGTGGCCGACGCCCAGGGATCCTCGCCCACTCGGGCCGAGTACGACGAGGCCATCGCCCAGCTGCCGAAGGTAACGCCCGCTCGGCACAGCGTCGCAGTGATGGAACTCGGCGCGATCGTCTGCACCGCGCGAAACCCGCGCTGCGAGGCATGTCCGGTGCGCGGGTCGTGCGCGTGGGAGCACGCCGGACGGCCGCCCGGACCGCCCTCGCGCCGCACCCAGACCTACGTCGGAACCGATCGACACGTGCGCGGTTTGTTGCTCGCCCTGGTTCGCGATGCCGACGCCGCGATCGATCCGCAGGTGCTGGACACGGCCTGGGACGACGACGTCCAGCGCGACCGAGCCCTCACGACGCTCGTCGCTGACGGCCTCGTACAGGTGCTCGCCGACGGGCGTTACCGGCTGCCCGCGTGATCCGATACCGATTCGCCCACCGAGGCGGCGCGCACGGTCAGGCCAACACCCTCGACACGTTCGCCGCGGCCCTCGCGATGGGCGCTACCGGTCTGGAGACCGACGCCTGGCGAAGCCTCGACGGGGCGGTGATCCTCGACCACGACGGCGTGCTGCCCGGCACTCGCGAGCCGATCGCGGGGCTCCCCCGGGATCGGCTTCCGGCGTACATGCCGACGCTGGACGACCTCTACGAGCGGTGCGGAACCGATTTCGACCTGGCGATCGATGTGAAGGACACCGCGGTCGCGACCGCGATCGTCAACGTGGCGCGGCGATTCGAGGCGAGCAATCGGCTGTGGCTGGTCGAGCCCGCGTCCTCGGCGCCGACGCCGCTGGAACTTGGCGGCGCCCATCGCGCGGTGACCATCCGGGGGAACGTGCTGCGCTCACCTCGGCGGCAAGCCGTCGTGGCGCAGGCGCGCGCGGCGGGCGTGGAGGCGCTCAACGCGCGGTGGCTGTGGTGGAGCCGCGCGCTGGTCGCGGAAACGCACGCACTCGGCATGCTCGCCTTCGGTTACGACGCACAACGCCGGCTATCGCTCGATCGATGCGCGCGAATCGGGCTTGACGCCGTGTTCAGCGACCGGGTCGCGCCCCTTCTCGCGACCCGCTAGGCCCCCCGCGCTCAGGACTCCGTCGGCTCCCCAGCGTCCGAGCCACCGCCCGGCGCCACCGTCTCGACCGGCGGCAGGTCCGGTGCGACCGGCTTGACCTCACCCCGGAAGGTAAACCGCTCACCGTCATCGTCGGACTCGGTGTCGACGACCACGATCTGCCCGGCGGTCAGCTCGCCGTAGAGGATCTTCTCGGACAGCACGTCCTCGATCTCGCGCTGGATCGTACGGCGCAGTGGCCGCGCACCGAGCACCGGGTCGTAGCCCTTGCGAGCCAGCAACCGCTTGGCGTCCGACGTCAGCTCGATCGCCATGTCGCGGTTCTTCATCGCCGCGTCGACCCGGCCGATCATCAGGTCGACAATCGTGACGATGTCGTCCTCGCCGAGCTGGTGGAACACGATCGTGTCGTCGACCCGGTTGAGGAATTCCGGCCGGAAGTGCGTCTTGAGCTCTTCGTTGACCTTCTGCTTCATCCGCTCGTAGTTGTTCGCCTCGTGATCCCCACCGTGGAACCCGAGGTTGAGCCCCTTGGCGATGTCGCGGGTGCCGAGGTTCGTCGTCATGATGATCACGGTGTTCTTGAAGTCGACCGTTCGACCCTGACTGTCGGTCAGTCGCCCGTCTTCGAGAACCTGAAGCAAGGTGTTGAACACGTCCGGGTGCGCCTTTTCGACTTCGTCGAACAGCACGACCGAGAACGGCTTGCGGCGGACCCGCTCGGTCAGCTGGCCACCCTCTTCGTAGCCGACGTAGCCCGGAGGTGAGCCGACGAGCCGCGACACGCTGTGCTTTTCCATGAACTCGCTCATGTCGAGCTGGATCAGCGCGTCCTCATCGCCGAACAAGAACTCCGCGAGCGTCTTGGAGAGCTCGGTCTTCCCGACGCCGGACGGACCGGCGAAGATGAACGAGCCACCTGGGCGCTTCGGGTCCTTCAGCCCTGCCCGGGTGCGACGGATGGCCTGCGAGACCGCCTTCACCGCCTGCTCCTGGCCGATCACCCGGCGGTGCAGTTCCTCTTCCATCCGCAGCAGCCGGGAGGTCTCCTCCTCGGTCAACTTGAAGACCGGAATCCCGGTCCAGGTCGCGAGGACCTCCGCGATCTCCTCGTCGGTCACCTCGGCGACGACATCCATGTCGCCGGCCTTCCACTCGCGCTCGCGGTCGGCCTTCTGGGCGAGAAGCGTCTTTTCTTTGTCGCGCAGCGACGCCGCCTTCTCGAAGTCCTGCGCGTCGATCGCGCTTTCCTTCTCGCGGCGGACCGCGGCAATGCGCTCGTCGAACTCGCGCAGGTCCGGGGGTGCGGTCATCCGGCGGATCCGCATCCGCGAGCCGGCCTCGTCGATCAGGTCGATCGCCTTGTCCGGCAGGAACCGGTCGGAGATGTAGCGATCGGCGAGAGTCGCGGCCGCAACGAGCGCTGTGTCGGTGATCGAGACCCGGTGGTGCGCCTCGTACCGATCGCGCAGCCCCTTGAGGATCTCGATCGTGTGCGCGAGCGAGGGCTCGCCAACCTGGATCGGCTGGAAGCGGCGCTCGAGGGCGGCGTCCTTCTCGAGGTGCTTGCGGTACTCATCTACGGTGGTCGCGCCGATCGTCTGAAGCTCACCGCGCGCAAGCATCGGCTTGAGGATGCTTGCCGCGTCAATGGCACCCTCGGCAGCACCCGCGCCGACCAGCGTGTGGATCTCGTCGATGAACAAGATGATGTCGCCTCGGGTGCGAATCTCCTTGAGGACCTTCTTCAACCGCTCCTCGAAATCGCCGCGATAACGGCTGCCCGCAACCAGCGCGCCGAGGTCGAGGGTGTACAGCTGCTTGTCTTTGAGGTTTTCCGGAACCTCGCCTTTCACGATGGCCTGGGCGAGACCTTCGACGACCGCAGTCTTGCCGACGCCGGGCTCGCCGATAAGGACCGGGTTGTTCTTGGTCCGGCGGGAAAGGACCTGCATGACCCGCTCGATTTCCTTTTCTCGCCCGATGACCGGGTCGAGCTTGCCCTCCCGCGCGGCCTGGGTGAGATTACGCCCGAACTGGTCGAGCACCAGGCTGGTGCTGGGGGCTCCTTCGCCGACGGCGCCGGCCGCCGCCGGCTCCTTGCCCTGGTAGCCCGACAACAGCTGGATGACCTGCTGGCGCACCCGGTTGAGGTCAGCGCCGAGCTTGACGAGCACCTGCGCGGCGACGCCCTCGCCCTCGCGGATCAGGCCGAGCAGGATGTGCTCGGTGCCGATGTAGTTGTGGCCGAGTTGCAGTGCCTCGCGCAGGCTGAGCTCGAGCACCTTCTTCGCTCGCGGCGTAAACGGAATGTGTCCGCTGGGCGCCTGCTGGCCCTGTCCGATGATCTCCTCGACCTGCTGGCGCACCCCTTCGAGCGAGATGCCCAACGACTCGAGAGCCTTGGCGGCGACGCCCTCACCCTCGTGAATCAGCCCGAGCAGGATGTGCTCGGTGCCAATGTAGTTGTGGTTGAGCATCCTGGCCTCTTCCTGTGCCAGGACGACAACCCGCCTCGCGCGGTCCGTAAACCTCTCGAACATTCACTCGCTCCTCGACCGAAGCAGGGCGGGGGACCCGCTTGGCCCCACTCCCCGCATGCTAGCCCCGGCTCGTGTCGGATGTGTGTCGCACGCACTGATCCGACGCGAAACGCGACTATCGGGTTGACAACCTCATCGACCGGTCGAGCATTCCGGTTCAGCCCACGGCGGAAACTTCTCGGATTCGACCTCCGAGGCAACGGTGGCCGGTTCGGTGGAGGTTGGGCTCAGTGCGCGGCGGCGTACTGGTCGAGCACTTCGGCGCTGATTCGGCCACGCTCGCTGACCTTGACGTTGTTCGCCCGCGCCCACGCGCGCACCTCGCCGGGGTCCGCGCCGGCCGCCCGGCCCCGACGGCGACGACGACCCGCCGACCCGCGGCTGCTGCGTCGGGCCGCGGCAACGTACGGCGCGAATGCCTCGCGCATTTCGCTGGCGTGTGAATCGCACACGTCAATCTCGTAGGAGGATCCATCGACGGTGAAAGACACCGTCTCGGTGCCTGCGGTGTCGTCGTCGTGCAGGTCACAGACCAAAAGAATTTGGACTCGTTGGGCCATGGTGAATTCTCCCGCCAATACGAAAACTGCCGATCGATCCGACCATATCCCACCGTCAACAACGACGCGGCACGACAGGATTTCCGGTAACTATCAACCGGGCATTGGTCCGGGCTAGAGCGGCCGCAACAATGGAAAGGTGATTGCCTCACGAATGTTGACGCCGGTCAGCAGCATGATCAGGCGGTCGACGCCCAGGCCCATTCCCCCCATCGGCGGTGCGCCGTGCTCGAGCGCTCGCAGGAAGTCCTCGTCGAGCTGCATCGCCTCGGCGTCGCCGCCCGCCGCGCGGGCCGACTGCTCGGTCAGCCGCCGACGCTGCTCGAGCGGATCGACGAGCTCGGAGTACGCCGGGGCGAGCTCGATCCCGTTGATGACCAGATCCCAGGCCTCGGCCAGGCGTGGATCCTCACGATGCGGGCGGGCGAGCGGGCGGGCATCGGCCGGGTAGTCGCGCACGAAGGTCGGCTCGATCAAGGTGTGCTCGACGAGCTGTTCGTAGAGCTCGAGGACGATCTCGGCGTGATCCCACTCGGGTCGAAGCGTGACGTCGTGCGCGCGCGCAATCCGAACGAGGTCGTCTCCCGGCGTATCGGGTGTGATCGTCTCGCCCGCCGCCTCGCTGACGGCGCCGTACACGGTGACCGTGCGCCAAGGCACGTCGAGCTCGAGCTCACCACCGCCGGCCCGCGGGACGACGGAGCCGCCCAGCGCGCGGGCCGCGTCGAGAACCAGCGCCCGGGTCAGCTCGGCCATCGAATCGTAGTCACCGAAAGCCTCGTAGGCCTCCAGCATCGTGAACTCGGGGCTGTGCGAGGTGTCCACGCCTTCGTTGCGGAAGTTGCGACCGATCTCATACACCCGCTCGATGCCACCGACGACCAGGCGTTTGAGCGGAAGTTCGAGGGCGATCCGCAGATACATGTCGAGATCGAAGGCGTTGAGATGGGTCGCGAACGGGCGGGCCGCGGCGCCGCCGTGCAAGACCTGGAGAACCGGTGTCTCAACCTCGATGAAGCCGCGAGCGTCCAGCGTCCGACGCAGTGACGCAAGGACGACGGCCCGCACGCGCACGAGTTCGCGGGCGTCCTGGTTGACGATCAGGTCGAGATACCGGCGACGCACCCGGGTCTCCTCATCAGCAAGGCCGTGCCACTTCTCCGGCAACGGCCGCAAGGCCTTGCCGGCCATCGTCCATCCGTCCGCGAGCACCGATAGCTCGCCCCGCTTGCTGGTGATCACCTCGCCGTCGACGCTGACGTGGTCGCCGAGGTCGACGTCGCGCTTCCACGCTCCGAGCCGGTCCTCGCCCAGCCGGTCGAGGGAGAGCATGACCTGGAGCTCACCGGACCCGTCGCGCAGAGTCGCGAAACACAGCTTGCCGCCATCGCGCTTGAGCATCACGCGGCCCACGACCGACACCCGTTGACCGGTCGAGGCATCCGCCTCCAGATCGGGGAATCGCTGCCTCACCTGTGCCGCCGTCGCCGTGCGCGGCACACCCACCGGATATCCGGTGCCGCCGTCGGCCTCGATCCGGGCAAGCTTCTCTCGGCGGACGCGCATCTGCTCGGACTCCGCAGAACCGGCGGAGTCCGGGACCTCGTTGGGCTGATCGGTCACGTCGCTCACAGCGGGCAAGGTTATCGACCCCGATACCGGCGTGACGCCGCTCTGCCATACCCGTAGCGGCGTGACGCCGCTCTGCCATACCCGTACCGGCGTGACGCCGCTATGGGAGTTCGGTGACGTTGCGCTCGAAGACCAGGCGCAGCCCGATCAAAGTCAGGTCGGGCTCGTATTCGGTCACGGTCTCGCACTCGTCGATCACGAGCGGCGCGAGGCCCCCGGTCGCGATCACGACCGGATCCGCGTCGATCTCCTCGCTGATCCGGCGTACGAGGCCGTCAATCTGACCGGCGAACCCGTAGACCATCCCGGACTGCAACGCCTCGACGGTGCTCTTCGCGATCACGGTCCGAGGCCGGGCAAGCTCGACTTTGAACAGCCGCGCGCCGCGCGCGGCGAGTGCGTCGATCGAGATCTCGATCCCCGGCGCGAGCGCACCTCCGAGGAACTCACCCTTGTCGCTCACGACGTCGAAGTTGGTCGACGTACCGAAGTCGACGACGATGGCCGGTCCCCCGTAGAGGGAGAACGCCGCGAGGGTGTTGACGATTCGGTCGGCGCCGACCTCCCTGGGGTTGTCGTAGAGCAACGGAACACCGGTCTTGACGCCCGGCTCGACGATCACGGCGGGGACGGTCGGGTAGTGGCGGGCAAAGACGCCGCGCAATTCGTGCAGCACCGAGGGAACGGTCGAACAGGCAGCGATGCCGTCCGGCGGTGGGCTGTCGACGAGCAGGCCCCGAAACAGCAGTGCCAGCTCGTCCGCGGTCGCGCGGGTGTCCGTCTTGATCCGCCACGACTCGGCAAGGCGATCGCCGTCGAAGTAGCCGATGACCGTGTTGGTGTTGCCGACATCGATCGTGAGGAGCACGTCTCTCCTTCAGCCCACTGAGTCTCGGGTGCCGAGGGCAACAGCGACATTGTCGATCAGCCTGGTCGCACCGATCCGACCGGCGACCAATAGTCGCGCATCGGTGGTAGTGCTGTCAGGTGCCTCCCACGTCGCGTCGTCGACGAGCACCAGATAGTCCACCGCCACCTCCGGAGTGTCGGCCAGCACCGAACGCGCGGCCATGAGCACCGCGTCGGCTCCGCCCGGAGACGCGTGCGCTCCCACCATCAGCGCGCGGGACAGCACGCGAGCGACCTGCCGGCCGGGAGGGTCGAGATAGCGGTTACGGCTGGACATCGCCAGGCCGTCCGGCTCGCGCACCGTTGGCACCCCGATGATTTCCACCGCAAGGTCATGATCGGCAACCGCGCGGCGGATCAGGGCGAGCTGCTGCGCGTCCTTCTGCCCGAACAGCGCGAGGTCCGGCCGGGTCAGACGCAGGAGCTTCACCACGACCGTCACCACGCCGTCGAAGTGCCCCGGGCGCGACTCACCCTCAAGCACGGTCCCCAGATGGCCCGCGCTGACCCAGGGAATCGGCTCGCCCGGCGGGTACATGGCCTCGACCGACGGCGCGAAGACCAGGTCGACCCCCGCCCGGGCGCACGTGTCCAGGTCGACGGCCAGTGAGCGCGGGTAGCGATCGAAGTCCTCGTTCGGCCCGAACTGCAACGGGTTGACGAAGATGGTGACCAGCAGCGAGTCGGAACGTTCCCTGCCCTCCCGCATGAGGTTCAGGTGACCCTCGTGCAGCGCGCCCATGGTCATCACGACCGCCACTCGGCCCGATAGCTCGGCTCTGGCGAGAGCAAGCTCCTCGACCGTGCGCGCGACGCGAGGTGCGGTCACTCGCGTTCCCGGGCCGCTAGCACGTCGAGCAGTGCCTCCGCCCGTTCGGCGCTGAGGATCCCGGCGGCAAGCGCACGCAGCGCGGTCAGGCGGGACATCTCGACGTAGGCGCGGATGGCCTCCGGCGCGCTCGCCGAGATCGCCTCCAGATGGGCGAGAACGGTCGACGCGTCTCCGCGCGCGACCGGACCGGTCAGCGCCCGATCGCCGTGGCGCAACGCGTTGTCGAGCGCAGCGCCGAGCAACGGACCGAGCATGCTCTGCGGGCGCTCGACGCCGGCAGCGCGAAGCAGATCGCCGGCCTGCGCGACGAGAGTCACGAGGTTGTTTGCCCCGAACGCGAGCCCGGCGTGGTAGACCGCCCGCGCGGTTTCCTCGATCCACACCGGTTCGGCGCCCATCTCGATCACGATCGCCTCCGCCACCGGGCGAAGGTCGCCAACCGTCGTGACTCCGAAACACGCCCCGCCGAGCCGTTGGAGATCAACCTCCGTGCCGGTGAACGTCATCGCCGGGTGCAGGGCAAGGGGAAGCGCACCGGTGTCGGTCAGGGGGGCGAGCACCCCGATTCCGTGCGCGCCGCTGGTGTGGACGACGAGCGTGCCTCGACGCACGACGCCGGAGCCTGCGAGACCGCGCACCAGATCAGCCAGCTCGTCGTCGGGGACGGCAAGCAGCAACAGCTCGCTGCGTGCCGCGACCTCGTCCGCGGCAAGGACCTCGGCTTGCGGGATCAGCAGTTCCGCCCGTCGCAGGCTCGGCTGCGAGACCGCGGACACGGCCACTGCTCGGTGCCCGGCGCGGGCGAGCGCGGCGAGCAGCACGGCCCCTACCCGGCCGGCACCGATGGCGCCGACCGCGAGCCGGGCAGGACGCTGCGCCGGAGGGAGCGAGGTCATGGGTTCCAGTCCTCACGGCGGGGTACCGGACGCGAACAGGGTACGCCGTAACGTGTCGGGGGTGCAGGCGCCGGCAGCATCCCTCGCGCAGCGCTTGACTGCGCCGCCCGTGCCTTGGAGCACGGCGATCGACCGAGCGTTGTACGGCGAGCGTGGCTTCTACCGCACGAGCGGGACCCCCGCGCGCCACTTCCGGACGTCAGCACACGACAACGCCCGATGGGCAACGGTGATCGCGGCGCTGGCCCGGCGAGTCGAGGAGGCGGTCGGGCCGGGGCGGTTCAGCGTCGTCGACGTCGGCGCCGGGGGCGGCGAACTCCTGCACGAGCTCGCGGCAATGACGCCCCAGCATTGGCAGCTGGTGGGGGTCGATGTCGCGCCCCGCCCGGAAGGGTTGTGCGACCGCGTTGATTGGCGCTCCGAACCACCCAAGGGGTTCACCGGCTTGCTGCTGGCGAACGAGCTGCTCGACGTCGTGCCGATCGACGTCGCGATCAACACCACCCACGGTCCGCACCGGATCGACGTTCATCTCACCGGCGAGGAGACACTCGGCCCTCGCCTCGCAGGGGACGCGCTCGCCTGGCAGCAACGCTGGTGGCCCGTGCACGAGCCGGGCGACCGGATCGAGATCGGGCGGACGCGGGATGCCCTCTGGCGCACCCTGTGCGCCTGCCTCGACCGTGGGGTGGCGGTCGCGATCGACTACGCCGCCCACCCTGAGCTGCACCGGGCGGGGACGTTGACCGGCTATCGGTGCGGGCGCGAGGTCCGACCCGTCCCGGACGGCTCGTGTGACCTGACCGCGCACGTCCTGTTCGACTCGCTCGCCACCGAGGGTGACCTCCTGATCACGCAGCACGACGCGCTGGCCGCACTCGGCGTCGCGGAACCGACGACCACCTACGCCGGTGATCCGGTCGAGTTCATCTCCGGACTGAAGGCTGCCGGCGACGTGGCCACCCTTGCCGACCCGTCCGGACTCGGCGGCTTCACCTGGCTGCTGTCCGGACGAGAGGTCCTACCCCCGATTGGGGCGGCGTCGAGGAACCCGTAGCGTCGACAGGCAGTTGTCGCATCAGAGAGGCACCACCGACATGGCCGCAATCGTCGTCGACGATCTGCACAAGAGCTACGGCAGCGTCCGCGCCGTAGCGGGCGTGACGTTCACCGTCGAGGAGGGCGCCTGCGTGGCTCTTCTCGGACCCAACGGCGCGGGCAAGACGACGACCCTCGAGGTGCTCGAGGGGTATCTGCACCGCGACAGCGGTCAGGTGAGCGTCCTCGGGCGCGACCCGCAGCATGGCGATCGGGCCTGGCGTGAAGGGATCGGGATCGTGCTCCAAGGCACCGCGGCCGACCCGTACCTCACCGTTCGCGAGACGCTCAACCGCACCGCGGACTACTACCCGAACCCGCGCAACGTCGACGAAGTGATCGGTCTGGTCGGGCTGGAGGAGAAAGCTGGTGCACGGGTGAGCAAGCTCTCCGGCGGTCAGCAACGGCGCCTCGACGTCGCCTACGGCATCATCGGCAACCCCGCGTTGCTGTTCCTCGACGAGCCGACGACCGGGTTCGATCCGTCGGCTCGGCGCGGCGCGTGGGAGATGGTGGCGGGACTGCGGGCCCTCGGGACGACGATCATGCTCACCACCCACTACATGGACGAGGCACAGGCACTCGCCGATCGAATCGTGGTGATCGGCAGCGGGAAGGTCGTCGCCGAGGGCTCTCCCGACTCCCTCGGCGGTCGGGATCGGGCGGCGGCGCACATCCGGTTCAAGTTGCCCGACGGCGTGGACCCTGGCGGCCTGCCGGTCGCCGTCGCGCTCGACCAGCACGGCTTCTGTGAATTGACCACCGAGGACGACGTCGCCGTCCTGCACGCCCTGACCGGCTGGTCGCTCGACAACAACATCCCGCTGGAAAGCCTCAACGCGAGCCGACCGAGTCTCGAGGACATCTATCTCAGCCTCGTCGGCGGCCCGCACCTCGCCACCGTCGGCGATGCGGGCGCCCGTGAGGACCACCGATGAGCGCCGACCTCGCCCTGGTCCGGACTCAGGTCGGGTACGAGCAGAAGAGCTACTGGCGCAACCCGCTGGCCGCCAGCTTCACCTTCCTGTTCCCGATCGTGTTGTTCATCATCCTCGTCGGCGCTGCGGGGAGCGGTCACGACAAGACACTGGGCGCGGGAGTGTTGCTCAAGCAGTACTACACGCCCAGCATCCTCGCGTACGGCGTCATGAGCGCCTGCTTCATGAGCATCGCGCTCAAACTGGTGCGGCAACGCGAGGACGGCGTGCTCAAGCGGATGCGGGGGACGCCGCTGCCGTCCTGGGCGCTGATCGGCGGCTCGATCGGCAGCGCCGTGATCGTGTCCTCGCTGCTGTCGATCGTCTGCGTCGTGTTCGCGATCGTTGTCTACGGGGTTCACCTGCCGGCCGCGCACATCCTGCCGATGGTGGTAACCATCGCGCTGGCATCGCTGGTTTTCTGTGCGCTCGGAATTGCCGTGTCGTCGTTCATCCCCAACGTCGACTCGGCGCCGGCGATCCTGAACCTGCCGTTTTTCGTCATGGTGTTCATCTCCGGCACCTACTTCCCCATCAGCGGGACGATGCTGACCATCTCGAAGTACCTGCCGTTACGACCCTTCATCGAAGCGCTGTACAAGGTGTTCGACCCGCTGCAGTTCGGATCGAGCGGCTGGGCATGGCGTCAGCTGGGCGCCTTGCTGATCTGGGGGGTCGTTTCGATCGTCATCGCGGTCCGCTACTTCCGTTGGATGCCCAGACGCGGGTAGACCCTGGTTCTGGGAGGATCGCCCGCGTGGCGCGAGAGCTGACCGTCTCGACCGCGGATGTCGGACAGCCCGACGTGATCCTCCAGATCGCGCCGCAACATCCCGCCGCACACGGCGCGCTTCGGCTCGCACTCACCCTCGAAGGCGAGCAGATCGTCCACGCCGTCCCGATCGTCGGCTACATGCATCGCGGCGCGGAGAAGCTGTTCGAAGCGCGCGACTACCGCCAGATCCTGGTCCTTGCCAATCGGCACGACTGGCTGGCGGCATTCAGCAACGAGCTCGGGGTGGCGATCGCGGTCGAGCGAATGTTGGGCATCGACGTCCCCGTCCGGGCGGTGTGGGCCCGCACGATGCTTGCTGAGCTCAACCGGGTGCTCAGCCACCTGTTGTTTCTCGCCTCCGCCCCGGGGGCAGACCGCGACACGACAGCGACCGTGTTCGGTGCCCGCGAGATGATCCAGGCGCTCATGGAAGAGGTTTCCGGGGGTCGGATGCACTTCATGTTCAACCAGGTCGGCGGCCTCAAGCAGGACCTGCCCACGGGCTGGCTCGATCGCGCGGCGCTCACCATCGACCGGATCCGTAGGCTGACCGTGCCTGCATTCCTCCGCCTGCTCGAATCCTCGGAGCCCTACCGGGGCATCGGATCACTCGACCGGACGATCTGCGACGGATATGGGGTATCCGGGCCGATTGCGCGAGCCAGCGGGATCGACATGGACCTGCGTCGCGACGACCCCACCCTGGCCTACGACCTGCTCCCGGCCGGCGTACTGCGGGTCGTGACCCGCGTTGCCGGTGACTGCGTGGCTCGGCTGGAGTGTCTTGTCGACCAGGTCGAAGTCTCGCTGGACATCGCCGAGTACTGCCGGGAGACGCTCGCCACCACCACGTCGGGGCCGATCAACGTCCGGCTGCCGAAGGTGGTCAAGGCGCCGGAGGGCGAGACCTACGCCTGGACCGAGAACCCGCTCGGGATCAACGGGTACTACCTCGTGTCCCGCGGGCAGAAGACACCGTGGCGGCTGAAGGTTCGAACCGCGTCGTTCGCCAACGTTCAGGTGCTCCCGCACCTGCTCACCGGTGCGTCGGTCGGCGATCTCGTACCGATCCTCACGACGTTGTTTTTTGTTGTGGGCGACATCGACAAGTAGCCGCCGTCACGGTCGCCCACCAGCAATGGCGGTTTCGCCCACACAATGGGGTGAAGATCCGCTACCGTCCGCGCATGCGATCGTCGATCCTCATCCCGCTCCTTGCCTCGGCTGCGCTCGTCGTCGCCCCGCTGACGGTCGTCGCCGACTCGGCGGCTGCGGCGTCATCCCCGGACTACGGCGTGATCTGGACCGTTGACTCGGCGGCGAACGCGCTGTCGGAATACGCGCCCGGCGCATCCGGGACAGCGACCCCGATCGCCACGATCTCGGGGCCGGACACCGGGCTCGACGATCCGACGGGGGTCGCGTTGGGGAGCAGCGGGACGGTATACGTATCGAACGCGGGGAACGACTCGATCACCAAGTACGCCGCCGATGCCGACGGTGACGCGGCCCCGGCCGCGACGATCAGCGGAAGCTCGACCTCGATGGACGAGCCTCAGGGGATCACGATTTCGGGCGGGTACGTCTGGGTGGTCGATCCTCCCGCCAACCTGGTGGAGGCGTTCAACCTCGGCTCGGATGGCAACGTGCTCCCGGCCCTCACGATCAGCGGGAGCAAGACCGACCTCGACCACCCGGTCGCGCTGGCAGTGGATCTCGACCTCGGCGAGATTGTCGTCGCGAACACCCCGTCCAGCGGCTCGGCCACGATCACCGCCTACATGCGGGGCAAGTTCGGCAACGTCGCGGCCGACGTCGACGCGACCGGGACGTCCAAGCACCCGATCACCGCGCCCACCGCCTTGCACATGGACGGGGAAGGCGGCTTCTGGGTGACCGACGGCGCCACCAACAGCATCTCCGACGAGTTCGCTCTCCCCGGCCTCGGCGGTGGATTGCTCCCGGGTCACACGATCATGGGTGCGGATACCGGACTGAACGCGCCGAGCGGCATCGCGATCGACGCGCTCGGCGAGCCGGTCGTCACCAACGCGGGCAATCAGAGCATCCAGGTGTTCGCCGCGGACGCCAAGGCCGACGCCGCTCCGGTTCGGACGGTCACCGGAGTGGGAAGCGCAAGCGGCGCGCCCAACGCCGCCGCGATCTTCGGGGCGGCCCCGAGTGCGCCGACGAACCTCGCGGTGATCGTGCACAAGGACGTCGCGCACCTCACCTGGGATCCGCCCGCCCAGACCGGCGGCGGTGTCATCGCCTACGAGGTGATCTACGGAGCCGTCTCCCGTGAGTCCTTCGACGGCGGCATCCTTGAAGGGATCGACTTCAGCGGGTTCGGCGAGACGACCAAGACGAGCTTCGACACCAAGAAGCTGAAGCCGGGCCACACCTACCGGTTCCTCGTCGCCGCGGTCAACGCCTTCGGAGGCGCCGCGAAGGGAATCTCCGCCACGCTCGTTGCCCCACCGAGTGCGCCGCGCCATGTGTCGGCGAGTTCGGGTCGGCACTCGATCTCGGTCCACTGGACGGAACCGGCCAAGGACGGGGGCCAGCGGATCACCGGCTATCGCATCGAATACACGACCTGCTCGTTCGCCGCGAAGGGCTGCTCGTTCAAAACCCGGCCAGTGGGCGCACACCGCGACTTCGTTCGGATCCGGGGGCTCACACCCGACACGCGCTACCACGTCCGGGTCGCGGCGAAGAACAAGACCAAGCTGGGATCACCGTCCCGAGTGGTCACCGCGACCCCGCTGGCCTGAGCCAGGTCGCGCACCGGTCGACGGTCGGCGCCTTTCGGCTCAGCCGTGCTCCTGAAGGTAGGAGATGAACCGCGCCCGGACCATCGGGTCGAGCGTGTCCTCTCCTCGTCCGAGCAGCCCGGCAACGACCTCGGCCGCACCGGTGAGCGACTCCCCCAGACCGCCGGCCGATCCGTCGTCGGATCCGAAGTCCTCGGCGCCGCGCAGGTGCTTCACGAGATCCCAGAAGAACCCCAGGTCGTGATGGTGCTCCGCAACGGCGAACGCCCGCTCGCGTAGGTCGCGGTCGGACAGCGCATCGAGCTCAGCAAACGTCGGCGCGGCGGAAGGCTCGTCGGTCGTCATGGCAGCGCAGCCTACCGGCGTGAGGTCAATGCTCGTGATGGTCCCAGACGTCGTCGGCCGGCGGAGGCGGGTCGTCGTCATCCCTCGGGGGCACCCGACACACGTGCTCCAAGAACAGCGCGGCCGCGGTCAGCAGCAACCCGAACCCCACCCCGAACGCGGCCAGCCGGGAGTCGTCGGAGGCACTTGGCGAGTCCAACCTCGCGACCCAGGTGAGGAAGCCGGCGTACCCACCGGCGGCAAGCGCGCCGACGATCGCAGACGCCTTCGCGAGCGCGACGAATCGGGTGACCGCCAACGGATCGACAGGACGGGTGCCGTGGCGTCCCGCGAGCCGAGCGCGGGTCAGGAGCGCGACGTAGAACTCCGCAATCGCCAGGATGGCGATCGACAGCAGCTGAAGCAGGGTGGGGCCGGGCATGGAATCGTAGGCGAACCGGGTCAGGGCATACATCGATCCACCGGCAACGATCGCGACCGCGACCAGCACGGTGTACCGGGTCGGGCGCGTCACGGCAGCGGGGGCGCCGGGGCAACCCGCACGACGTGCTGATCGGGCAATTCCTCCAGCAACCGTCGGACCGGCCCGTAGCCGGTGATCGACGCGGTGGCGTCCACCTCGAGCCACGGCATCAGGACGAACGCTCGCTCGTGGGCACGCGGATGCGGGAGCGTGAGCCGTGGACTGGCGGACACCTGCTGGTCGACCGCGATGACGTCTGCGTCGAGTGTGCGCGGCCCCCAGCGCCGGGACCGCAGTCGACCCTGACTCCGCTCGGCCGCCCCGGCCGCCTGGAATACCCGTTCGGCATCGCCAGAATCGACCACGACGACCGCATTCAGGTACGCCGGGGAATCCGTCACTCCGATCGGCGCGGACTCATAGAGCGAGGAGACGGCACGCACCGGCACCTGCATCGCGATGACCTCGATCGCGCGCCGAAGGTACGCCGCGCGATCGCCGAGATTCCCGCCGAGTGAGACCACTGCGGTCATGGCCGACCTACGCGCGCTCACGGTGGATGGCGACGACGATGTCACTGACCGGCAACCCGACCGGCGCGTCGGGCTTGTGGACGGTCACATCGACCGCAGCCACCATCGGATCGGCGAGACAGACGTCGGCCAGCCGCTGCGCCAATGTCTCGATCAGCGCGACCGGCTCACCCCCGATCACTTCGGCCAGCAAATGAGCGAGCGAGGAGTAGTCGACCGTCAGCGCCAAGTCGTCCTCCGCGGCCGCCGGACGCGTGTCGACGGTCAGCTCCACGTCGACGACGAAGAGCTGGCCAACGGCGCGTTCCTCGGCGAGAACGCCGTGAAAGCCCCGGACTCGAAGGCCCCGCACCGCAATTGTGTCGCTCACGCTTGCTCCCCGTCCTCCGCCGCCGTCGCCACAGGCGAGGCGTGATGAGCCCACAGCCGCCAGCCATCGTCTCGTTGCCGGAACACGTTGGTCGCGACGACACGCGCGGTCTCGCCGAGCCCGGTCTCCTCATCGGTCGTGCGAGCGAGCAGGCTGTGCTCGCAGGTGACGATTCCGACGTCGCCTTCCACCGTCGCGCGGGCGTCGGTGACGAAGAACTGAATGTAGGCGGTGTTGGCCATGATCACCGCCCACGACCGCAGCACCCGCGACCGCCCACGCACCGCCGGCCACCCGGGGTGCACGCAGGAGATGTCGTCCGCGTCGTCCCACACAGCGGCGATGCGCGCCACGTCGCCTGCTTCGATCGCGGCGTAGAACTCGGTGTTCGCGGCGCTCACCGCCTCATCGTCGGTCACGGTCGATCGCGAGCGGCGAGCACCCTCGCCGCTACCTTGACCGCATCCACGTTGGCCGGCACGGAGTGCACCCGCACGGCCCACGCACCGGCAAGAGCGGCCAGCACCGTGGTCGCCACCGTCGCATCGTCGCGCTCCTCCGGGGGTCGGGGGAGGTCGTCGACCGCGAGCAACTCCCCCAGGAACGACTTGCGGCTGGCCCCGACGAGCAGTGGGCGCCCGAGGTAGGCGAGGCGGTCAAGGTTGGCGACCAGCGTCCAGTTGTGCTCGGCGGTTTTGGCAAAGCCGATGCCCGGATCGAGCACGATCTGGTCGAGTTCGACCCCGGCGGCGACGACCGCCTCCACCCGGCGAGTCAGCTCCGCACCTACCTCCCCGACGACGTCGGCGTACTGAGCGTGCTTGTACATCTCGTCGCTGTGCCCGCGCCAATGCATCAGGACATAGGGAACCCCGTGGTCGGCAACCAACCGCGGGAGATCGGGATCGGCCAGCCCGCCGGATACGTCGTTGACGATCGAGGCGCCCGCCACGAGCGCGGCCGTCGCGGTCTCTCGCCGCATCGTGTCGATGCTCACCGTGACTCCGGCCGCCACGAGGTCGCGCACCACCGGCAGCACCCTGCGGATCTCCTCGGTCGCGTCCACCCTGGTCGCCCCTGGACGGGTGGACTCACCGCCGACGTCGACGAGATCAGCTCCGGCCGCGTGCAGGGCGATCCCGTGCGCAACGGCGGCCCCCGGGTCGAGGTGGCGACCGCCGTCGCTGAAGGAGTCCGGTGTGACGTTGACGACGCCGATCACTCGGCATCGGCCGAGGTCCGCAAGCCCGCGGACGCAGCGGTCTGCGGTCAGCCCGTCGTCCCGGGCGCCTGGCGACCGCCGTCGGTCCGCTTGGTCCGCGTGCGAGGCTGCGCGGGCGGCTTGGCCTCCCGATCGGCTCGGGTGCGAGCCGAAGCTCCGTTCGCCGCGGAGCTGCGGGTTCCGTTGGACTTTGCGCCGGTGGACCGGGAACCGTTCGACCGAGAGCCGCTCGCCCGGGTGCCGTTCGCTTTCGTGCCGTTCGCCCGGGTGCCGTTCGCCTTCGTGCCGTTCGCCTTCGTGCCGTTCGCCCGGGTCCCGTTGGTGCGGGCGCCGTTGGCCTTGACGCCGTTGCGGTGGTCGTTGGCAGCCGTCAGCTTCGCGAGCTCGGCCGGGTCGAGAGCGGCGAGCTCCGCCGGAGTCATCACCGGAGGGCGATCGTTGGGGATCTCGCGTGCGGGGGCGATGCTGCGGTAGGGCCGCTTGTCGACCTTGGCAAAGATCTCGGTGAGGTCCGCCTTGCTCAACGTCTCCTTGTCGAGCAGCGCAAGCACCATGTCATCGAGCACGTCGCGGTACTCGACGAGGATCTCCCACGCCTCATCATGGGCGCGCTCGATCAAACCCCGGACTTCGTCGTCGATCTGGGAGGCGACCTCCTCGGAGAAGTCGCGCTCGTGGCCGAGATCGCGACCGAGGAAGACATCGCCCTCGCCCCTCCCGAACTTCAGCGGGCCGAGCTTCTCGCTCATGCCGTAGGTCATGACCATCGCCCGGGCGGTCGCGGTCGCCTTCTCGATGTCGTTGGAAGCGCCGGTAGTGGGCTCGTGGAAGACGAGCTCCTCAGCCGCGCGCCCACCGAGGGCGTAGGCGAGCATGTCCATCATCTCGGAGCGGGTCTGGTTGTACTTGTCCTCTTCGGGCAGGACGAGGGTGTGACCGAGCGACCGGCCGCGCGCGATGATGCTGATCTTGTGGACCGGCGCGGTGTTCGGCAGCGCCCAGGCGACGAGGGCGTGGCCACCCTCGTGGTAAGCGGTGACCTTCTTTTCCTTGTCGCTCATCACCCGGGTCTTGCGCATCGGACCGGCCATGACCCGATCGATCGACTCCTCGAGGGTGTCGTTGGTGATCATCTTGCCACTGCTGCGCGCGGTCAGCAGGGCCGCCTCGTTGATGACGTTCGCGAGATCCGCGCCGGTGAAACCCGGCGTACGCCGGGCGACGACGTCGAGATCGACGTCGGGGGAAAACGGCTTGCCCTTGGAATGGACCGCCAGGATCGCGCGGCGGCCCTCAAGGTCCGGCCGGTCGACCACGATCTGCCGGTCGAAACGGCCGGGCCGAAGCAGCGCGGGGTCGAGGATGTCGGGCCGGTTCGTCGCCGCGATCAGGATCACGCCACGGTTGACGTCGAATCCGTCCATCTCGACCAGCATCTGGTTGAGAGTCTGCTCGCGCTCGTCGTGCCCGCCACCCAGACCGGCGCCCCGGTGCCGGCCGACCGCGTCGATCTCGTCAACGAAGATGATCGCCGGCGCGTTCGTCTTCGCCTGCTCGAACAGGTCGCGCACCCGGCTCGCACCCACGCCGACGAACATCTCGACGAAGTCCGACCCGGAGATCGAGTAGAACGGCACGCCGGCCTCGCCCGCAACCGCGCGTGCGAGCAGGGTCTTTCCGGTGCCGGGCGGGCCGTAGAGCAGCACGCCCTTGGGAATCTTGGCGCCGATCGCCTGGAACTTCGCCGGGTTCTCGAGGAACTCCTTGATCTCCTGGAGCTCCTCGATCGCCTCGTCCGCGCCGGCCACATCGGCGAAGGTGGTCTTCGGGGTGTCCTTGCTGACCAGCTTGGCCTTGGCCTTGCCGAACTGCATGACCCGCCCGCCGCCGCCTTGCATCTGGTTCAGGATGAACAGCATCAGCACGACGATGAGCACGAACGGCAGCAACTGAACGATGAGCGACACGAACGGGTTCGTGTGCTCGCGATCGATCGTGAGGTCGGTGACCCCGGCGTTGGTGACCTGATTGACCAGGTCGACGTCGTAGTGGACGGTGTAGGCGGACTCGAGCTTGTTCGAGCCGTCGATCTGTTTGCCGTCTTTGAGGGTGACCTCGATCACCTGCGACTGATCCTTGATCACCGCTGACTGGACCTCGCCGTTGGTGATCGCCTGCTGAATCGTCGGCAGTGGCACCGACTTGTAACTGGTGCCGGTGTTTGCGACCTCGAGCAACGCCAATACGACCAGAATGGCCACGATCACCCACAAGATGGGTCCGCGGACGGTCCGGCGAAGGTTCATAGCTCCTGCTCGACGTGGCTGGACGGGATCGCGCTTAGAGGTCGGAAAAGAGTCCTCCGCAAGTATCGACGGTACACCGCTTACGGATTAGCCGTCCCCCGTGCCCGATCCTGTGGAACGCCTAATCCACGCGATCGAGCCACCCGTGGCGAGCGGCAAACCGCCGAACGCTCAGGAGGAGTAGACCTCGGGCCGCAAGGTGCCGACATAGGGAAGCTCGCGGTAGCGCTGCGCGTAGTCCAGGCCGTACCCGACGACGAAGACGCTCGGGATGTCGAACCCCATGTAGCGCACCGGGACCTGCACCTGGGCGGCTTCCGGTTTGCGCAGCATCGCCACGACCTCGACCGAGGCCGGGCCTCTCGAACGCAGATTGCGCAGCAACCACGACAGCGTCAGGCCCGAGTCGATGATGTCCTCAACGACGAGCACGTGGCAGCCGGCGATGTCCCGGTCGAGGTCCTTGAGGATCCGCACCACACCCGAGGACGAGGTCGCGGACCCGTAGGAGGAGACGGCCATGAACTCGAGCGAAACCGGAACGCTCAGCGCGCGGGCCAGATCGGCCATCACCATCACGGCGCCCTTGAGCACCCCGACGAGAACGACCTCCCGCCCGGCGTAGTCGGTGTCGATCAGGACGGCCAGCTCGGCGATCTTCCGTGCGATCTGGGCCTGCGACACCAGAACGGCCTCGATATCCGGATGCAGGTTGGCCGGCGGATCGGCCGCGGTCTCCATCGGCAGCAGTGGGGCGGTCATCGAAACGTGAGCCTGCCATACGCGCGTTCGGCGACCAACCCCCCGGGCAGGCTCACCGGTCCCTGACCGTGCCAGGCGGTCACCAGGCGGTCGATCTCCCGGACATGCGCTGCGCTCAAAGCACCGGCCGGCACGCCACCCTCGATCGCGGCCCGATGCAGGACCCGGGTGCGGATCGCCGGCCCGAGTCCTTCGAGCGCCGCGACGTCGGCAGGGTCCGTGACTGAAGCGGCAAGGGCGTCGAGCGCGTCGGCGTCCTCCCGCACCATGGCCGCAGTGCGCGCGAGCGCCTCCGGTACCCCCGGTCCGAGCACGTCGAGGAGAAGCGGCATGACCTGCGTGCGCACCCGGGCCCGGGCGAACCGAGGATCGGCGTTGTGCGGATCGGCCCACGGCGCGAGCTCCCACGCTCGGCACGCCGCGTCGGTCGTGGCCCGGCGTAGCTCGAGCAGCGGGCGTCGAAGCCGGCCGCGGCGGGCCGGCATGCCCGAGACCGATCGCGCCCCCGACCCACGGGCCAAGCCGAGCAGGACCGTCTCGGCCTGGTCGTCGAGGGTGTGACCGAGCAGGACGGCGCCGACGCCGAGAGCAGCCACGACTCGATCGATCGCGGCGTACCTGGCGGTGCGGGCCGCCCCTTCGGGGCCGCCCTCACGAGCGACCTCGACCGCGACGATCTCCACCGGATCCAGACCCAACTCGGCACAGGTCGCCGCCACCCCCCGCGCGCGGTCGGCCGAGCCATCCTGGAGGCCGTGATCCACCGTCACCGCCCCCGCCCGCAGACCGAGAGCCGCCGCCTCTTGGCCGAGCGCCGCAGCCAGCGCGAGCGAATCCGGGCCACCGCTCACGGCCGCGAGCACGAGGGCTCCCGGCGGGAGGTCGGTCAGGTCCGCGCGGACCGCACGCCGGACAGCAGCAACCGCCGGATCCATCCGCATCGCGCTCAGGCCGGAGCCAGGGGCGGCGTACCCGTCCGGGCGAGCCATCTGGCCGGTTCCTTGATCTCGGCACCGGTGGGAAGCCGATCGGGCGCCGACCAGACGGTGTTGAGTCCGTCCATGCCGACCGCTGCGATGACCGCGCGCACGAACGCCGCTCCTTCGGCGTACTGCCGCATCTTCATCTCGAGACCGATCACCCGCCGGATGAGTCGCGCGACCGGGCCTGATTCGGCCCGTCTGCGCTCGAATCGGGAACGGATCGTCGCGACCGAGGGGACGACCGACGGGCCGACCTGGTCCATCACGACGTCGGCGTGGCCTTCGAGAAGGCTCATCAGCCCGGTCAGCCGGTCGAGGATCTCCCGCTGCGCGGGCGTCTGGAGGACTTCGATCATGCTCCGATTCGGCCCTGGTCGGCGGCTGCCGGCCAGCCCGCTCGCCGCGTCGCGTACGCGGCGCAGCACGGCGGCCGGATCGAGGTCGGACGCGAGCAGGAACTCGCGCAGCAGATCCTGCACGTGAGCGTGCAGCCACGGTGCGGTCGCGAATTGAGTGCGGTGAGTGACCTCGTGCAGGCACACCCACAGCCGGAAGTCGGCCGGGTCGACCTCCAGCGAGCGTTCGGCCGCGACGATGTTCGGGGCGACCAGGGTGAGGCGTCCGGGGACGCCGGGCGCGCCGCCCGGCCCACGAGGTGGCCCGAGGAGCTCGAACTGCCCCAGCACCTTGGTCGCGAGGTAGCTCAGCAACAGACCGACCTCGACCCCGGCCGCACGGGAGCCGAGCGAGGTCACGACCGAAGGAGCGACGCCGCGCGCGTCGACCAGGCTCGCGATGATCGGCCCGGCGAGTTGCTCGAAGCTGTCGACGTTGGCCCGGATCCAGGCCGGGCGGTCGACCACCACGGTCACCGCGCTGTCGGACGCGACGTCCAGGCCGGTGATGTCCGCGACGTAGCGGTCGGCGATCACGGCGGTCCGGCGCAGATCCTCGACCGTCGCCACGGCCTCGGTCAGGCCGATCGACGGTCCCGGCGGCACCAGCCGGCTGCCGGTCGCCGCCGCGAGCCGCCAATCGACGAGCTGCATCCATAGAACGTACGCCGAAGCGGCGTCACGCCGGTACGCCATACCGATAGCGGCGTCACGCCGGTACGCCGTACCGATAGCGGCGTCACGCCGGTACGCCATACCGATAGCGGCGTCACGCCGGTACGCCGTGCGGTCAGCCGGTGCAGCCGCAATGCTCCAGCCGGGACGCGAGCGTGTCCAGCGCGGGTACGGTTTCGCCCGGCACGCTGACATTAGATGCCTGGAAGTCAAAGATCAGCAGCCGACCGCTGCGGTCGACGACCTGACCGGCCAGCGCGTTGACCCCGGACAACGTCCCGGTCTTGGCCCGAAGGACCCCGGCCGCACGCCGGGACGGTCCACCGAGGTAGCGCAGCGCCAACGTTCCGGTCAGCCCCGCCACCGGGAGTCCCTCGATGATCGGGCGCATCCGCGGCTGCGCGGGCGAGGTCGCCAGCCGCAGCACCGCGGTCAGGGTCCGTGGTGCCACCCGATCGCGGTGGGACAAACCGCTGGCGTCATGGAGCACCAGACCGTCGATCGGCACGCCGAGCGCCGCGACCGAGGAAGTGACGGCGGCTGCGGCGCCATGGAATGTCGCCGGCCGATGGTCCTGGATCGCCACCGCCCGACCGAGCGCCTCGGCCAGGTCGTCGTCGCTCTCGGTCAGCATCTGCTGGACGAGCGCGGCGACCGGCGGCGAGTGCACCTGGGCCACGGTTCGCGCCGCCGCAGGAGCGGTGCCGGCCCGGGTCGCGCCGATCACCTGTACTCCGTCCTGCGCGAGCAGGGTGGCAAACACCTCACCCGCCTGAGCGGCAGGGTTCGCGGTCCGCGGCGAGTACTCGCTGTCCGGGTCGAGCCGGCCTTCGTCGACCTCGAGCGGGCTGGGCGGGGCGATGTCTCCCTCGGTCAGGTACGACGCCTTCCACCCGCGGGCGAGCGCCGGACCGGCCCACGCGCTCGTGTCCAGGCGAAGCCGAACCCGCCGACCGGGACCGAGCGCCGCCGCGGTTTCCTTGGCGAGGGTCGATAAGCGCGCCGGCGTCGGGTACGTCGAGACAACGGCCGAGGACGGACCGCGGACGATTGTCGGATCACCGCCGCCAACCAGGTAGACCGTGCGCCCCACGAGTCGGGTCTGCGTGGGCAACCGATAGGCCGGGCCGAGGTCGCGCAACGCCGCCGCGGCGGTCAGCAGCTTTGCCGTCGACGCCGGCGGCTGCGCCCGGCGCGGCGCGCGCGACCACAACCGCGCACCGGTCCGGGCGTCGATCACCTCGCCGACCAGAGTTGCGCCGGCCGCGACCCGTGCCGCCGCGGCCGACAGGTTGGCCCGCATCGCCGCCGGGGTCGGGACCGCCGCGGTCGACGCGAGCGGCGCGAGCACCGACGGGCGCGGCGATGACATCGGAAGCGGCGCAATCGTCGGGGACAGGCTCGGGGTGGCGCTCGGCGCGCCGCCCCCGCGGTGCACGGCGTAGGCGACCACGATCGCAACCGACACAATGGACGCGACGGCGATCGCCGCCACCCGAGAAGTACGCACCTCGCGCGACACTACGTGGTGTTGCTGAAGAGAACGCGACAACCCCGAGGACTGGAGACCCGGTGGAGTTCGACGTCTTGATCGAGATCCCGAAGGGCACCCGCAACAAATACGAGGTGGATCACGCCACCGGTCGGATCCGCCTCGACCGGACCCTGTTCACGGCCACCCAATACCCCGCCGACTACGGCTTCGTCGAACACACCCTCGGAGCCGACGGCGATCCGCTCGACGCACTCGTGCTGCTCCCCGAGCCGACCTTTCCCGGCTGCCTGATCCTCAGCCGCGCGATCGGCATGTTCCGGATGACCGATGAAAAAGGTGGCGACGACAAGGTCATTTGCGTGCCGGCGAACGACCCTCGGCAGGAGCATCTGCGCGACATCCACCACCTGCCGGAGTTCGACCGGCTGGAGATCCAGCACTTCTTCGAGGTCTACAAGGACCTCGAACCCGGTAAGAGTGTCGAGGGCGCCCACTGGGTCGGGCGCGCGGAGGCCGAAGCCGAGATCACCGCGTCACGCAAACGGCTTCGCACCCCCTGACCAACCACAGATCGCGGTCGAGGAGCCGGACGCGGGCCGCCCGCCGTACCCGGGGAAAGCAGTACGGCGGGCGGAGTTGCGCACGACGGCCGGTGGCCGTCGCAAACGGCTACGCCGTCTTGGACCGGTTCGTCCCGATCGAGAGGGTCAGGCCCAGGTTGTTGAGGATCGCCCGGATCGCTTCGCCGGCACCAACCAGAACGACGCCGGTCGCGACCGGGTTCATCCACTGGGCGCGCAGTGTCTGGCCGAACGCCTGGAACACCGAGTAGTCGAGTGCCCACGAGACGAGGATCGCGACCCCGACCGCGAGCGTGGTGGTCAGCGCCCTGGGTGCCTTCACGGGCAGCACCTCGTCGAGCACCTCACCGACGACGGCGAGCGCGAGCGCAAGACCCACGAACACGACGAATGCGTACATCGGACTTTTCTCCCTGTCTGCGGCACATCGGCGCGCCGCGTCACCTGTTTTGACTCCGCGGCGCAGCCTTGGTTACAGACCAGTTTTTCCCGGGTCGATCCACCAGGGGCGATCCCGGTAACCGAACCGGCGTGAGGGAGGTCTGATATCGACGTCGACCCGGCGTTGGTGCGGGCGTGCCAACGCGGTGAGCCCGACGCGCTGGACGCGCTGATCCGCGCGACCTACGCCGACGTCTACGCGTTGTGCCGCCGGATGCTCGCCGACCCCGACGAAGCCGCCGACGCGACCCAGGAGGTGTTCGTGCGGGTGATGCGCTCGGTCATCGGCTTCCGTGGCGAGGCAGCCTTCGGCACCTGGTTGCACCGGATCACGGTGAACGTGTGCCTCACGGTCCTGCGCAAGCGCTCCCGAGCGCGGGAGACCGGGATGGCCGCCGGTCGCACCGCCTTCGGTCTTCCCGGGGAAGCGTCCGAGCTGGCCTCGAGCGGCCCGCTTCCGGATGAGATCGCGGCGACGTCCGACCTGGCCGCACGTTCCGAGGCTGCGCTCGCCACGCTGGCGGAAGACGCCCGGGCGGTGGTCGTGTTACGAGACCTTGAGGGCCTGTCCACGAAGGAGGTGGCCGACCTGCTCGGAGTGTCCGAAAGCGTGGTCAAGGTGCGGTTGCATCGGGCACATGCCCGTCTTCGCACGTTGGTGCTCGGCGACGCAGACACCGCGATCGGCGAACCCGCATGAGCGAGGAGGACCTGCCGCGGTTTTGCCGCGAGACCCGTTCCCAACTGCCGGCCCTGGTCGACGGCGAGCTGACCGGATGGTCGCTGCACGTCGTGCGCGCTCATCTTCGGCACTGCGCAGGGTGCACCGCCGAGCGCGACCGCCAGCAGCAACTCGCCGATGCCCTGACCGCGCTGCGCGATCAGCCGCCCGAGCCGCCGGACGGTCTGCTCGACGAGTTGCTCGCGCGGGCCCGCCCGCGCGGGGTGCGCGAGCGGGCCGCAGTGCCCGCCCGCGGAGCGGTCAGCGGGGCCCGGCCAGGCCTGTCCGTGGCCTTCCTCACCGTCGGCGCACTCGCATCCACCGGAATCGGGTACGGCGTCTACCGGGGCGTCAAGACGTTGCGGGGACGATCCGGCGGCTGACCGGCCCCTCCGTCGGCCGCCTCAGCCCCGCGCGTCGACGACGGTTCGCCGGGTATCCGGGGCCAGCAGCCGGTGGGCGTCGGCGTTCTCGTCGTCGGTCTGTTCCTGGCTCAACCGCTCGGCGCCCACCCGAGCGACGTAGGTCTCGACCTCCCGCTCCCGGGTCTCCTCGTCCCACCCGAGCACGGTCGCGAGGGCGGCCGCGACAGCCGGGGCCGACACGACCCCCCGGTGATCGGTCTCGATCGAGATCCGGGTCCTGCGGGTCAGCACGTCGTCGACGTGCAGGGCAGCCTCATGCGTCGCGGCATAGCGGACCTCAGCCATGAGGTAGGTCCCGGCGCCGGGCACCGGCTCGAGCCAGCTCGGATCCTCCACGGCCGGTGCGAGCACGTCGTCGATCAACGCACCGAAGCGATCGAGAAGGTGATCCACTCGCCAGCGCGCAAGCCCCAGGTCGGTCGCGAGCGACTCCGCCTGATTGGCGAGGGCGTGGTACCCATCGGCGCCGATCAACGCGATCTGCTCGGTGACGCACGGCGGCGTGTGCCGACCCAGATCGCCCACTGCGGCGTCAACGGCGTCCTTGGCCATCACCCGGTAGGTGGTGTACTTCCCGCCGGCCACCGAGACCATCCCGCGAGGTGACCGGCTGATCGCGTGCTCGCGAGACAGCTGCGAGGTCTCCTCGTGTTCGCCGGACAACAGCGGCCGGAGACCGGCGTACACCCCGGAGATGTCCGCTCTGGTGAGCGGGACGGCCAGGACCTCGTTGAGTCGAGTCAGCAGGTAGTCGATGTCCACCTTGCTCGCGGCCGGGTGGGCCTTGTCGTAGTGCCAGTCGTGGTCGGTCGTTCCGATGATCCAGTACTCGCCCCAGGGAATGACGAACAGCACCGATTCCTCGGTGCGAAGGATGATCCCGGTGCTCGAGGAGATCCGGTCCCGCGGAACGACGATGTGAATACCCTTCGACGCCCGGACCTTGAACTCACCGCGCGAGTCGGCGAGGCGCTGGACGTCGTCCGTCCACACCCCGGTCGCGTTGATCACGACTCCGGTCGTGACCGTGCAGGTCGCCCCCGTCTCGGTGTCGCGCAGGACAGCCCCGGTGATCCGACCACCCTCCCGAACGAATCCGATGACCTCCGTCGAGGGACGCACGACCGCCCCGTACACCGCGGCGGTGCGGGCGACGGTCAGGGCGTACCTCGCGTCGTCACACTGTGCGTCGTAGTAGCGAATCCCGCCAACCAGAGCATCGCGGCGTAGGGCCGGGGCGAGGGCGCGGGCACCACGACGGGTCAGATGCCGGTGCCGGGGCACCGATCGGGCGCCACCAAGGGTGTCGTAGAGCGCCAGACCGGCCCCGACGTACAACCGCTCCCAGCCATGGTGGGTCAACGGGTAGAGGAACGACACCGGTTTCACCAGGTGCGGAGCGAGGCGGCTCAGCACCAGTTCGCGCTCGTGCAGCGCTTCCCGGACGAGCGCGAAGTCCATCTGCTCGAGGTAGCGCAGCCCACCGTGGATGAGCTTCGACGACCGGGAGGAGGTGCCGCTCGCCAGGTCGCGCGCCTCGACGAGCGCGCTGCGCAGGCCCCGCGTCGCCGCGTCCAGCGCGACGCCGCAGCCGACGACGCCGCCGCCGATGACGAGGACCTCGACGTGGCCACCGTCGAGGGCCTTCCAGGCGTCCTCCCTGGCCTGCGGCCCGAGCTGCGCCGTACCTCTCATCAACGCAAGGCTAGACGGCCTGCTCGGCGCCGCGTACCGCCGCGCGAGGGTCAGGGGTCACCTGCCGGAGCCGCCTGTCGGAATCGAACCGACGACCTATTCATTACGAGTGAATCGCTCTACCGACTGAGCTAAGGCGGCGCGCGCCTCGCGGCGCGACCCGAGAGAGTGTAGCCGCGCGACCGCGGCCGCTCGGGCTAGCGGCAGGTCGTACCGACGGGCGGTGGTGTGAGGTCTTCGACGTAGGCTTTCACGGCCGCCTCCACACACGCATTGCCGTCGAGGTAGGCGGTGTGCCCGTCGCCGTCGTAGGTCAACAACACCCCGGAGCGAAGTTGGTGCGCAAGCGCCTGCGCCCACACGTACGGCGTGGCGGGGTCGCGGGTCGTGCCGATCACCACAATCGGCGGCGCACCGGACGCGTGCACCGGGTGTGGGCGCTCGACGGCCGGTACGGGCCAAAACGCACAGGACATCGAGCCGTACTCGATCGCGGCGCCGAAGTCGGGTGCTTGCCGGGCAAACGCCCGCGCGGTCGCGGCGTACCGGGCGATCGAGCGCGGTGACGGCCGGTCGATGCACCCGATCGCGGTGTTGGCTTCGATCAGGTTCGAGTACTCGCCATCGCTGTTGCGCTCAGTGAGATCGTCGGCCAGCGCCAGCATGCTCGCGCCGTCCCCGTCCTTCGCGGCGGCAAGCGCGCTCCAGAGCGTCTTCCAGGCGGCGGTCGAGTACAACCCCGACGCGAGGCCTTCGAAGAACAACCCGGGACCGAGCATCCGATCCCCGACCGCCAACGGCTGAGCGGCGATCGAGGCCTCGAGGTCGCGCACCGTTTGGTAGGCCTCAGCCTCGGTCGAGCCCAGCGGGCACGATCCCGCGCTCACGCAGGCGGCAAGCATGTCGTGCAGGTCGGTCTCGAAACCCTCCGCCTGGACGAGGTTGGACCGGGTGGTGGACTCGGCCGGGTTGACGGCACCGTCCAGCACCATCGCGCGAATTCGGGTCGGGAACAGTTGGGCGTACTTGGCACCGAGGTAGGTCCCGTAGGAGGCGCCGTAGTAGGTGAGCTTTGCCTCTCCGAGCGCAGCCCGAAGGACATCGAGGTCGCGCGCCTCGTCGATGGTCGCGACGTGGGCGAGGTAGTGACCGTTGCGGTTGGCACATCCGCGCGCGAACGCCCGGTCCGAGCGCACCAGCGCGCCGATTCCGGCCGGCGTCGTCGGTGCGGGGTTCAGGTTCAGCCCGTGGGTCAGTTGCGCGGAGGTCACGCACCGGATCGGGGCGGAACGACCGACGCCGCGCGGGTCGAAGGAGACCAGGTCGAAGTGCTCGGTCAGCTGAGAGAACGCCGGGGCGGCTTGAGCGACGAACTCGACCCCGGAGCCGCCGGGACCGCCCGGGTTGACGACCAGTGACCCGCGACTGGTCCCCGACGCGGGCGCCTTGATGACCACCAGCCCGAGGGTCGCGCCGGCGGGCTTGTGGTAGTCGACGGGAACGGTCAGCGTCGCGCATTGGAAGCCGCCGTCACACGAGGTCCAGGACAGATGCTGGTGGTAATAGTCGGCGACGGTCGTCCCCGGCTTGGCTGTGCCGATGCTCGTCGGTGACGGCAGGTCACTCGACCCGCTTTGCGGGGCGGTGCTGCCGACGAACGAGCAGCCGACGGCCACACCCAATGCAGCCAGGACAGCGAAAACGGAGGGTTTGATCGCTCCAGCGTAGGTGCGAAAACGGCGTCACGCCGTATAGGCCAGAGCGAAACAGCGTCACGCCGTATAGGCCAGAGCGAAACAGCGTCACGCCGTATCGGCCAGAGCGAAACAGCGTCACGCCGTTTTGATGGGTCAGGCGGTGAGGAGACCGACGGCCATCGCCTCGACCGCGAGCAGGGGCGCCACGTTGGCGTCGATCGCCTCGCGCGCGGCGAGCACGGCCTCGATCCGGCGCAACGTGGCTTCCGGGGTCGCGCTGCCCGCGAGTTCGCTCAGCGTGTCCCGCAGGTCGAGGTTGACGAGCTCGATCGGTGAGCCGAGCGACACGATCAGTACGTCGCGATAGAAGGCGGCCAGGTCGACAAGCGCCCGGTCGAGTGCGTCGCGCTGGGTGCGGGTCGCTCGGGAACGCTGCCGCTTCTCCAGGTCCGACATGGCGCCGGCCATTCCCCGCGGCTTCGGCGCGCGCTCCCCGGTGTCACCCATCGCCTCGCGGAGGGCCGCGCGCTCGGTGCTGTCGAGCGAGGCGCTCACCGCCGCGGCTTCTTCCTTGGCGGCGTCGACCAGGCGTGCCGCCGCCGCGAAGCATTGGCTCATCGTGTCGAGCCGGGTAGGCAGGTCAAGCACCTCGCGTCGTCGCCGCGCGGCTTCGGGATCGGTCGCTAGTCGCCGGGCCCGGCCGACGTGTCCCTGGGCCGCGCGCGCGGCGAAATGCGCGACGTCGGGTTCGATCCCCTCGCCGATCAGCTGGCCCGCGACCGCGGCGGCGGGGGGCACGCGCAATGTCACCAACCGGCAACGCGAGCGAATGGTCGGCAGCAGATCCTCGACCGACGGAGCGCACAACAACCAGATGCCGTGCGGCGGCGGCTCCTCCAGCGCCTTCAGCAACGCGTTGAGCGCTTGCTCGGTGAAGCGGTCGGCGTCCTCGACGATCGTCACCTGCCAGCGCCCACGGGTCGGCGCGAGGGCCGCCCGCGTGAGGAGAACGCGCGTGTCGGCGACGCTGTACGACAGCCCCGAAGGGGTGACCAGCTCGACGTCGGCGTGCGCGCCCGACATTGCGGTCTCACACTCGTGACACTGCCCGCACCCTGAATCGGGACACTGAAGCGCGGCCGCGAAAGCGCGGGCCGCGACCGACCGTCCCGAGCCAGGCGGGCCGGTGAACAGCCAGGCATGCGCCAGACCGGCGCCTGGCTCACCACGAAGTGCGGCGCCCGCCAGGCGCGATGCTGTGTCAAGCTGCGCGACGACGCAGTCCTGACCGATCAACCCATCAAAGACGCTCATGACGTGGCCTTCGCGAGCGAACGTGCGGACGCATCGTCCGCGAGGTCCGCGGACAGGATCAGCTGCAACGCCCGCGCGACGACCACCTCGTGGATATGGTCCACGCTCGCGGTCGCATCGATGACCAGGTAGCGACCGCGCCGCTGGTTCGCGAGGCTGCGGAAGCTACGCCGTACCCGCTGGTGGAACTCGATCTCTTCGGTCTCGATCCGGTCGCCCGGGCCGGTAAGTCGCTGCAGCCCCAGCGAGGGCGGAACGTCGAGCAGGATCGTCAGATCGGGCCGAAGGCCACCCGTGGCAAGCGCGGAGATCCGGCGGATGTCACGCTCGGGTAGGCCACGCCCACCGGACTGATAGGCGACGGTGGAGTCCACGTAGCGGTCCGTGATCACTACCGCTCCGCGTTCGATCGCCGGGCGGATCACGGTCGCGACGTGCTGGGCCCGGTCTGCGGCGTAGAGCAGCGCCTCCGCAAGCGCAGTGATCTGGGCGTTCTCCCGGTCGAGCAGGACGTCCCGCAACCGCGCGCCGATCGCCGTCGCGCCGGGTTCGAAAGTCACCACAACCTCATGGCCGAGCGCTCGCACCACACCCGCGAGACGTCGGACCTGGGTCGACTTGCCTGCGCCCTCACCGCCTTCGAACGCGATGAACAGCCCCGCCGTCGTCCCACGACCGAGCTGCGGTCGGTTGCGGCGCGCGGCCGCGGTGAGGTCAGCCCACAACGACACGTCCGGACGGTCGTCCATCAGCCGGTAGCAGATCGAACCGAGCACCATCGCGAGTACGCCGAAGCCGAACAACGTCAAGGTGATGCCGTCGAGGCGAACCTGCGAGTCGGCCACGGTGAGCTCGTGCGGACCGATCGCGCCGGCCACCGCCGGAGCGGCCACCACCATGGTCAGCAACACGATTCGCATCAGGTTGTAGATGAACGCGAACGTCCGTCCGCGCAGCTCGTCGGACACCTCGGAGCCGACGAGGGTCAGCGCGACGACCCAGACCAGGCCGGCCCAAAACCCCATGACCGCGGTCGTCAGGATCGCAAGCGCGAGGTTCGGTACGACGGACTCGATCGCGAGCGTTAGCCCGCAGGCGATGATCCCGAGGCCAACGAGTCGCCGGCGAGAGAACCCGCCCGCGAGGCGCGGTCCGAGGAACATCCCGGCCGCAAGCCCGACGAACACGGTGCCGAACAACGTGCCGTACGCCGCATTGCCACCGTTGAGGTCGCTGGCGAAACGCTGTGACAGCCCGATCACGGCGGCACCCGCACCGGTCGCGCCACAAACGCCGATCACCAAACCCTTGAGCCAGCGTTGGCCACCGACGAAGCGCAAGCCTTCGGTGATCGAGGTGAACAACCCGACCTGGTCCCCCGACTCGAGCGCCGCCGTGCCGTTCGGTCGCGGGCCGGCGATCTGGGTGAGGTTCACGATCGTCAACGCGGAGATCAGGAAGGTCAGCGCGTCGATGTAGAGCGCGAGGTTGACCGGATTGGTGCGGAAGAAAGACACGTCGTGCGCGAGTGCGCGATTGAGGAAGGCCAGCGCCGAGAACACCAACGCGGCAACTGCGCCGAATCCGTACGTCGTCACGAGGTTGAGCTGGTTGGCCGACTCGAGCAGGTGCCGCGGCACCAGATTCGGGATCGAGGCCTCCTTGGCCGGGATCCAGAACAGGCTGTTGCACTCGACCAGGAAGGACGCGACCAGCAGCCACCACAGGTGGGGGAACAACGGGATCGACAACACCAGCCCGAAACGCAGCACGTCGGTGAACACCATCGTCGTCCGCCGGTTGAACCGGTCGGCGAACGCGCCGGCGACCGGACCGATGACGACCGCGGGAAGCAGCCGCACGAACAGGACGCCGGCCACGGCATAGAGCTTGTGGGAGTAGGACGTGGTCAGTTCAGTGGCGAGCGCCGTCGTCGCGAGGAAGCCCAACCAGTCGCCCAAGCTGGACAGCGAGAGGGAGATCCACAGCCGGCGGAACGGCTTGATCGCAAGGACCGACCGAACCTCGCTCTGCTCCGGGGGCGAGGTCGCGATCTCGCTGAGCTCGCGCACGTGCGCCCCGTCGCGAAACAGGCGCGGTGTCTGAGGGATCTCGAACTCCTAGCGGTCGCAGGCCGATGGACCAGTCGGCGCTGCGATCGTATCGACCACAGCCGTCGGAATGCGGACCTCGATGGCGACTTCCTACGACAGGCTGTAGGACAACCGCTTCGTGATGACCGCCGCTTACGGCGCCGCGGGCCGCGCGCCCGATTCGTCCGGGCCGGACGGGTCGGCCACCGCGCCCTTCGGTGACGCCTTCTTCGCCGCGGATTTCTTCGCCGCGGTCTTCTTGGCGACCGACTTCTTGGCGGCGGGCTTCCTGGCGGCGCGCTTGGTCACGGGCGCGCGCTTGGTGGCGGTCGCCGGCCCACGGGCCCGCCGTTCGGCCAACAACTCCGCTGCCCGATCGACGGTCAACTTCTCGACGCTGTCGCCCTTGCGCAGCGAGGCGTTGGTCTCACCGTCGGTCACGTAGACCCCGAATCGGCCTTCGCGGACCACCATCGGCTTGCCGCTGCCGGGGTCTGCCCCGAGCTCGCGCAGCGGGGGGGCCGCGGCGCGCCGACCGCGAGCCTTGGGTTCGGCCAGCAGGGCGAGCGCCTCGTCGAGGGTCACGGTGAACAGGGCCGGCTCGCTGTCCAACGACCGTGACTCGCTCCCTCGCCTGACATACGGGCCGTAGCGACCGTTTTGCGCGGTCACGGGCTCGCCCGTCTGCGGGTCGACGCCCAGGTCACGGGGGAGGGAGAGCAAACGTACGGCGTCGTCGAGCGTCAGCTCGTCGATCGACATGTCCTTGAACAGCGAGGCCGTCTTCGGCTCGCCCTCGTCGAGCGGCTGAGTCGTGACGTACGGGCCGTAGCGTCCGGTTCGAGCGAGGATTGGCTCGCCGGTCTGCGGATGCTCGCCGAGAAGCCGTTCATCGCTGGTCTTGTTCACCAGCGCAAGCGCCCGCTCGACGGTCAGCTCATCGGGTGGCATGTCGTCGGGGATGCTCGCCCGCAATTCACCCTTCTGGACATAGGGGCCGTAGCGGCCGACCCGAGCGACGACCGGCTCGCCGTCCTCGGCCGTTCCGATCGGCAGCGAGTTGACCTCGCGGGCGTCGATCTCACCGATCCGCTCGTCGACCAGCTGTTTGAGACCGTGCGGATCGTCCTCGTCGGTACCGCCGTCCCCGAAGTAGAACCGGCCGAGCCAGTCCGCGGACTGCTCGGAGCCGTTCGCGATCGCATCGAGGTCGTCCTCCATCGACGCCGTGAACCCGTAGTCGACAAGGCGCCCGAAGTGCTGCTCCATCAACCCGACGACCGCGAACGCGGTGAATGACGGAACCAGCGCCGTACCGCGCTTGAAGACATAGCCGCGGTCTTGGATCGTGCTGAGGATCGACGCGTAGGTCGACGGTCGTCCGATGCCGAGTTCCTCGAGTGCGCGCACGAGGCTCGCCTCGGTGTAGCGCGCCGGTGGTGACGTCGCGTGCGACTGCGGTTCGATCCCGGACGCGGTCAGGCTCGCCGACTCTTCGACATGCGGCAGACGCCGCTCCCGGTCGTCACGGTCGGTGTCCTCCTCGCTCTCCTCGACGTAGGCGCGCAGGAATCCCGGGAAGGTGATCACCTTCCCGCTCGCGCTGAACTCGACCACCTCGCCGGCCGAGGAGGTGCCTCCCACTCGCACCGTCACCGACCGACCGACCGCGTCGGCCATCTGCGAGGCGACGGTGCGCTGCCAGATCAGCTCGTACAGGCGAAACTCGTCGGCGGACAACTCGGCCCGCACCGACTGCGGCGTCCGGAAGCTATCTCCCGCCGGGCGGATCGCCTCATGCGCCTCCTGCGCGTTTTTGACCTTGCGGTTGTACTGCCGGGGTGAGTCGGGAACGTACTCCGCGCCGTAGAGTTCACGCGCTTGCGAGCGAGCCGCGGTCAATGCCGTCTCGGACAGGGTGGTCGAGTCGGTGCGCATGTAGGTGATGTAGCCGTTCTCGTACAGCCGCTGGGCGAGGGACATCACCAGCCGGGCGGTGAGCCGCAACTTGCGGCTGCCCTCCTGCTGGAGCGTGCTCGTCATGAACGGCGGGTACGGCGAACGCCGGTACGGACGTTCCTCGACCGCCTTGACCGAGAACTCCGAGTTGGCCAGCCGCGCAGCGAGGCCGACGGCGTCGTCCTCCCCCAGGTGAACGACGTCGCGGACCAGCGCGCCGGACTCGTCGAAATCGCGTCCGGTCGCCACCCGGGAACCGTCGATCGAGACCAGGCCGGCCTCGAAGCTGGTCGGATCACCCGGGTTCGCCGGCTCGCGACCGGTGTCGAACGTCGCGGAGAGGTCCCAGTACTGCGCCGAGCGAAACCGGATCCGGGCCCGCTCGCGCTCGACCAGGAGCCGGGTCGCAACCGACTGCACCCGGCCGGCCGATAGCCGCGGCATGACCTTCTTCCACAGCACCGGCGAGACCCCGTAGCCGTACAACCGGTCCACGATCCGGCGGGTCTCCTGCGCGTCGACGAGTGCGAGGTCGATGTCGCGGGGGTTGTCGACCGCCTCGCGGATCGCGGCCGGGGTGATCTCGTGGAACACCATCCGGCGCACCGGAACCTTGGGCTTGAGCACCTCCAACAGATGCCAGGCGATCGCCTCGCCTTCCCGGTCCTCATCGGTCGCGAGCAAGAGTTCGTCAGCGTCCTTCAGCGCCGCCTTCAGCTTCGCCACCTGCTGCTTTTTGTCCGGGTTGATGACGTAGACCGGTTCGAAACCGTGCTCCACGTCGATCCCGTAGGTCTTCCACAGGTGCTTCTGTGCGGCCGGCATCTCGCCCGCGCCGCCCGGCAGGTCGCGGATGTGGCCGATCGAGGACTCGACGACGTAATCGCGGCCGAGGTAACCGGCGATCGTGCGCGCCTTCGCCGGCGACTCGACGATCACGAGCCGACGCACGCCGTCGTCAAGCACTTCGGTGTCGCTGGCCACTCGATCCCTTCCTCGTCCGTATCCGTTGAACTACACAAGCGCCGGCCAGGCCGAATCCGGCAGCCCGGGAGGTGGGTCCCCGACCAGTTCGAGGAGTCGACCCAACCTGCGCCGCCCGACGATCCGGTACGCCGGCCCATCGGCGCGAGGTCCGACGAGAGCACCCGGGACGCCTGCCGAGGCAAGCGCTGATCCGACCGCCGACCACGCGTGCTCGTCGTTCGGACCGAGCGCAAGGGTATACATCTCGGCCGTCCGGCTGCCCCCGGCGAGGCACCACCAGCGCAGCCTCGGCCCGTCCAGAACCCACCGCAGCGGCGGGCACTTCACCGCGCCGAGCGACCAAGCGTCGGCTATCGGACGCAAGTCCGCGAGCCAAGGAGTGCCGATCGTCGTCCCCGTCTCCGCCGGTCCGATATCCGCCGCGAACCCGAAACACTCCGCCATCTCGGTCGCGAGCACCTCGACCCGCCACCCGTCCTCGACCACGACCGACAACCGCGCTTGATCGCCGCGGCGCGCAACCTGACCGTTGCCCGCGAGCAGGCCCTCGAGGTCGGCGAGCGCAGGCTCCCGCGCGGTCGCGCCGAACAGCGAAAGCTGGCTCATCCGAGTGAGCGTAAAGCGTGGGTCGAGTCGCCGACCGGCGACGAGGGACGGGACAGCGCCCTGAGGTCAGGCGCTGACCGACTCCGTGGGGGCGGCCGCCATGTCGACCTCGCGCCGCTTACTGACGATCACAGCCCCGACGATCAGGCCGAGGGAGATGACGCCGACGATCACCCGGATCGCGGTGTTTTGGTGCGGTCCGTTGACGCCGTACTTCACCACTGTCGGCGCAATCAGCAACGCCACGAGGTTCATCACCTTGATCAGCGGGTTGAGAGCCGGGCCGGCCGTGTCCTTGAACGGATCGCCGACGGTGTCACCGATGACCGTCGCGGCGTGTGCCTCGGAGCCCTTCCCGCCGTAGTTGCCGTCCTCGACGAGCTTCTTGGCGTTGTCCCACGCGCCGCCGGAGTTTGCGAGGAAGATCGCCATGAGGACCCCTGCGGCGATCGCGCCGGCAAGGTAGGCACCGAGCGGCTCCCAGCCGAGCCAGAAGCCGGTGGCGATCGGGGCGAGCACCGCGAGCAGCCCCGGCGTCGCGAGCTCACGCAACGAGTCCGCGGTGCAGATGTCGACGACCCGCGCGTAGTCGGGCCGCACGGATCCGTCCATCAGGCCGGGGTTGTTGCGGAACTGGCTGCGCACCTCGATGACGACCCGGCCGGCAGCCCGGGCGACCGCGTTGATCGCCAGGCCGGAGAACATGAACACGACCGAAGCCCCGATGATCAGGCCGAACAGCACGTTGGGCTTGGACACGTTGAGTGAGATGTCTACGTTGCCGCTGCCGCCGCTCACGGCCGAGGCGAACGAGCCGAAGAGCGCGGTCGCGGCGAGGACTGCGGTCGCGATCGCGATCCCCTTGGTGATCGCCTTGGTCGTGTTGCCGACTGCGTCGAGCGCGGTCAGCACCTCGGCGCCCGCGCCCTCGACCTCACCGGACATCTCCGCGATGCCCTGCGCGTTGTCCGAGATCGGCCCGAACGTATCCATCGCGACGATGACGCCGACGGTGGTCAGCAGTCCAGTGCCGGCAAGCGCGACCGCGAACAGCGACAGCACGACGACGCCGTGACCGAGAAGGAACGCGATGTAGACCGCACCGCCGATCAGCACCGCCGAGTAGACCGCGGATTCGAATCCCACGGAGATCCCGCCGAGGATGACCGTGGCCGGACCGGTGAGCGACGCCTTGCCGATGTCCTGAACCGGGCGGCGGTTCGTCTCGGTGAAGTAGCCGGTGAGGACCTGGATCGCACTCGCCAGGACGAGTCCCACGAGTACCGCGAGGAACGCGGTGACACGCGGGTTGCCGGACAACGACGAGACGTCGAACGAGGCACCCTTGTCCGACAGGTCGTGGTAGGAGCTCGGCAGGAAGATGAAGGACACAAGCAGAACGAGCAACGCGGACACCACGGCCGAGATGAAGAAGCCGCGGTTGATCGCGGTGAGGCCGGACCGGTCGCCGTCACGGGGGGCCGTGACGAGAACGCCGATGACGGCGGTGAACACTCCGACCGCGGGAATGATCAGCGGGAAGACCAGGCCCTTGCTCCCGAACGCGATCTGACCGAGCAGCAGCGACGCAACGAGGGTGACGGCGTAACTCTCGAAGAGGTCCGCGGCCATGCCCGCACAGTCACCGACGTTGTCGCCAACGTTGTCGGCGATCGTCGCCGCGTTGCGGGGGTCGTCCTCGGGGATGCCCTGCTCGACCTTGCCGACCAAGTCGGCGCCGACATCGGCGGCTTTGGTGAAAATCCCGCCGCCGACCCGCATGAACATGGCGAGCAGCGCGGCGCCGAATCCGAATCCTTCGAGAACCTGCGGAGCGTTGGAGTTGAAGATGACCGTCACCAGGCTCGCGCCGAGCAAGCCGAGGCCGACGGTGAGCATCCCGACCGTGCCGCCCGAACGGAACGCGACCCGCGTGGCCGCCTTCGCGCCCGACTGCTGCGCGGCGGCCGCGGTGCGCACGTTCGCGCGGGTGGCGAGGGTCATGCCGGCAAACCCCACGAACGCCGAGAAGCACGCACCCACAAGGAAGAACACCGAGCGGCCGATCCGCGAGCCGGTGGTTTCGGCCGGCAGGATGAACAACACACCGAAGATGATCACCGCGAACGGTGCCAACGTTCGGAACTGGCGGCTCAGGTAGGCGCTTGCCCCCTCCTGGACGGCCTTCGAGATCTCCTGCATGCGTGGCGTGCCCTGATCGAAGGCGAGCACCTCCCGCGCGAACAAGGCGGACGCTACGAGGGCCAGAACCGCGATCACGGCCACAACGGCGACGATTCCTCGGTCCCCGCTGGACAGCGAGGCGCCTGCCGCCATGGAGTGGGCGAGGACAGGCTGGGAGTGCAGGGCAAGCGGGGACATGGGTGTCCTTCGGGTCAGCGTCAGCGACAAAGGCGCCACACCGAGATGGCGGCGCACAGCGCGCAGAGTCTAGTAAATGCCCGGCCGGCCTCGCACGGCGACGCCGCAATCTCGGCCGGGCCCGCTCAACCCACCGGGTTCTGGTCCACCGGCCAGGTCATCCGCACGCACGTTCGCGAGGCATCCCGGCGGATCTCGACGTCCTCGACCAGGCCACCGATGACGGCGAGCCCGAACCCGGGCGGGACGCCTTCGAGGTAGTCCCCGGTTCCGATCGCCGAGGTGACCGCGTCGAGATCGAGCGCGGCCAGCATGACCTCGGGATCATCGTCTTCGAGCGGCCCGACGTCGCTCACTTCGACCGCGAACGCGTGGTTCCCATCGAGGATCTGCATCGACACCGGCGCCTGCGGAGCGTGCGCGACGTGCAGGCCGACCGCCCGGGAGCAGGCCTCTCCGACCGCAAGGCGCACTTCCTCGAGCGTGTCCTCGGGGACGCCGGCCCGGCGAGCGACGGCGAGCGCGACCAACCGCGCCGTCCGCACGTGCGCGGGCAACGCCGAGAAGCTCACCTCGATGACGGCCATGGAACCGGGTCAGTCTGCCGCGGCAAGAGCCTCGTCAACCGACGCGTGGATCGGGAACACCTTGGTCAGCCCGGTGATGCGGAAGATCTTCAGGATCCGGTCCTGGGTGCACACCAGGTCCAGCGAGCCGTCCTCGGAGCGAACCCGCTTCAACGCGCCCACGAGGACGCCGAGCCCGGTGGAGTCCAGAAAATCAACCCGCTCCATGTCCACGATGATGTGATGCGCACCGCCCGAGACCAGGTCAATGAGGTGTTCTCGAAGCTTCGGCGCCGTGTACACGTCGATCTCGCCCCCGACCGCAACGACGGTCCGGTCGCCTTCCGACCTGGTCGACAAGCTCAGATCCACACGTTCCTCCAACGGCCGATTGCGGGTCGCGCCCCGTTGCCACGCCATCCAACCATCCCCCCGCGGGTTAGTGCTCCGGCTCTGCTTGCCGGCTCGAGTCCTACCCCGCTGGCAGACTCTTCAACAGTGAGCCGCCCAGATTTGACGATCGGCCCCAACCTGATGAGCGTTTCCGCACCCGCCACGTCCGGTCAGGTGCCCGGCCTGCCGGACACCGCCGGCACGCCGACCAGCGCCCTGGACCGGCTGCTGCGCAGCACCTCCCATCGGGATCGGGTGACCCACGTCGAACGGATCCCGGCTCGGGCGGCCACCCACGCGCCCTGGCCGGAGTGGGTTCCCACCGACCTGCGAGCAGCGCTTCGCCGCCGTGGGGTGAGCAAGCTGTGGGAGCACCAGGCGGTCGCCGCGGACTGCGCCTGGTCCGGCCGCTCGGTCGTGCTGGCCACCGGCACGGCCTCCGGCAAGTCTGTGGCCTACCTCCTGCCCGCGGTCACGAGCGCCCTGACCGACCAGGGCACGACGTTGTACCTCGCGCCCACCAAAGCGCTGGCCGCCGACCAACTGCGCGCGTTGCGGGCGCTGGAGCTGGCCGACCTGCGAGTCGCGACGTACGACGGCGACACCTCCTTCGAAGACCGAGACTGGGCGCGACGGCACGCCGATGTGGTGCTCACCAATCCCGACATGACCCACGTCGGATTCCTGCCGGGTCACCCCCGGTGGGCCTCGTTCATCAAGCGCCTACGGTTCGTCGTCATCGACGAATGCCACGGCTACCGAGGCGTGTTCGGCGCGCACATCGCCCAGATCCTGCGCCGGCTGCGGCGAATCGCCGGGCACTACGGCGCCAACCCGGTGTTCGTGCTGGCCTCGGCAACGGTCGCGGATCCCGGCCTGACCGCCCGCCAACTAGTCGGCATCGAGATGGTCGAGGTTGGCGAGGACTCCTCGCCGCGGGCAGCGATCGAGTTCGCGCTGTGGGAACCGCCGTTGACCGACCTGGCAGGCGAGCGCGGCGCACCCGTCCGGCGACCCGCTACCGCCGAGGCATCCGGCCTGCTCGCAGATCTGGTGGTCGACCGGGTGCGGACGCTGGCGTTCGTCCGATCCCGACGGGGGGCCGAGGCCGTCTCCCTCGGTGCCAGGCGTGCTCTGGAGGAGTCCGTGCCGGAGCTTGCCGGACGGGTCGCCGCCTATCGCGCCGGCTACCTGCCGGAAGACCGGCGGGAGCTTGAACGCGCACTGCACGAGGGCGCGCTCCTCGGCGTCGCCAGCACGAACGCGCTCGAGCTCGGGGTCGACGTCAGCGGGCTCGATGCGGTGCTGATCACGGGCTGGCCGGGCACCCGAGCCTCCCTGTGGCAGCAGGCGGGCCGGGCCGGGAGGGGCGCCGGCAACGCGCTGGCGATCCTGATTGCGCGCGACGATCCGCTCGATACCTACCTCGTGCACCATCCCGACTCGGTGTTCGGCCATCCGGTCGAGGCGGCCGTGCTCGACCCGGACAACCCGCACGTCGTTCGGCCCCATCTCGCGGCTGCGGCGGCCGAGCTGCCGCTCACCGAGGCCGACGTCGCCGGATTCGGTCCCGCGGCACCGGCGGCGCTCGACGACCTGGTCGCGGCCGGGTTGCTTCGTCGCCGGCCGACCGGGTGGTTCTGGACTGCCCGCGAGCGCGCGACGGCCCTGGCCGACCTGCGCGGCACCGGCGGCCCGCCGGTGCAGATCTGCGAACGGAGCACCGGACGGCTGCTCGGTACCGTCGACTCGGGCGCATCGCACTCGACGGTTCACGACGGTGCGGTCTACCTCCACCAGGGCGAGTCCTACGTCGTTGCGCGGCTCGACCTCGAGGAGTCGGTCGCCCTCGTCGATGCCCAGACACCTGACTGGACGACCTGGGCACGTGATCTGACCGAGATCTCGATCGTCGAGACCCGAGAGTCGCTGCGCCGCGGCGAGGTCACCCTCTGCCTTGGCACCGTCGAGGTGACCCAGCAGGTGGTGTCGTTCCTGCGCCGGCGGATCGGCAGCGGGGAGGTACTCGGCGAGGAACCGCTGGACCTCCCGGCACGCCACCTTCGCACCACCGCGGCATGGTGGACGGTCACCGAGGACCTTCTCACGCACGCCGGGATCGACGCCGCAGCGCTACCCGGCGCGGCCCATGCCGCCGAGCACGCCGCGATCGGTCTCCTCCCCCTCGTGGCGACCTGCGATCGCTGGGACGTCGGCGGAGTGTCGACCGCGCTGCACCCGGACACCGCGGCTCCGACGGTCTTCGTCTACGACGGCCACGCGGGCGGCGCAGGATTTGCCGAACGCGCGTTCGACCAGGCGCAGCGATGGCTGACCGCCACCCACGACGCGATCGCCGCGTGCGAGTGCGACGCCGGTTGCCCGTCGTGCATCCAGTCGCCGAAGTGTGGAAACGGCAACGAACCGCTGGACAAGGATGCTGCGCTGCGCCTGCTGGCCGCGGTGATCACCGAGTGCTGGCCGCCGACGGAGCCGGCGACGGTTCGGACCGCGACGGTGGACTGACCCCGAGTCCGACTTCCGCGCGCGCAGACGGCCCGGCGCGAGCCCGGCCGACAGCGGGGCCAAACCGCGCGAACGGCCCACGGATCGACACCGACACGACCACGCCCGCGACCGACCCGTCGAGCGTGCAACCGGTGAGCCGGGCACCGTCACGGCTGGCGAGTTCGCCCGCAGCGGCACACGCGGCCACCGGACCGGCCGGGGCGTCGAGCGCCGCGGCTAGGGCCGCCGAATCAGCGGCGTTGCCGGCTCGGTGCCGAGCGAGGGCGAGGAGGCCGTACCCGATCGCAGCCACCGCCGTCGCGAGCACGAGCGCCATTGCAGCGATGACCCAGACCGTGGCAAAGCCGGCGTCCGGCCCGGACCGCCGCGTCACGATGAACTCTCGCTGGCCGCGACCTGGGTCTGCGCGACGACCACTGCCGGAATCAGATGAGACAGACCGGGAAAGGCCAGTCGGGACACGACGGTCGCGGTGACGAATCCGCCGGAGCGATTGACCTCGAGCGCCGCACCGCGAGGAGCCGCCCGGGACGCAACCTCGCGGGTGAGGTCCGGGGAGTCCCCGCGCGCCGCCATGCGAGCCGCCACTCCCGCCGCGTCCGCGCATCGCAGATCAGCGGTCACGATCGCCACCCCGGACAACGCCGCCAACACCACGAGGACGAATGCCGGGAGCGCGACCGCGAACTCGGCAGTCACCATCCCCGAATCCCGTCGGGCGGGTTCCCCGCCGCGGGTCGGGTGCGGTCCGGCCGCGTCGTCGCCGGCCCGGCCGGACCACCCGGTCACAGCACGATCTGCAGAACGTGGGAGAGCAAGCTCTCGAGCAGGTTGCTTCCAAAGCCACTGGTGAGGATCTTGAGCAGGATGGCGGCGAACGAGCACGCCGCCACGGTGCCAACGGCGTACTCGGCGGTCGACATTCCTTCGTCGGATCCAAGGACAGCACTACGCACGGCTGCCAACAGTCGACGCATCGCGGTCTCCCCTCTTCTCGTCCTGTCCGGCGGCCGGCCGGAGCGGTCCCCGAGGCATCGGGACCCGACGAGCGTGCGACGACAACCCTGGGCGCGGGGCGTTCCGGTCCGACCTGGGGACACCTACGACTCGGCCGACGGATGTGGACACCCCGCTTAGCGGAGCGTCGCGAGCAGGCCGAGAACGAGCGGGACGACCGCCACGAGGACGAAGGCAGGCAGGAAGCACAGTCCGAGCGGAGCGACCAACCAGACGGCGGCGCGGCGCACCCGGTCCTGTGCCTGTGCCCGCCGAAGGGAGCGGATCCGGCTGGACGCTCGGCGCAACTCGGCCGCGGTCGCCGCCCCGCTCGCGCTCGTCCGGATCGCAACCCGGGCCAATGGCGCGAGACACGGATCGGCGAGCCAGGGGTGCCAGACCTCGGCGGCGGGAGCGCCGCTGCGCAGGGCGGCGGCAGCGACCCGACAGCGATCACCCAGACCACGCTCGGCCGCATGAGCGGCGGCGCCGAGCGCATCGCACAGCCCCACCCCGGCGTCCAAACACCCGGCGATCAGGTCGATGACGACGGCCGCCTCGTCGGGATCGACGGGTGCCGGCCGCGAAGCCGGCTTGAGGGCCGCGCAGCCGCCCGCCGCGAACACGGCGAGCACAACCCCCGGCCCGCCGCCGACGAGGACGAGGCACCCGACGAACGCTCCTGCGCAGACCGCGGTGCGGGCGAGCGGGAACCGGTCTGCCAGAGCGTCGGGGCCGGTCGGCAAATCGACGACTCCCGCACCCAGCAGTCCGGAGAGGCGATGGTCGTGCCGGACCGATCCCGGAACGACCAGCCAGCCGGCCAGGATGGCCGCAGCAACCGCAAGCGCGGTCAGGAGCGCACCGCCGCTCTCGCGATGGCCCTGGTCGCCCAGATCCCCACGCCGTCGAACACCGCAGCAACGGCCGCCAGGATCCACCCGATCGGGCGATGGAGCAATAGACGCACAGGATCGGCGCCGACGGCTTGTCCGAGGGCCACGCCGAGCACCGGGAGCGCGGCGAGCATCACCATGGTGGCGTTCGGGCCGGCCATCGCCGAGGTCAACTCACGGCGGAGTTCCTCGTCGTCGTCCATCGCCTCGCTCAGTCGCTCGAGCACGACCGCGATCCGACCCCCCACCGTCTCGGTGACCGTCCAGGCCGCCGCGACATAGCGCAGCCGCGACGCCCCGGGCTCGCGCGCAGCACGCAGCAAGGCCTGCCCGGGACTCGCGCCGACGCTCGCGGCCAGGCCGGCTGCCTCGACGGCGGCCCGCAACGGCCCTGCGGTGGGCGCGGCCGCGGCCAACGCCTGGCTCGGCGTCCGACCGGCCCGAAGCTCACCCGCGAGCGCAAAGGTGAGCTCCACGGCCGCCGCGGCGCGCAGGTCGCGATCCCGCGCGGCGCGGCGGGTCCGCCGGATTCGCTCGACCACCGCGACCGCGACCAGACCTCCGACGACCAGCGGAACCACGGCGGTGCCCGCGACCGCGACCGCACCACCTCCGATCCCCACGACCACCAGCGTCACGACCCCACGACCCGCGAACTCTCGCTGCCTCGCCGCCGCGACCCTGGCCCGCGCAGGGGAAGCGCCTGCCACCAAGACCGCAGCGGCGAGTGCCCCCGCAGCGAGCCATCCCGTCACGGCGAGCGCCGAAGTCGGTCGTCGAGCAGGCTGGCGCCCGGCTCCGGGCGCACCGAACCCGCACCGAAGGTGTAGGCCGGGATCACCCGGGCGAGACCGTCTGGTCCCGCGGCGAGGACGCCGATCCCGGCGACCCCGCGTCGCCCGTCCCGCGCTCGGTGCAGGTGCACGACGGCGTCGACGGCGGCCAGCAGCAGGCTGTGCGCGGCCTCCCGAGGGAACCCGGCCTGACCGCAGAGCGCCTCGATCCGCGCGGGGAGGTGGTGAGCACGGTTCGCGTGCACGGTGCCCGATCCGCCGTCGTGACCGGTGTTGAGGGCGGCCAACAGATCGAGCACCTCACCGCCGCGAACCTCGCCGACGACCAGCCGGTCCGGGCGCATCCGCAGCGCCTGACGCACCAGGACGTCGAGCGAGATCGCCCCCACGCCCTCGGCGTTCGCCGACCGGGCCTCGAGCCGGACAACATGCGGCAGATCGGGCCGAAGCTCGGCCGCGTCCTCAACCAGGAGCACCCGCTCATCGCGGTCGACGAGGGACAGCAGCGTCGAGAGCACGGTCGTCTTGCCCGAACCCGTGCCGCCGGTGACGAGAAAAGCGACTCGGGACGCAATCAGCGCCGCCAGCAGATCGGCCCCCTCGCGTGGCACCGACCCGGCCGCCACCAAATCGTCGAGGGTGAAGGTGGTCCGCGGGGGGACCCGCAGCGACAGGCACGTGCCTGCCGGTGCGAGCGGGGGAAGGACGGCATGCACCCGAGTCCCGTCGGCGAGCCGGGCGTCGGCGTAGGGAGACGCATCATCCAGGCGTCTCCCGCCGGCCGCAACCAGGCGGACGGCCAGCCGTCTTGCCCCCGCTTCGTCCTCGATCGCGACCGGGGTGGCCTGAAGGCCGCGGCCACGATCCACCCAGACCGGACCGGCGCCGTTCACCAGCACGTCGGTGACTCCGGGCAGGGCGAGCAACGGCTCGAGCGGGCCGGCACCGGCAATCTCGGACATCAGGTCGCCGGCGACGTCGAGCAGCTGACCCGCACCGGCGACCGGCGCTTCCTCGCGAAGCGCGGCCGCGACCGAGGCCTCGGTGAGCCCGCCCGGCCGCTCGAGCAACCGTCGGCGTACCCGGTCGAGCAGGAGGTCGTCCATCGTCATCCCGCCTCCGCCCATTCCCGCTCACCGGTCGTCATCTCGCGGGCGCCGATATAGGAGGCGAGCAGGGACCCGCAGGCGTCCGCCAGCGACCCTCGCCCCCGCCGAACCGGCAACTCTGCGCGCTCGGCGGCCGTCATCACCCATGACTCGCTGCGCAGGATCGCGCCGACCGGATGCCCCAGCACGCTCGCGATCTCCTCGACCCCGAGCCGCTGCGGACCGGCGTCGCGCACCACAAGCGACGGCACCCCACCCTGCGCGACGACGGATGCCGCTACTGCCGCGGCGGCCGCAGCTGCGCGGACGGTGGCCGGGACGACGAGAAGCACCGCCTCAGCCCGCGCCACGAACAGCGACGCGACCGGGTCACCGTGGCGTGGCAGGTCGACGACGACGGCGGCGAAGGCGCGGCGAACGGCAGCAGCGACCGCGTCGGCGGTTTCCAGGTCGATCTCGGGCTGCGGATGACCACGATCCTGGGAGAGCACGGCGAGGCTCCCGACTCGTGGCAGCGCATTGGCAAAGGCCTGCGCCTCAAGGTGGCCACGCGCGCCGGACAACTCCGGCCAGCGCGCACCTTCACATTGCTCAGCGCCGAGCAGGACGTCGATTCCCCCGCCGTAGCGGTCGGCGTCGACCAGCACCGTCGGCCGTGCTCGGGCACTGGTCAGCGCGAGTGCCGCCGCGAGCGTGGAGGCACCCGCACCACCGCACCCGCCGATCACGGCGATGATCGGCGCCGCCTCGATCGGCCCGTCGAGCGTGGCGCCAACCACGTCGAGGACAGCGTGTTGGTCGCGTGGCAGTTGGTAGACCCCGGCTGCGCCGAGTGCGACCGCGAGCTGCCAGACCTCGGCCGACTCGGCATCGTCGGCCACAACGATGACACCCTCGCGGCGCGGCGGCTCGGTGACGGCAACGGCCGCAGCCAGATCGCTGCCGACGACCACGACCGCGGCACTCCGCCAGGCGGCCTGCAGGCCGTCCACCTCAGTGGTGACGTCGAGCTCCGCCCCGGCGAGGGCCGCCAGCCGGATCATCGCGGACCGGGCCTCGACCCGGCCGCAGACGAACAGGATTCGTCTCGAACCAGCCATGACCGAAGGGTGGACATCGCGACCGGCCTTCGGTGCGCCCGCGACGAAGCTGGGGACAAGCTGCTCAGTCTGTTCGCGCTGTGGACGGGCCGGTCCGGCCGACGGGCGTACAACCGGTCATGCCCGCGACCGGCCCCGGGCATAGGAAGGCCCCCGCTTGGGGGGGTTAAGCGGGGGCCTCCACAAGATTCGACTCCGGGGGGGTGAGTCGAACCCGTCTACGGGTCATCGGCCGTCGACACCCCATGTCGTGCCCGCCTGGGTTGTCCGCAAAACATCGTCGTGCGGAGTTAGGCGAGAGTTCACCCGTTCAGCCCAATCTGGGTCGATATCCTGCGACGGTATGTCCGAAGCGGCGGCCTTCTTCGATCTCGACAAGACGATCATCGCCACGTCGAGCACGCTCGCCCTGGGCAAGACGTTCTATGCCGCCGGCATGATCAGCCGCCGGGACATCGTCAAAGGGGCGTACGCAAAGTTCGTCTATCACCTCGGTCGGGTCGACGAGGCCAAGATGGATCGAATGCGAGCCGACCTGGTGAGCATGGTCACCGGTTGGGAGGCCGACACCGTCCGCGAGGTCGTGAGCGGCGCGCTGGGCGACCTCATCGACACGCTGATCTACGACGAGGCCGCCGCGCTGATCGACGACCATCGCGCCGCCGGGCGCGCGATCGTTCTGGTCTCCAGCAGCGGCGAGGAGATCGTCCAACCCGTCGGGGAGATTCTTGGGGCTGACCACGTTGTCGCCACCCGAATGGTGGTGCAGGAGGGCAAGTACACCGGCAAGGTGGAGTTCTATGCCTTCGGTCCGCACAAGGCGACCGCAATGCGCGCACTCGCCGCCGAACACGGCTGGGACCTGGGTGACTGCTACGCCTACAGCGACTCCGGGACCGATGTTCCGATGCTCGAGACGGTCGGTCACCCGTTTGCGGTCAACCCCGACAAGGCGTTGCGCAAGCAGGCAGGCGAGCGGAACTGGCCGATTCTCGACTTCGACAACCCGGTGCCGCTTCGATCTCGGTTCCCGAAGATCCCCGGCTCTGGTCGCCAACAGGTGGCGGTGGGCCTTGCTGGAGCGGCCGTCGTCGCGGCCGCGGCCGGCTGGAAGGTTGCGCGCAACGCCCGACAGTAGACCGCCCGCGGTAGCGCGGTACCGCGGCAACCGCCACACTGGCAGGCACGGCCGGACCGTGCACATCTGGATGAACTCTGCCGTTCGAGCAGAGGCGAGGCGAAGGAGATCGTCGTGGCATCGACCCGGATCGAGGAGACCACTGGCACTCCGGTCGCGGAGCAGACCCTTGGCGAGCTCGTCGCCACCGCAACCCGCGACGTCTCGGTGCTCATCCACAAGGAGATCGAGCTCGCCAAAGCAGAGCTCAGCGCAACCGCCGCGAAGGCGGGGACGGGGATCGGGTTGCTGAGCGCGGCCGGCCTCTTCGGGTTCTTCACCGTGCTCCTGGCCTCCTTCGCCGGGGCTTTCGGTTTCTCCGATGGTCTCGACATCCCGCTGTGGGCCGGTTTTCTCTGCATGGCCGGGGTGTATGTCGTCCTCACCGCGATCTTTCTCGCCACCGGGGTCGGCCGGTTGAAGCACCTGCAGGGACCGGAGCGAGCGAAGGCCGCTGCCGCCGAGACCGTCGCCTGGGTCAAGCACCCACGTCGAGCCTCGTGACGGCTGGGCGCGTGCGTGCGATGGTGAGCGCGTGCCCTCCGAACGACCGCTGATCGAGGAGTCGACCGTCCTGCACGACGGCCCGTGGGTGCACCGAGATGTCAACGCGAACGGGATCCGCCTGCACGTCGCCGAGGCCGGGGCGGGACCGCTCGTCGTCCTCCTCCACGGCTTTCCCGAGTTCTGGTGGTCGTGGCGGCACCAGCTCAGCGGGCTCGCCGACGCCGGCATTCACGTGGTCGCTCCCGACCTGCGCGGGTACGGCGCGAGCGACAAGCCACCGCGTGGGTACGACGCCCCCACCCTCGCCGCCGACATCGCCGGACTGATCCGTGCCCTCGGCGTCGGTCAGGCAGTCGTGGTGGGCCACGACTGGGGGGCAACGGTCGGCTGGTCGATGGCCGCGGCGTACCCCGCGATCGTGTCCCGCCTCGTGGTCCTGTCCGGCCCGCACCCATTGCGCTGGCTGCCCGCGCTCCGCGGCGACGGCGATCAGCGGCGGGCCAGCGGGCACCTCGTCCGATTCCAGGTGCCCTGGGCGCCCGAGCGTTGGCTGGTCGAGAACGACGCCGAGAACGTCGCGGACCTGCTGCACCGCTGGGGTGGTCCCGGCTTTCCGGATGCGCTCGCCGAGCGGCGTTACCGCGACGCGATGCAGATCCTGCACGTCCCGAACCGCGCCTTGGAGTACTACCGCTGGTCGATGCGCTCGCTGTTGCGCCGCTCTGACGGCCGCCCCTACCGGCGGATGATGCAGGAACCGATCACCGTCCCGACGCTGGCGTTGCACGGCGAGCTCGACTCGTGCGTAGTGCCGAACACCGCTCAGGGCTCCGGCCGCTACGTTTCGGCGGACTACGAGTGGCGGCTCCTCAAGGGGGTCGGCCACTTCCCGCAGGAAGAGGCTCCGGATCTGATCACCGGCGAAATCCTGCGGTGGTGCAAGAGCGGGTGACCGACCGGCCCCAACGCGATCGCGACGCTCAGGGACGACCGCGCAATGCTCGGGAACGCGACCAGCTGGGACGGCCCGGGGCGGCCCACACCGGCACCGTCCCGGCCGGGGATCCCACCGGTGCGCTCGACCCGCGCGCAGCCCTGCTTCGGGGTCAGGCCCTCCTTCGCGAGGACCGTCCGTTCGCCGCCCACGAGGTCTTCGAGGAGTGCTGGAAGGCGACCAGCGGTTCGCCGCGGGGGCTCTGGCGCGGCCTCGCTCAGCTCGCGGTGGGGGTCACCCACGCCCGTCGCGCCAACCCTGCCGGGGCGGTCGCGGTCCTGACCCGCGCCATGGACACCTTGGCCACCTACGAACCGGATCCGCCGTACGACGTCGACGTCGCGGGTATTCGCGAGTGGATCGCGGCCACCCTCACCGACCTCACCCGCTGCGAGCACCCACCCCCACTGCTTCGGTGAGCGGAACCACCCCATCGCGTCCGGGTCTCAGTCGCACCCCTGCGTGGACACCGCGGCGGTCGCGTGCCGGCCGGCGGCAGCGTCCGGTGCGACCTCGGCGGAGGTGAGGGCGTACCCGGTGTGCGGGTCATCCACGGCGGCCGCGAACACGACGCCTGCCACCTGACCGGCCGGTGTCAGAAGCGGGCCTCCCGAGTTGCCCGGGCGCACCTGTGCGTAGAGGGAGTAGATCTGCCGGCTCACTTCGCGGTTCTGGTAGATGTCCGGCCCGCTCGCGTTCTGCACCCCGCGCACCCGCGCTGCCTTCGCCGAGAAGGGCCCGTCCTCGGGATAGCCGGCAACGACCGCGCTATGCCCGCGAGCCAGCGGGCCGGCAAATGTCAGACCCGCCCGGTTCAGGCCCGGGACCCGCAACACCGCAATGTCGCGCTGCGGGTCGTAGAGAACGACCCGCGCGGTCGCGGTCAACCCGTCATTGGTCTGAACCGTGGGATCGCTGACGCCGGCGACGACGTGGGCGTTGGTGATCACCCTGTCGTTGGCGTAAACGAACCCGCTGCCCTCCAGTCGACGGGAGCACGACTGGGCGAAGCCGGTGATCTTGACCACGTCTCGTCCGGCGACCTGCACGGCATGGATCCGCACCAGGCTGGGATCGGGCGGCGCCACCGGTTCGATGTCATCAGGACCGATGCCACCGAACACCTCCGGCAGTCCGTCCTGGTCGAGCAGCCGTCGGAACGACCCGAACCAGGTGCGGGCCGAGGACGGCATGACGGTGTCGACCCCGCGCAACACCGTCGAGTGGCGTACCTCCTTGGACACCCCCGTGGGGGAGCTGTGAGCGAGTGCGGTGCCGATCAGCCAGGCGACGAGGAGGACGGACAGGACGCTCACGGTCGCACCGGCGACCGAGTCGACCATTCGCATCGACCGCCACCGCATCTCACGCCGCAGCGAGGTGGCGAGCAGGGTGGCGAGCAACTGGCCGAGCACCGCACCGAGCAGCACGAACAGCAAGCCGAACGGCGCAGGGTCGGTGCCGAACGGCAGAACGGAGTGCAGTGAGTCCGCGTACTTCGCGGCGAGCATCCCACCGCCGAGGAACCCGGCGAAGGAGAACACCCCGACCAGGAAGCCCTGGTGATACCCGCCCAGCGCGAACCCGACGCACACCGCGATCAAGATCAGGTCGAGGAGATCCATCCGCCGCTCAGCTCGTCGGGCGGTCCGGCACGGCCGGGAACGCTGCCGTGCGGGTCCGGTCCCACGGCAGCTCCCACCCGGCGAGGGAGATCAGCCAGCTCAGCACCCCCGCCGTAAATCCCCACACGAGCATGTCCGCGACCTCGAACGCCGGCGACTCGTAGCCCAACGGGTGGGTCACCACGAGCCGGTTCGCCGGGTCGACCAGATCGGCAACCGGCACCCGGGCAACCGCGGCCGTCTCTGCCGGGTCGACCGGGCGAACATCGCTCGGCTCCCGCCACCACGCCACGACCGGCGTCACGACGTTGTCGCTCGCCGGGATCCACAGGTTCGGCAGGACGCCCAGCACGTCGACGCCGGCCGGGTCGAGTCCGGTCTCCTCCTGCGCCTCCCGAAGCGCGGCACCAACCTCCCCGTCATCGGTGGGGTCGATCGCTCCCCCTGGAAACGCCGGCTGCCCGGGGTGGCTGCGCATGTCGGCGGCGCGCTGCTGCAGGAGCACGTCCGGGCCATGCAAACCCTCACCGAACAGGGCGAGCACGGCTGAGCGACGCGCGGGCCGGCTGTCGGCTGGGGGCGTCCGGAACGGCACCTCCACCGGATGCCGCAACGCCTCGATCAGCCCACGCAGCCACTCGGGTGGCGCACTCGCGTCGTGGTTCGCGGTGGTGTTCACGTCGAAACGTGCAGGTATTTGGAGACGTCACGTTCAACCGCGGCCGTACTCCGGTAGGCAACGTAGTTCTTCCCGACGATCCGCCCGGTCGCGTCCACGAACACGGTCAACGGCGTCCCGTCGAAGTGCAGCCCGTTGAGCACCTTGTGATCCGGGTCGAACACCGACGGGAAGCGGATTGGAGGATTCACTCCACGCATGCCGTAGTTGATCGCGCTGTCGGCCTCATCGACCGAGTCGACCCCGAGGAAGCGCACTTTGTGGCGCAGCGCGTCGTAAGCGGTGGTGAGGTAAGGCTCCTCCTTCTGGCACTCGGTGCACCACGATCCCCAGACGTTGACCACCGTCGGTTTGCCGGTGAGGCCGGCCAGATGGACATCCGGGCCCTGGCCGAGGCAGGGCAGCGTGAGGTTCGGCAAACCGCCGGAGACCACCTCGGAAGAGGACGACGGGCAAGATTCGAGGTGCGCCGCGCGGATCTGGGCCTTCGATGCTGCCGTGCTCGGGCCCTTCGTCGCCCCGCCGGAGCTGCTCTGCCCCGAGCAGGCCGTCACCAGGCTGACCACGAGCGCCGCGACGCCGGCCACCCCAACCAAGCGGCGGGCGGTCATCGCGTCGCGGCCATCTGCGAGGCCGGCTTCAACAGCTTGGTCGCGAGCACGGGATCGGTCGGACCAAGCCCGTACGACGGGCACAACCTGGCGAGCGGGCAGGCGCCGCAGGCCGGTTTCCGCGAGTGACACACGCGCCGCCCGTGCCAGATCATCCGATGCGACAGCCCGGTCCAGACCCGCTTGTCGAACAGCGATCCCACCTCGTGCTCGACCTTGACGGGGTCATCTTGCGCCGTCCAGCCGAATCTGCGGGCGAGCCGACCGAAATGTGTGTCGACGGTGATACCCGGGATACCGAACGCGTTGCCAAGCACAACGTTCGCGGTCTTACGGCCCACTCCGGGGAGGGTGACGAGCTGGTTGAGCGTGCCGGGGACCTCGCCGCCGAACCGTTCCGTCAGCGCCTGTCCGAGGTTGATCAGGCTCGTGGTCTTTGCGCGAAAGAACCCGGTCGGACGGATCATGTTCTCCATCTCGACGCGATCCGCGCCCGCGAGGGCGGCAGCGTCGGGATAACGACGGAAAAGCGCCGGTGTGACCTCGTTGACCTTCTTGTCCGTGCACTGCGCGGAGAGCACGGTGGCGACCAGGAGCTGCAGCGGTGAGGAGAAATCCAGCTCGCAATGTGCGTCCGGATAGGTCTCGGTGAGGATGCGGTCCATCCGTCTCGCCCGACGCACCAGGGCCGTACGAGATTCGGGTGGCGCCACATCACCGAGCGTACGGCGGGTGTCTGATGCCTAGTCCATAGGGGTGACGGGCGGCCCGTTCACCTCAAGCAGCCCGGAATCGCGGCCGATCCGCGAGTAACAGCAGCGGAGAGTGATCATGCCCAACCGGCCGACGGCGGACCGACTGACGGTCCCGCCTGAGCGCAGCCCTGACTTCGCCCATCTGTCCCTCGATGGGCTGCGCAGCTACCGCACCACCCTCACCAGCGAAGAGGGCCGGGTGTCGTACTGGCGACGGATCATTCAGGCACGCCTCGACCTCGTCCGAGCCACCGACAGCGGTCAGAGCGCGAGTGTCGAGGACCTGCGTGATGTCTTCGCCGAGGGCCGGATGGGCAGCGGCCGATCGGCGCTGCTCAGCGTCCTGCCGGTCGACGACATGCCGCCACTGCCCGACCTCGCCTCGCTGTGGGCGAATGAGCCGGTCAAGGGTGACCACACCTTCAACGCCGCGTTGATCCACGATCTGATCAAGGCCGAGAGCCAACTGTCGGCGTACCGGGCCGCGTTGCACCGCCGGCTCGCGACCGCGACCGCCGAGCTCATCGCGCGCTACCGGGAGGACCCGGACCTGTGCTTGTCGGCACTGCCGAACCGGTCGAACCCGCCCAACGCCGTGCGACGCTGACCCGCCCCATAGCGGTTCCCGGACAGGCGGGTAGGGCAGACTCGCAGACACGATCTCGGGTCGGAGGCCGTCGTGGAGGGTGTGCTCGCTCAGTCGCCGCTGTTCGCTGCCCTGGACGAGGAGTCGGCGGCCTCCCTTGAAGCGGCCATGACCCGGCGAACCCTGGCGCGCGGGCACGTGGTGTTCCGGGAAGGAGATACCGGCGATCGCCTGTTCGTCGTGCTCGAGGGCAAGGTCAAGATTTCGCGGGCCGCCTCCGACGGTCGAGAAAACTTGCTGGCGGTTCTCGGTGCGACCGAGATGTTCGGCGAGCTCTCGCTGTTCGACCCAGGAGCGCGGACCGCGACCGTGACGACCGTGACGGAATCCGTCCTGGCCTCGCTGGACCACGACGACCTCCGGCCGCTGCTCATCGAGCGCCCAGGAGTCGCGGTTCACCTACTCCAGGCCCTCGCCCTCCGGCTGCGGCGGACGAACGAGGCGATGGCCGACCTCGTCTTCACCGACGTACCCGGGCGGGTGGCCAAGGCGCTCCTCGACCTGGCGGAGCGCTTCGGCGTGCCGGAGGGCGACGGCACCCGGGTGCGCCACGACCTGACCCAAGAGGAGCTCGCCCAACTCGTCGGCGCGAGCCGCGAGACCGTCAACAAGGCGCTGTCGGAGTTCGCACACCGGGGCTGGCTGCGAACCGAGGGTCGCAGCGTCGTACTCCTCGAACCCGAGCGACTCGCGCGCCGCGCGCGGTAACCGCTACGAGGCAGCGGGAAGCGCGTCGAGCGCTCGCCGCGACGCGGGCAATTCCGCCTGCATCTCGGTCGAACCGGCCAGGGCCACCGCCTGGCGCAGGGCGTAGCGGGCTGCGGGCAGGTCGCCGCTTCTCGACAGCACGGCACCGAGAACCCGCAAGGCCACGATCCGCGACCGCAGATCCTCGGCCGGGACGGCCATCGCCTGCTGGATGACACCGACCGCCTCGCCCACGTCACCGCGCTCGAGCAGGACGCCGGCCAGGTGCGCGAGCGCCTGACGGCGGGGAAAGGACAGCGACGCGTCGTCGACGACCTGCGCCTCCCGCAGGAGGGTGAGGGCGCGATCGGTCTCCCCGCGCTGACGAAGCGCCTGGGCCAGCAACACCCGCACCCCGACAAGCGCACCCGGCCGGACGCCGATCCCTTCCAGCGAGGCCAACGCCCGGGTGGCGATCTCCTCCGCGCCGACGGAGTCGCCGAGGTCAAGATGGCAGTACCCGATGTACCCGAGCGCGACCGCCGCCTGGAGCACGTGACCGTCGCGACTGGCTACTTGAGCGGCGAACTCGAGCCGGGTGATCGCCTCCTGCGCTCGACCGGCGCCCCGCAAGGCCATCCCCTCGGCGAGCGCGGCGACGCTCTCCCCCCAGGTGTTCGACAACGCGTGAAACTCCTCATACGCCGCGGCCGCCTCCTCGAGTGCGGTGGTCACGAGTCCGAGCTCACCGGCCGCGAGCGCATCGATCGTCAGGCACGCCGCGGCACCCCAGCGATCGCTCAGACTCCGCGCAAACGGGAGCAGACCCTGGGCGAGATCGCGGGCCTGTTCCAGTCGGCCCTGAAGCAGGCGGACGAACGCCTCCGTCCCCGCGCACCACGACAGCCCACCGTCGTCGCCCAGCGCGGCGAACACGTCCGACGCGGCCGCGAGGCGCTGCTCGGCCTCGGCGTAGTCCCCGCGGCTGGTGGCGCTCCAGGCGAGATGCTGAAGCGCCCAACCGGCTCCGCGGCGGTCGCCGATCCGCTCCGCCAGGTCCAAGGCTTGACCGAACCGGAGGTCGGCCGTGCGCAGATCACCGGCGACGAACGCCAACAACCCCAATTGGCGCAACGCCTCCGCCGTCACTCGGTCCTGGCCGGACTCGCTCGCGGCGGCAAGCGCCGACACGAACAGCTCGGCCGCCCTCGTGTCGTCACCCGAGCGCCGCATGATCTCCCCGCGAACCACGAGGGCCGAGGCCCGGGTCCCGAGGTCGCGCGACGCGAGCGGCTTGTCAAGGTCCGCCTCGGCCTCCTCGATCCGACGCAGCGACAGCCGGGCCGCGGCCCGACGGACGAGCACCTTCGCCTGGGTACCGTCCGACACCTCACCGCCGGCGATCCGGAGAGCGCGGGTGAGCAACGTGTCGGCGCGGGTGTTGTCATCGCGGGCCAGCGCGGCCTCGCCCAGCCGGCTCAACGCGCCGAACCCGACCACTCGCGCCGACCAGGCCCGGTCCCGGGGCGGAAGGTCCATCTCCTCGGCGAGCGAGATCGCCTGTTCGGCCTGCGCGGCCACGAACGCATCCGTCTCACCCGTCGACCAGTGCAGGCCTCCGATCGCCCACCGCGCGACCCGCGCGTGCCGCCGCGCACGTTCGGCCTTGGGCACCCCTGCGTAGGCGACGTCGCGAATGAGAGCGTGGGCGAACGCGTAGTGCGGGTGCGCCTCGGTGCCTCCCCCAATGACGTGCACGATCCCCCGAGCGAGCAGCTCCTCGACCGCGTCGGCAATGGGGTCGGTCCCGTCGTCCGGCGTCGTCGCCAGGGCCCGAAGCATCTCAGCGGTGAATCGATTCCCCATGATCGCGGCGTCGCGCAGCACGGTGCGCGCCGCCGGCGACAAGCCGTCGATCCGGGCGGTAAGCACCGCCTGAACTCCCGCGGGAAGCACGTCGCGCGGCAGGTCACCGGTGAGCTGCCAGCCCTCGCCGTCGCGGTTCAGCAAGCCGCGATCAACGAGCAGGTGCAGCATCTCCGCCAGAAAGAACGGGTTGCCCTGCGCGCGGTCGAGAAGCAGCTCGCGAGTTGCTGGGTCGAGCTCGGCCCCGCTGAGGTAAGCGGCGAGCAATCGACCGCTGGCTGCGTCGTCCATCGGGGTGACGGGCAACACCGAAGCATCCGGCATCCGGTCCCACCACGACGCGGAGAGCAGCTCCGCCCGGCCGACGGTGACGAACAGCACGGCGCCGAGCACCTCATTGGCAAGGCGGGTCACTGCACCCAGCAGATCACCGGAGGCCCAGTGTGCATCGTCGATCACGAGCACAAGTGGACCCTCGGCGGCCACAGCGGCAAGGACCGCGACGACCGCCTCAACGGTCGGATCCTCCAGCAACTCCGCTGCACCGGGAGTCGCGTTGTCCCGAGGCCCCACCTGCGACCACTCGACCAGACCCAGCAACGCAAGCAGCCGGTCGGTCGTGGAGGAGTTGATCGGCCGCCCGGTGCTTCGCGGCGCGAGCCGGGACAGCGTGCGCCGCACCCGTGCAATCGCAGCCTCGGTGTCGTCTTCTTCCACGATTCCGAACACCGTCCGCATCCACTCGGCGAGCGCGGACAGCTCCCGACTCTCGCCGTACGGCGAGCAGCGGCCCCACAACACCCGGACGTCGGGAAGGCCGCCGGCAAACTGGGCGAGCTCGAGCACCAGGCGGGTCTTGCCCACTCCGGCCTCGCCGGTGACGACGACAGAGGCTGGCTTGTCCCGCTCGACCACCTCCAGCAGGCGGGCCGCGAGCTGAGCGAACTCCGTGTCGCGTCCGATGAACGGGGTCTCCTCGCCCAGGCCGAGTCTCGCGGCACCGGGTGGGCGCAATCCCACCAGCTCGTACGCAGGGACGGGTTCGCGTTTTCCCTTCAACCGCAACGGTTCCAGCGAGCGCCAGGTCGCGGTCGACATCGTTGCCATCGCGGTTGCTCGACCGGCGTACACGGCTCCGACACTGGCCGCGTCCGACAGCCGCGAAGCGGTGTTGACCGTGTCGCCGACGACCGTGTACGCCCGGGATGCCTGAATGCCCGCCAGCACCTCCCCGGTGTTCAACCCGACCCGCAGGCCCATCAGCCGGTCGCTCCGGCTGCCCTCCTTCGTCAGTCGACGCACCGCCGCTTGCATCTCGTGCGCCGCGCGCACCGCGCGTTCGGGGTCGTTCTCGTGCGCCGTCGGCGCGCCGAAAACGGCCATGATCCCGTCGCCGGTGAGCTTGTCGACCGTGCCGCCGTAGTCGTTCACGACGTCGCTAAGCACCGCCAGGACGTGATCCGTGACGATCCCGACCCGCTCCGGGTCGACGTCCTCCGCCCAGGCGGTGAAGTCGGAAAGGTCGCCGAACAACACCGTCACCACCCGGCGCTCGGTGTTGATGTCGGCGGCGATCGCAGCGGCGTCGAGCATCGCCCCGCACGAGAAGCAGAACCGCGCACCCTCGACCGTGGGCGTGCCGCAGACGGGGCAGACGATCGGACCGGGTTCGGGGATCGCCATGCTGCGTGGACCCGCCGCGGACTCGCTCGTCACGATCCCGCCTCACGCAGGTAGTCCAGCTGGGCGCGCAGCGACAGCGTGGCGTAGGGCCACAGCGACCGGTCGACATCGGCGTAGACGATCTCGACGACCGAGTCGATGTCATCGATGCTCGCGCCGGCGGCGAGCGCGTCTCGCACCTGTTGAAGGCGTTCGTGCCGGTGGGTGATGTAGTAATCGAGCACCTCGATCGGACGGTCCACCACCGGCCCGTGGCCCGGCAGGACGATGTCCACCTCAGTGGCGGCGAGGTCTCGCAACCGTTGCAGCGAGTCGAGGTACGCGCCGAGCTCGCCATCCGGATGAGCGATCACCGCAGTGCCACGCCCGAGCACGGTATCGCCGGTGAGCAGTGCCCGGTCGGCCTCGAGCAGGAACGACACCGAGTCGCTGCTGTGGCCCGGCGTCAGATACGTGAGCCACTCAAGCCCCCCGAGCGCACTGCGTTGTGTCGTCTGCGACAGCGGTTCGGCGGCGATGCACAACGCGGGATCCCACGCGAGCACTGGAGCGCCGGTGAGCTCGTGCAGGAGCGGTGCCGACTCGCAATGGTCGAAGTGGCCGTGCGTGAGCACGATCAGCGTGATCGGCCCGAGCGCAGCAACCTCCTCGACGTGCCCGTCCTCGAGCGGTCCGGGGTCGACGACGACCCGGCTCGGTCCTTCCGGATCCTTCAGGATCCAGGTGTTGGTGCCCTCGAGAGTCATTGGGCCGGGGTTAGGGGCGAGGAGTCTCGACGCGGTCCTCGTCACGGGCTCGAGCCTGCTCATCCGGGCAGGCTCCCCGGGTAGCGCGGGTCATCCGGGGTGAGGAACGCCACCTTGCCGTTGTCGTCGATGATCAGCTTCGGATGGACGGTGACGACATCGCGAGTGCGCGCGACCGCAAGCAGGTTTGCGACGCTGGCGAACCCGGCGAGCTCGCGCAAGGTCGTGAGGGTGGGCGGCATCAGGAGCATCTCGCCGCGTTCACTCGCCGCGACCGCCTCCCCAGGGCGCACCCACGCGACCTGATCAGCCTCACCCCCGACGTTCCGGGTGCGCTGGCCGTCCGGCAACGCGGCCAAGAAGAAGCGCGTGTCGAACCGCCGGGTCTCGACGTCGGGCGTGATCCAGTGCGCCCACGCAAACAGCAGATCCGCTCGCAGCACGAGTCCGCGACGCGTCAGCAACTCCGCCATCGACACCGACCGATCGAGCAGGGCGAGCCGATCCGCCTCCCAGTCCGCACCACTGAGGTCCTCGACCACCCGCTCGGCATCCGGGCCGACCAGCAGGACCCCTGACTCCTCGAACGTCTCGCGCACCGCCGCACACACGAGCTCGCGAGCCACCGCCTCGCTGGAGCTCAAGGTCCTGGCCCACTGAGCCGGGGGTGGTCCCACCCACGCCCCGTCGGCGAGGTCGCAATCGCGTTCGTCGACCGAGCCGCCGGGGTAGACGAATGCGCCGGCGGCGAAGGACATCGACGCCGCGCGCCGCAGCAGGTAGATCTCGAGGCCGTGCTCACCGTCACGCGCAAGGATGACTGTCGAGGCATTGCGGGCCACGGTCGGGCGCTGCTCCCCGCGTTCCAGCCGCCGGATCGTCTCGGCCACATTGCCGACAAGCTTCTCGATCCCGGCGGCGTCGACCATCAGGACTCCGCGACGGCGACGACGATCTCCACCTCGACCGGAGCGTCGAGCGGCAGGGCGGCGACCCCGACGGCACTGCGGGCATGCGTTCCCGCACTGCTGAACACGTCCCCGAGCAGGTTGCTCGCCCCGTTGACGACTGCCGGCTGCCCGGTGAACTCCGGGGCACTGGCGACGTACCCCACGACCTTGACGACCCGGATCACCTCGTCGAGGTCACCGACGGCCGACCGCACCGCGGCGAGGGCGTTGAGCGCGCAGATCTTCGCCAGCGCGGGTGCCACGTCGGGATCGACCTCGGCACCCACCTTCCCGGTCGCAACGAGCACACCGTCGACGATCGGAAGCTGGCCCGAGGTCCAGACCAGGCCACCGTGGCGGACCGCGGGAACGTACGCCGCGAGCGGGATAGCCACGGGCGGCAACGACAGACCGAGCTCGAGCAGCCGATCCTCAACCCGGCTCACGGCAGCGGGCGCTTCAGGTAGGCGACGAGTTGCTCACCGCCACCCGGCCCGGGCACGACCTGGACCAGCTCCCAGCCGTCGGCCCCCCACTGGTCGAGGATCTGCTTGGTCGCGTGGACAAGCAGCGGAACAGTGACGTACTCCCACTTCTGCACGGGTCAACCCTAGGGCGCGAGCCCGCGTCAGGGCGAGCCGCGGCTCCAGGTCTGCGAGATGGGGGATCCCACCTACCCTCGAGGTCGTGAGCGAGTTCCCTGCGGTCAAGTTGCACGTCGTCACCGGGAAGGGTGGCGCGGGCAAGACCACGGTCGCGGGAGCACTGGCGCTCGCACTCGCTGCAGGCGGACGGGTAGTGCTCCTCGCCGAGGTGGAGGGTCGTCAGGGAATCGCCCAGCTCTTCGACACACCACCGTTGCCCTACGAGGAGCGCAAGATCGCGTCCGCCCGCGGCGGTGGTGAGGTCTATGCGCTGGCCATCGACCCCGAGCTCGCCCTGCTGGAGTACCTCGAGCACTTCTACAACCTGCGTCGGGCCGGATCGATGCTCAAAAAGCTCGGCGCCATCGACTTCGCCACGACGATCGCTCCAGGTGTCCGCGACGTCCTGCTATCGGGCAAGGTCATGGAGGCCGCCACCCGAGAGCGGCGAGGGGGCGGTCGGCTCTACGACGCGGTCGTTCTCGACGCGCCGCCGACCGGTCGGATCGCGCGCTTCCTCAACGTCAACACCGAGGTGGCGGCGCTCGCCCGGATGGGCCCAATCCACAACCAGGCGGACAGCGTGATGGCACTGCTGCGATCGTCGAAGACCGCGGTGCACCTCGTCACGGTCCTCGAGGAAATGCCGGTCCAGGAGACCGCCGACGGCGTCGGAGACCTGCACGAGACCGGTCTCCCAGTGGGCGCGGTGATCGTCAACATGGTGCGCGCACCGCTGCTGCCGGTCGACTCGATCGAGCGCACCGCCGACGGTGCCATCGACATCGCTGAGATCGTCACTGGTCTGAAGGCGG